>NZ_NVEC01000039.1 GCF_002571225.1 Bacillus sp. AFS059628 | reverse complement strand
TAAGTTGATGGATGTGGGGTCTCACCACATGGCTATCAAGCTAACATTTTTAAGTCCCCCCTAAATGAAAATTTTGTGTTTTTATAGAACCAAAGTTTATTTTTATCGTTTTGGAGAACAACAGATTTTTTAACTTGATAGCAAGGGGGTATTTCAATAGCATAGCTTAATGGATGTGTGGTGGGCCCCAATAAGGTTGTTTAAAATTCGGCTTTGTAGACATTTTCAAATACGTTCAACATCCAAACTAAGCTAAGGTAATTACAAATGAAAGTGTCCTATTAATATATTTCAAAAAACATATAATCCCATTCTCTTGCTATATTTTTAGTTAACCCACTTGACTATAACGTAACGTCATAGTGCATAATTTTAACTATATTAAATAAGGAGTGAAAGAAATGAATATAAAATCATTACGGTCAGATCAAATATATCGAAAAATTTTACAAGCTCCAAAAGAGGAAAAGGTTGAATTATACAGACAAGAAATGTTAGCTCCGTTTATGGGGAAATGGGAAATTCAATATGTTCCTTTTAAAGCTGAGGAGCAAAATGGCTTTGATGTTATTACATTGAATAATATAATGAGCATTTCTCCTAATCAGATTACAAATGAGATTACACCAGAATTAGAATTGATTTCCTCTGATTCTTTTTGGTCTGAGTGTAAAGAAGCTGTTAGGAAAAGCCTTCATTTATTTAGAGCGCATGATGTGAACCTTCGTGTATCTGATTACTTATTCACGATTCTATTAGGGGATCCAAATAGCTCTTCATTAATGTTAAATGAAGGATATAGTGGTGATGGAGGTATCCCTGGTTATATTTTGTGTACATTTGTGCCAAATGAATACACAATACCTCGAATGAAGGCTGCTTTAGCACATGAATGTAATCATAATGTTCGATATCAATTTATTCAGTGGGACCATACGGTTACTTTAGGTGAATTAATTGTTAGTGAGGGTTTAGCAGAAAACTTTGCTACTTCTATTTTTGGGGAAGATCTACTCGGTCCTTGGGTATCGAAAACAACTATGGAAATGCTTAATAGATGTATTAAACCCGTGCTCAAGGAACAATTACAATTAACAGGATTTGATAAAATTGCACCGTATCTTTATGGTGATGAATTAGCAAAACTTCAAAACTATATACCAGTCAATATGCCTTATGCTGCTGGTTATGCCTGTGGATACTATTTAATCAAATACTATTTAGAGAAAATAGGAAAAAACATCTTTGAAGCCACAATAATTCCTGCCAATTTAATACTAGATGAAATAAAAGGATTTTGGGATGAAGAAACAATTATTAACGGTTAAAGATATTGTCCAAATTACAGGCATAACCAAAAGAACCTTACAATATTATGATAAAATAAATCTATTAAAGCCAATTTACTTAACAGATAATGGTTATCGACTCTATGATAGGAACAGTTTAGCACAGCTTCAAACTATTCTATTTTTTAAGGAAATGGAATTTTCTCTAAAGGAAATTGCGGATGTATTGAAGCTTACGAGAGAAGAACAGCAACAATTATTAAAGAAGCATAACCAAACTTTATTGTTAAAAAAACAACGTTTAGAAGCAGTTATTACTGCGGTAGATGAGTATGTATCAGGAAAGGATATCTACAACTTAAATATTTTTAATAATTCATCCATTTTACCATTACAAGAACAATATACTCATGAAGCGAAATACATCTATGGGGAAACAGAAAAATACAAAGAATTTGAGGAGAAATTGAAAAATCTCTCTCCTAATGAAAAAGCGAACTTATTTCATGAATTCGAACAAAAAATGGAAAGAGTGTTTAGAAAAATTGCTTCCTATATTAATCAATCACCTACTTCCGATGAAGTACAGCAATTAATTGTAGAGTGGAAAAGTTATCTCGAACAATCTATTGTATGTGATTCTGAAATGTTGACATGTATTGCAAATGCGTATAAATTTGATAATCGATTTAAAAATTACATAAATCAATTTAGTAATGAAGACTTAGCTGAATTTTTACATAATGCAATTATACATTATATAAATAAACAGAAAAATTAATGTCATACTATTTATAATAGGGGGTCACCTTACATGGCCGTCAACTTAAGAAGAATAAACGCCACCAAAACAAAAAAGCCCCAACTTATTTTTTTTGAAAATAAGTTGGGGCTTTTGAAACAGAAAAGTATATTTTTAACTATGAAAACTACGATAAGTTTTTCCTTTTTTCCTACTTGCTAAATTCAGCAAGTAAAATATTTTTAAAAGGATTAGGACTGCCAGTTCTACCCAAACTATTCCAATTGACGACCAACGTATGATTGCCTCCAAGTGTACCTCCAACTAGAGTTGTAAACCCTAGAATGCCACCTGAGTGTCCCCATATCGAGACACCGCTTGGCAGCTTAGTTTCATAGATTCCAAGACCATATCCATCGATTCCTTCTTTTCCTGTAGGAACTGTAGTAAGCATTTGTTTTAGTTGCTGTTCCTTCAGTAATTTGCCACCGAGCAAGTAAGAGAAGAATTTGTTTAAGTCGTCAGCAGTAGAAATCATATCTCCAGCAGAGCTACCTGCACTTGGGTTATAATAAGTAACGTCTTTTAGCTCACTTGCTCCGTCTGGTTGGACATATCCACGGGCATGGTTAGTGCCTGGAATAACACTTGAGTTGCCTGGTAGGAATGTATTCGACAATTCAAGTGGTTCAATAATTCGATTTTCAACCTCTTCCGCATAGCTGTTTCCAGTTACTTTTTCAATAAGAATGCCCAGTAATACGTATCCTGTGTTTGAATAAGACCAGCCCTTTCCTGGAGCAAAGTCTGGAGGCAGAGAAACCCCCATCTTCACTAACTCTTCAGCCGTATACGATTTTTTTGTATCCGTAAAATCAGCGTCTTTTGACCTTGAGTATTCAGCGATACCACTTGTATGGTTCAATATGTGCCGGATAGTAATCTTGTTACCATCATATCCATTTCCTTGAATGACACCAGGTAACCATTTTTCGATGTAGTCGTCTAGCTTCAGGCGATTCTCTCCAACTAATTGAAGTACAACTGTTGCGGTGAACGTCTTCGTCACACTCCCAATGCGAAAGCGAAAATCTGTTTTCATTGGTTTCTTGGTTCTCAGATCCGCTATTCCAGCGGCATACCCCCACGTTTTTCCACCCTCAGAAGTTTTAGCAAGTATCCCCGGGTATCCAAGTTGCAATGTATCCCGCATTGCTTGCTTGACGGAAGTACGATCTCGTTGAGTATTTGTTTGTAACGAACTAGATACATTTTGAGTAGGCTCTGCTTTTACAATTGAGGTTGGTGTTGTATATAACAGGGAACTTCCAGCTATTACAAGGGCCAGACTTGCACATGTAATTTGAATACGTATTTTCATAAGGCATTCCTCTCCTCTATTCATATTGTATAAGTGTTTGCTTACTGATCCTTACTTCCTGAAAAGACTTAGGGAAAGGCCCTCACGCATATAGATTAAAGCCCCAGTACAAAGGTATCTATCAATACCAACAATTTGAGCCAGTTAAATCTCCATCCCTTCTATAACAAAATTATTCAAAGGTATGAAAGCATATTATGTACCCTTAGTTATTGTTAGGATTAACACAACATGAGACATAGCCCCAACCCATATTTTACTTTATTTATCCATGATATGTATTGAGAAAGAATGTAAATTCGAATCCTTTCCGTACCCCAACTATTGATCGTTTTCTTCACCTATTATAATTAGTTATTTAGAATTTCTTAATAAAAAACTGTAAAAAAATAATGAGTTCCTTAACGAACAGGAAGTGGCTGAAAAATATGTCTAAACGCACAATTATCTTTTTTTGATATGGTGACCCCATCGCTATCAACCTAAAAAATCAAAATCCCCCCATAACGAAAATTCTATTGATTGTTGACTACTTATAATGATAGGTTATGTAAACTTTACATGAATAAGGTATATAATATATAAATAACGATTAACTGAGGTGAGAGTATGGAAGATACATATAAAATCCCAAAATTAGAAACAAAGCGTCTTTTATTAAAAAAACTAGATTTTCATGATTTAGATGATTTATTTGAAGTCTATTCGGATCCTCAAACAACTACATATGTACCTCGAGAGGTACATAAGAATAAAGATGAAACTCGTATTTTTTTAGAAAATACGATGGATACAGCTAAGAAAGGTAAGTCTTTCATATGGTCTATTATCTTTAAGGGGGATCAGAAAGCTATTGGCACCTGTGGCATCTGGAAATTATCACACAGTAGCGCTTCTTTAGGAGCCGTTATTAACCCACTGTATTGGGGAAAAGGAGTTATCGTTGAAGCTTTAGAAGAACTAATAAAGTTTGGCTTTCAAGAATTAGATTTAAATCGTATTGAAGGAAGATGCGACATAAGGAATACAGCGTCTGAACGAGTTATGCAAAAGCTAAAAATGACATATGAAGGAACATTAAGACAAAGTGTAATGATCAATGGTATGTATTGCGATTCTAAGGTATATTCTCTTTTAAAACATGAATACGGTAACTTTCGATAACGAAAATTATGTAAATATGTAATGTTATCAGACGACTAAATGAGGTACCGTCACATTGCCATAAAGCTAAGGTTTCACACTGTTCATTAAGCAAAAAAGACGTTATTCTTACTGTAGAATTATAGGAAAGGATGGCGTTTTTTGTATGTCTAATTCTGTATCTGATGACTTACAATTATTTGCACAGGAGATTAAGAGTCTTTTATCCTCAAATACCTTACAGAATCTAGCTAGAGATGTTGGATTTGTACAGCGAACAAGTAAGTATCAAGCACAAGATTTAGTAGCTTTATGTGTATGGATGAGTCAAAATGTCGCTAAAACCTCTTTAACTCAGTTATGTAGCTGTTTAGAAGCATCAACAGAAGTGCTCATCAGTCCTGAAGGACTGAATCAACGGTTTAATGAGGCGGCTGTCCAACTTTTACAACGCCTACTAGCTGAACTACTAAACAAAAAAATGGACGCATCTATGCCGATTTCTTCGCCATACACTTCTGTTTTCAAGCGTGTTCGTATTTTAGATTCAACTGCATTTCAACTCCCAGATGTATTTTCATCGGTTTATCCAGGTGCAGGAGGATGCAGCCATACAGCTGGAATAAAAATTCAACTTGAGTATGATTTGTTAAGTGGACAGTTCCTACATATTCATACAGGCCCAGGTACACAACATGATCGCACTTACGGCTCTCTGTGTGCCCCAACTGTGACAGCGAATGATTTATGTATCCGAGATTTAGGTTATTTTCATTTGAAAGACCTTCAATATATACAAGATAAGGAGGCCTACTATATCTCTCGTATCAAGTCGAATACACGTATTTATCAAAAAAATCCTACCCCTGATTATTTTCAAGATGGAAGAATTAAGAAAGGTACAGAGTATATACAGATAGATATGGAGACGTTAAATTACTCTCTGATAAAACTTTAAATAGTGATGCAAATAAGTTGCATCACTTTTTTAGATAAATAAGGGAAGTAACTCTTACGATTCAATGAGTCTTTTTTCCTACCTTTAAAAAGTTCGTTTAGGCTTCAATGCCCTTATTCAATGATATTTCAGCAGTTCCTTTATTTTTCATATTTAATATTTTGTTCCTTAGCCATGAATATACTTAGAGAACCTCTAAAAACTATTTGATAATCTTTTAGAATCTAACTTTCTTATAATACTCTTTGCTATTTCTTCAATATTTTCATTTAGAAAGAAATGATTACCTTCAAAAGAATAAAGAGTACACGTTTTACTTGTATATTGCTCCCATATTATTACTTGATCATATGTAGTAAATTCATCATTTTCCCCATTAAATATAAGAAAATCAATATCACATGGTTGTATATTATTGTCATGAATATATGTCTCGACAATTTTAAAATCTGCTCTTAGAATTGGGAGAAAAATCTCCATTAATTCTTCTGATTGAAGTACCCCGGACGGTGTACCTCCCATTGCAATAACTTCTCTTTTAAATTGCTCATTAGAAAGATTATGTCGGATATTTTTTATTTTACTATTTGGATGATTTCTACCGGACAAAACAAGAAATTCAGGCGATACGTTTTTTGAATCTTTTATTTTTCTGGCTACTTCATAGGCGATCAAACTTCCCATGCTATGTCCGAATAGAATGTAGGGCGAATCATCTATCTGCATAACTATTTTATTGTAGACATCATTTACTGCCTCTTCCATACTTTGGTACAAGTTTTCTTCAATTCTATATCCTCTACCAGCTAACTCAATCGGGACTACTTCAATATATGGATTAAAGTGATTTTTCCATTTTGCGTAACTAAACGCAGATCCCCCAGCATGTGGAAAGCAAAAAAGTTTAGTCTTCTGCATTGATTTTCTCCTTACTTTCAAATTTGTATATATTTTGGCAAATTGCATAAATGTCTTCAATTATTATCTCTTGGGGAAATTCATCCCTTGTTGCACAAGCAGATATCTTATAATTTGGCTCAATGTTATATTGTCTAAAGTAAAAGTTTTGAGGTATATACTTATATGAAATTAAAGTTGGTGACTCTTTTTTTATAGAGAATGAATTTAACGGGATATAAAGCCCTTTTCCAATCGTTTTTATATAACTTTCTTTTAATGTCCATAAATCATAAAAATAATTAATTTGTTCATCAGAATTTATATTAGATATATCATAAAATTCTTCCTCTGAAAAAAATTCATTTGCTAATTTAAGAGCCTCTATCTCTGAAACCTTTTCTATATCAATACCCACATTAAAATTAGCAGTAATACAAACCACCCATTCTCCTGAATGTGACAGATTAAAATGAAAGTCAGAAAAATTTTCAACAAAAGGTTTTCCATACTCATTATATATAAATCTAATTTCTTCATTATTAATTTTATACTTTTGGCAGATTAGAGATCGGATTAGTAAATCCCCTATCAGGGTCCTATTAACGTCGCATGAGTTTAATAAACGCTTCATTTGTTTTTTCTTCTCATTTGAAACCAAGTTACTAAGTTGCTTAAACAAATGACTTTCAATATTCTTTGGTATTTTCACAGCTTGAATGTGTATGATAAATCACTTCCTTTTTTAAAGGATGGCTTCATATATGTGCGTTACATAAATTCAAATTAACTTTATTAAATTGCAAATACAATAGAAAAGGTGCATATTTACATATCAATGAAAATATACACCTTTCCTCAGTAATATCATCAAAGCATTAGCTTCTATTACAAAAAATGGAGAGCATTTACATCATTCTATGAGCAACTCATATAGGTTTCTATGTCTCTATCAAGTAAATTTTCCATTATCCTCTTAAAAAGTAATACTCTTGATATATTCATTATTGCCTACACTTTATTTGCAGTTATTGGGCTGCCCTTTTCGTTCATAGTGTTGCATCTTTTGCACTCTCTACTTTTCAGTTAATGAAAGGGATGTTTCTTTTATCCCTTCAAATTCATTCAATAGGTACTTAGCTACCTTTTCAACTGCGGGGAAGTCTACTATTTCCTCATGTGATCCAGGAACAGAATACTTATTTACTCTTCCTCTTAATAAAGGTCCCCAATCTGTAAATAACTCTTTTCCTTCCTCAGCACTAAAGTAGATAACTTCTCCAAAGTATGGTATCAAATCATTCTCTGCCATTAAGTTCAGGCATTTCCTATGAGCATTGATAACTTGCTTCAAATTCATAAGATTTGCATCAGGCGGGAGTACTCCTTCCATAATTAATTGCTCCACAAGCATATCTTGCTTATGGACGAGGCCTTCTTCCTGCTCAGTAAGATCTCTGGAAATGAAATGTTCAGATATATATGAGAGCATATCCTCCCTTGTTTTACGATCTTGCTCTGAAGGTACTTTAGTATCCATTAGTACCAAAAACTCAACTTCCTCTCCTTGATTCCTTAATACAGTTGCGATTTTATAAGCAATTGCACCGCCTAAAGACCATCCTCCAAGACGATATGGGCCTTCTGGCTGAACACGTTTTATTTCTTCAATGTAAAGTTGAATTACTTCCGGCAAGGTCAAATCATCAATTTCTCTCTTTTCTATGAGAGGATTCTGTAGACCATAAAATGAACAGTGGTTCTTAAGCAATCTTGCTAGTTGAATGTAACAAAATACATTTCCCATAAACGGATGAACGCAAAAGAAAGGTATTTTCTCTGATTCTTGTAGTGGAACCAGTGCTGATACTGATTTCGTCATATCATGTTTATCACGAATAAGGCATGCGATTCCTTCTACTGTTGGATTCTTAACCAATGTAGACACCTTAATCTCTTTTCCAAACTTCTCCCTAATTTTTGAAACTAATTTAATTACAAGGAGAGAGTGTCCCCCTCTATTAAAGAAATCATCATTTATATAGACATCTTCTATCTGTAACACATCCTGCCAGATTTTAATCAACTGATATTCAATTTCATCCCTTGGAATGATTGGTGTAGAGAAGTTATTTTCTCTTTGAATAGTTAAATTGTTCAATGCCTTTCTATCAACTTTTCCATTCGTTGTAAGAGGAATCTCGTCTATCTTAATAAAGTGTACAGGAACCATATAATTCGGTACTTGTTTCTTGAGATATTCACGCCAATCATGCATACTTCCATCTCCAACTATATAAGCAATCAATCTCTGCTCTCCTAATTTATCCTCTGTTACCAAAACTACTGCTTCTTTTATCAATGGATGCCTCTCTAGATTCGCTTCAATCTCTTCAAGTTCAATACGAAAGCCCCTAATTTTCACTTGATTATCAATTCTTCTCAAGTAATCTAAATTACCATCAGGTAAATAACGAACCAAATCTCCCGTACGATATAAACGCTCTTCTTCATTAAATGGATGACGGATAAATCGCTCTGCCGTTAATTCTGGACGATTCAAGTATCCTCTCGCTATACCTGCACCACCGATATATAGCTCACCTGTTACACCAACTGGAACAGGTAACAAATTTTTATCCAATACATAAGTTTGAACGTTCGGCAACGGACGTCCAATTGTAACTTTCTTACTATCTGTTTGAATATGATAACACGTTGCATCAACCGTACATTCTGTAGGACCGTATACGTTATAAAAATCAATTTTTTCGGTCTCTACTAGCTGTTCCCATAATGACGGCATGATTGCTTCACCACCGACTAATACCTTACTTGGTACATGAACATCAGCACTTATTTCTAGCAATCCTCCATCTATAAGTAATTGAAGTAATGAAGGTGTCATATCAAACATTTCCAATTTATTCTCCCTAATATAGGACACAAATTGTTCCGGATTAGTGCGAACTTCACTTGGGATAATATATAAACTTGAACCATAAAGCAACATTTGTAATTGCTGAATAGATACATCAAAGGCAATTGACGCATTCAAACCGACGCGCATATTACTAGGTATCTTATGTGAGAAAACTTCTTTTTGTAAACTATAGGATAGGTTTATTACAGAATGGTGCTGTACTAAAGCCCCCTTTGGATTCCCTGTCGAACCAGAAGTATAGATAACATACGCTAAGTTTTCCCCTGTTACCTCACATATTGGTGAAAGTTTGCTTTCTTGAGAAAGCATTGCTTGGTCCCTATCTAGGCAAACTGTCTTGATATCTTTAGGTATCCATCCTAGTAATAACGCATTTGTAACTAACACTTTAATTCCCGTGTCTTCTAAAATATATTGCAGACGGCTTTCCGGATTCGATGGATCCAATGGAACATAGGCTGCTCCAGCCTTCCAAATCCCCATGAGACCAACAACCATCTCAACTGATCGATCAAAGCAGAGGCCAACTAATGACTCTGTCCCAATTCCACATTTCTGTAAATGATGGGCTAATTGATTAGCTCTTTCATTCAGCTCTCGATACGTTAGTTGCTGTTTATCATCTACCACTGCCACCGCGTCAGGTGTACGATTTACTTGCTCTTCGAATAGTTGATGAATTACATTCTCACGTGGATAGGATATAGTATTATTATTCCATTCTTCCAATAGCCTTCTTTGTTCATCCTCCGTAATATATACTAGTTCCGATAGATTTTGATCAATGTTTTTGAGCATTTGCATTAACACTTTGTGTAAATGACCCAGCATTCGTTCAATGGTGACTCTATTAAACTTACTACGGTCATACATTAACTTTAACGATAACTGGATTCCTGGAACTACAGCCAATCCTAATGGGTAGTGGGTTTGTTCTACCCCTTTCAATTCACTAATTTCCAGATTTTCTGAAGATTCTTCTTTCACTGGATAATTTTCAAACACATATAAACAATTGAACAGCGGTGTACCTCTAGGAACCTCACTCCACCCCTGAATCTCTGTCAAAGAAGCATACTCATATTGTCTTCTTTCTATCTCTTCCTCTTGTATCTTCTGCAACCAATCTATTAATTTTATATCATCCATCAATTGAATTCGCGTCGGTGACGTTGTAATGAAAGGACCTACGATGTTTTCAACATCAATAATCTCCGTAGAACGCCCTGAGCTTGTTACACCAAAAACAATGTCATTTTCTCCACTATATCGGCTCATGAGATATGCCCATGCACCTTGAATTACTGTACTCAAAGTAAGTTTATTGCGTTTCGCCCATCCTTGTAACGCTTGAGTCTGCTCTTCTGATAAATACGTAACCTTCTCTGTGTAACCTTTTTCTTCCTCTTTACTTTCTAAGCCCAGCAAAGTTGGCGCAGTAAAACCTTTTAGCTTCTCTCTCCAGAATTGTTCCGCCTGCTCCTTATCTTGCTCTCTTAACCATTGGATATATTTCTTATATGGTGAGGACTTAGGTAACTTCACAGTTTCTCCATTCATTCTCTTCTGATAGACTGTAAGTAATTCATTAAATACTAATGGTAAACTCCATCCATCCAGTAAAATATGGTGATGGGTCCAAACAATCCGATATTCTTCCTCACCTTCTTGAATGACTGTTACCCGCATCAATGGTGCTTCATCAAATTGGAAGGCTTGTTTTCGATCTAATGCCAAAAAGACTTTTCTTTTTTCCTCTATCTCTTCACTTGTCATTGTACGCCAGTCTTCTTTGTTCACTTTAAATGGGATATTTTCATACACCACTTGTACAGGTTCTTCAATTTCGTCCCATACAAATGCTGTACGAAAAATTTCATGCCGCTGAATTACAGATTTCCACGCCTGCTCAAATGTAGGAATATTCATTTTTCCTCGAATCATAAAACTCAATTGCACTATATACGGTGCAACATGTTCATCCCCTTGGTCATGCAATGTGTGGAAAATCATACCTTCTTGCAAAGGTGATAGTGGATATAAATCAGTAATCTGATTGTTCTTTCCGCGATGCATTTTGTTTAGTACATTTGTCAAACCTTCTTGGCTAAGATTAGCCATTGCAAAATCCGAAATGGTCAGTGCAGATTCTCTATCTGAAAATTGAATCAATTTACTCAGTTGATATAGCATATTCTGTGCAATACTTTGAATCGTTGATTTGGCAAATTGTCCAACATCGTATACCCAAGTGAACTGAAGTTTTCCATCCGTTACAACCCCAATTACATCAATTACATGCGATCGCTTGGAACCGGCAGCATGATCTAAACGCTTAAATTCGTTCTCCGGAATAAACATTGCATCGCTAGAAAACATTTGGTCAAATTGTCCAAGATAGTTAAAACTAATAGACGGTGTATATTGGGAGCTTAATTGCTCACACATTGTTGCGCTCATGTAACGCAACACCCCATAATCAACACCCTTATTAGGAATTTTGCGAACTTGTTCTTTAACTGCTTTTAATGCTGCAATTGGGGTATTAGCACTAGTAATATTTAAATGAACTGGGTAAATACTTGTAAACCATCCCACAGTTCTCGATAAATCAACCTCTTTAATAATCTCTTCTCGACCATGTCCCTCTAAATCTACACTCAATATCGGCTGCCCCGTACATGCTGCCGTAGCTTGTACTAATGCTGCTAATAATACTTCATTGATTTGGACACGGTGAGTGCTTAAAGTCTCTTGCAATAACATACGGGTCTCATTCTCATTTAACACCACAGTAATTTCCTCAGTTACTGCGCTTACTGGATTACTTATAGTACCATCTACCGGCAATTTAACTACGTCTTGTTCAGCCTGCTCCTCCCAGTAATGTAGCACTTCTTTTGATAGTCCAGTTTCAGCGTAATGATGTAATTTCTCCGACCATTCTTTAAAAGATGTACTCTTCATAGGTAATTGAATTTTCTGACCTTGGACTACTTGCGTATATGCTGTTTGCAAATCTTCCAATAAAATTCGCCAAGAAACACCATCCACGGCTAAATGATGAATTGTCCAAAATAATCGGCCAGCGTGCTCACCTTCATCAAAATACACCATTCTCATTAGCGGACCATCATGTAAATTCAAACTTTCTTGTGCAACATTAATCTCTTTTTGAATAACCTGATGCCAATCAGCTTCCGGCACTTCGTCTAATGAAATGACAGTAAACATCGATTGTTCTTCTATTCCTTCATTCCACTGTTTCCAAACCCCATTAGATAAACGTTCATATCTTAAACGCAGAGCATCATGATGAAGTAGAAGGTTACCTGCCGCTTTTTCCAGTGATCCTATGTCCAATTTCTCTTTCGTTCTAAAGAACATGGATTGATTCCAATGATGTGGGTTAGGATGATTTTGTGCAAAAAACCTTTGCTGAATAGGTGTAAGTATCGTCTCTCCAGTTATAATTCCCTGTTCAGCTTGTACACCTTGTTCTTCTTTCACTACTTGCGCCAACTCAGCAATCGTTTGGTGTTCAAATATTTGTTTTGGTGTCAATTGTAAACCAGCTTGCTTCGCGCGCGAGACAATCTGAATGCTAAGAATTGAATCTCCACCAATTTCAAAGAAGTTATCATTCATACCAATACGTTTTGAACCTAGCACACGTTCCCAAATGATAGAAAGCTTATGTTCACGTTCATTTCTTGGGGCCACGTATCCTTCTTGTGTTCCTTGATAATCTGGTATAGGTAACGATTTCCGATCAATCTTTCCATTTATGGTTAGCGGTAATTCTTTCATTTCGACAAAGTAGGAAGGTATCATATGGATTGGCAGTTTTGTTTTAAGATACTCTCGCCATTCTTCTAAACTGCCTTCGCCCACTACATAAGCTACCAGCCTCTTATCTCCCGACTGATTTTCCCTAACCATTACAACTGCCTCTTTTACCAAGTCATGCTCTTGTAAAGTCGACTCAATCTCTCCAAGTTCAATTCGAAATCCTCTAATCTTCACTTGATTATCCATTCTTCCTAAGTAGTCTATATTACCATCAGGAAGATATCTCACAAGATCACCTGTTCTATATAACCTCTCGCCTTCTTTGAATGGATGAGAAATAAATCGTTCGGATGTTAACTCTGGACGATTCAAGTACCCCCTTGCTAGACCTGCTCCTCCGATATAAAGTTCCCCCATCACACCAACTGGAACTGGCAACCTATTTCTATCTAATACATAAGTTTGGATGTTAGGCAATGGACGCCCAATTGTTACTCTCTTACTATCTTTTTTGATATGATAGCATGTTGCATCAACCGTACATTCTGTAGGACCATATACATTATAAAACTGGATTTTATCAGTCTCTACTAGCTGTTCCCATAATGACGGCATAATCGCTTCACCACCAACCAGTACCTTACTTGGAACATGAACGCCATCGCACGTTTCTAACAATCCGACATCTATAAGTAATTGAAGCAATGAAGGTGTTATATCAAAGATTTCTAACTTGTTCTCCCTAATATAAGCTACAAACTGCTCCGGATCACTTCGTACTTCGCTTGGAATAATATACAAACTTGAACCATAAAGCAGCATTTGTAATTGCTGGATAGATGCATCAAAGGCAATTGACGCATTTAAACCGACATGCATGTTACATGGTATCTCATGTTCGAAAACCTCTTTGTGTAAACCATGCGACAAGTTTATTACAGAATGATGCTGTATCAAGACACCCTTTGGATTCCCCGTTGATCCTGAAGTATAGATAACATACGCTAAGTTTTCTCCTGTTACTTCACATTTTGGTGAAAGAATGCTTTCTTGCGAAATCATTGTTTGATCCCTATCTAGACAAACTATCTTGATTTCTTTAGGTATCCAATCTTTCAATGACTCGTTCGTAACTAATACTTGAATTCCAGTGTCCTCCAAAATATATCGTAGGCGACTTTCTGGATATGATGGGTCTAATGGAACATAGGCTGCTCCAGCCTTCCAAATCCCCATAATACTAACAACCATCTCAACTGAACGCTCAAAGCAAATTCCAACCAATGATTCATTCCCAATTCCGCATTGCTGAAGATAGTGGGCCAATTGATTAGCTTTTTCATTCAGCTCTCGATACGTTAACTGCTGTTTTTCATCTACCACTGCTACCGCATCAGGTGTACGATTTACTTGCTCTTCAAACAGCTGATGAATTGTACTTTCCTGTGGATATGCTACAGCACCATTATTCCACTCTTCCAACTGTTTTTGCTGTAATCCTGATAATATAGGCAATTTAGCTAATGATTTATCAGGATTCTCTACGATTACATTCAACCAGTTCCCAAAATGTTCAGCCATGGATTCAATAGTTAAGCTGTCAAATAAATCAGTTCTATAAACAAAATTAAGTAATAAACCCTCTTCCACTTCTGCAGCAGTTAAACTTAAATCAAACTTAGCGATCGGAGCATTACTTTCCATTACTTCTATATTTCTTCCATGTAATTCTGGTAGCTTCTGTCCCGTATTTTGCAAAGTAAACATGGTTTGAAAAATCGGAGAATGGCTTGTATTTCGTTCAGGTTGGATAACCTCTACAATTTTCTCAAACGGAACATCTTGATACTCATACGCCTTCAATGCTTTTATCCGTACTTGAGATAACAACTCTTGAAATGCCGGTGCATTACTTAAATCAGCTCGATAAACCAAAGTGTTGACAAAGAAACCAATCAGCCCCTCAATTTCTCGATAATTTCGATTTGCAATTGGGCTACCAACAATAATATCCGTTTGTCCCGTATAACGAGCAAGGAAACTTTGATACGATGCCAATAAGGTCATGAAAAGTGTGGCCCCTTCTTGACGACTTAGTTCGTTTAATTTATCCAGTAATGAGCGTGACAACAAAACATTATGAGTTAATCCATAATGGGTTTGCACTGGCGGACGCGGACGATCCATTGGCAACATTAAGACTGGTAACTCACCAGATAATTCTTCCTTCCAATATGCAAGCTGTTGATATAGTACTTCATCTTTCAACCAGTCTCTTTGCCACTGAGCAAAATCGGCATATTGAACTGGTAGTGGTTCCAGCTCTGCTTGTTTTTCACCAATCGCATTCTCATAAAATGCCATCCATTCTTGAAGCAAGATTTCCATCGACCACCCATCCGAGATAATATGATGCATATTACACAGAAGAACCCATTCTTCTTCTGAAATTCTTATGAGTTTCCCACGGAATAATGGCCCTTGTTCTAAATCAAATGGAGATTCGACTTCAGTTTGAATCCATTGCTCCAACTTTCTTTCTCGCTCCTCTAATGAAAGCTTAGTTAAGTCCATTTGCAGAAGCGGACGGAAAACGTACGGTTGAATCTGCTGCACAGGATGGCCATCCTCTTCATAAAATACAGTCCGCAAAGATTCATGACGCTCTATCAACTGATTCCATCCCAACTCCAATACCTCAGGTAACCAATTCCCTGTAAGCCGGCATACCATTGGCATATTATAAAGTGCACTATTAGGTGCAAATTGATCAATAAACCATAAGCGCTGTTGGGCATAAGACAGTGGAATATTTTCCCCTCGTTCCATCGGCATCAATGGTGGAATTTCTCGTTTTTCGCTCCCCTTACGTAACTGATCTATTCGTTTCGATAATGCCTCGACCGTTGAATATTCGAACAGTTCACGTACTGGCAATTTGATTTGAAAGACTTCCTGTAAGCGTGAGACCACTTGTGTAGCAAGTAGAGAGTGACCACCGAGCTCAAAGAAAGAATCCTGAACATCAATGTCTCTTATTCCTAGCACTTGACTCCACACTGAAGCAATAAGTTCTTCCAGCGGAGTTCTTGGGTATACAGTATTTTCAGCGGATTGTTCACTAAGTATAGGCAATGCCTTCAAATCAAGTTTTCCATTCGGTGTAAGTGGTAAAAATTCCATCTCAATAAAGTTTGTTGGAACCATGTAATTTGGTAAATATGTCTGTAGATGTTCTCGCCATTCATGGACACTTCCTTCACCAACTACATAAGCTACTAATCTCTTGTTACCTTGATTATCCTCTCGCACCAATACAACTGCTTCCTTCACAGAAGAATGTGCCTGCAAAACAGCTTCTATTTCTCCCAATTCAATCCGGAAACCACGAATTTTCACTTGGTCATCTATACGTCCATGGAACTGGAGATTACCATCAGAAAGATAACTTGCTTTGTCTCCTGTATAATAGAGACGTTCTCCTGACTTGAAAGGATGTGGAATAAATTTTTCCTTTGTAAGATCCGGACGATTAGCATATCCACGTGCAAGACTCTTCCCTCCAATATAGAGATCTCCAATTACACCAATTGGTACTAGCTGAAGATGAGAATCTAACACATAAACTTCTGTATTCGCAATCGGTCGACCAATCGATGGCGTACCTGTTGTCACTCCTACAGGTACATAACAATCTGTGGTAACAACGGTATTTTCCGATGGACCATACTGATTAATTACCGCAAAAGGAATATCGTTAGATGGGTACTGCGTTAATTGATCCCCACCAGTAATGATAAAACGAAGATCCGTTTTATCTGGCCAAGATAATTTCAAGAGCCTTTCCAGAATAGGCGTAGGTGCAAAGCTAGCTGTTATTCGTGAATCAATGAGCCAGTCCCTTAGTGCTTCTGGATTAATTCTCAGTTCCTCTGTTGACAAGTAGAGTGCTGCGCCAGCAGTTAGATACGGCCAAATCTCCTGGACAGCCGAATCAAAAGCAACCCCTGCAATCTGAGTCGCACGATCCTCTGCTGAAATATGATAAACTTCCTGATGCCAAGAAACCATATTCATTAATGAGCGATATTCAACCATGACACCCTTCGGTTTTCCTGTAGAACCAGAGGTATAAACAATATAGGCTAAGTTCTCTGGATTTATTTGACGTGTAGGTGCGATTACGCTTTCCACCGTTAATTCTTCTAACCTCACCATTTCGACGTGTGCGAAATGTCCTTCTTGCCCTTCCGCCGTCACTACAAATTGAATTCCTGCATCTTCAATCATGTATTCTAACCTTGATTTTGGATACAACGGATCTAAAACGACATAAGCTCCACCAGCTTTTAAAATGCCTAGTAAACTTACCATCAGCTCAGCTGACCTCGGAAGATAAACCCCTACCACTGACTCTGGGGCTACTCCCTTTCGCTGTAAAACATTTGCCAACTGATTTGCTTGTGTATCCAATTCACCATAAGTCCACTGTTTTGTTTGATCAACTATCGCAATCGCATCAGGACGCCTTGCTACTTGCTCCTCAAATTTGTCGCAAATAAGACCCTGATGAGGCATTTCCATTACAGTGTCATTCCATGTTTCTAATAACAAAGTACGCTCGGTTTCTGATAGCATGCTCAGGTCATGCAACGGATTTTGTGGGCGATGAGAAACTTCATGTAGCCATTTCTCAAAGTGTCCTGCCATCCGTTCAATAGTAGTAGCATTGAATAAATCCTTATTGTACTCAAAAGTAAAAAGTAATCCCTCTTCCGTCTCAACTGCCATTACACTTAAATCAAACTTTGCAATTGGATTATGGCTTTCTATCATTTCAATACTTCTACTAGATAACACCGGTAACTCTTGTTTCATATTTTGCAAGATGAACATAGTCTGGAAGATTGGCGAATGACTTGTACTTCGCTCCGGTTGCACAACTTCTACAATTTTTTCAAATGGAATATCTTGATATTCATACGCCTTTAATGCCTTTTGACGAACCTGATACAGTACATCTTGAAATGTCGGTCTACCACTCAAATTAGCTCGATAAACCAGCGTGTTAACGAAGAAACCAATTAGTCCTTCAATTTCTCTATAATTCCGATTCGCAATTGGGCTTCCGACCAGAATATCTTCTTGTCCCGTATAACGAGATAGAAAACTTTGATATGCAGCTAAAAGCGTCATGAAGAGTGTAGCCCCTTCTTTTCGACTAAGTTCATTCAATTTATCATGTAGCGTGCTTGGCAGAACCATAGTGTATGTCGACCCGTGATGAGTTTGTATTGCGGGACGCGGGCGATCCACAGGAAGTTGGAGTACTGGAAGCTCCCCAGACAATTCTTCCCTCCAATATTGGAGTTGTTGATCAAGCACCTCCTCCTTTAGCCATCCTTTTTGCCACTGAGCAAAGTCGGCATATTGAACCGGTAATGGTTCAAGTTCCGCTACCTTTCCATCCGTTGCTTTCTCATAAAATGCCATCCATTCTTCAAGTAGGATTCCCATTGACCATCCATCTGAAATGATATGATGTAGAGTACAAAGGAGTATCCATTCTTCCTCTCCCACGTGCAAAATACTTGTCCTGATTAATGGACCCTCTGTTAAATCAAATGGCACTTCTGTTTCTTGTTGAATTAAACGTTTAACTTCTTCTTCTCGGTCTTCAGGAGAAAGCATAGTTAAATCCGTTTTCGGAATTGATTGAAAAGCATACGGTTCAATTTGCTGTACGGGTTGACCATTCACTTCTTGAAAGACCGTCCGCAGTGATTCATGACGTTCTATTAGTTGATTCCATCCCGTTTCCAATGCTTCAAGTAGCCAATTCCCTGTAAGACGGCATACCATTGGCATATTGTAAAGGGCACTATTAGGTGTAAATTGATCAATAAACCATAAACGTTGTTGGGCATAAGATAGTGGAATAGCTTCTCCTCGTTTCATTGGTATTAGTGGCGGAATCTCTCGTTTTTTATCTCCTTTACGTAACTGTTCTAATCGCTTTGCCAGTGACTCCACCGTTGTATATTCAAATAGTTCACGTACTGGTAATTCGATTTGAAAAATTCCCTGTAAACGTGACACTACTTGAGTAGCTAGTAGTGAATGACCACCGATTTCAAAAAAGGAATCCTGAACACTAATATTTTTTATTCCTAACACTTGGCTCCAAACGGAAACGATGAGCTCCTCCACTGGTGTTCGTGATGAAGTAATATCTTCACTTATGAACTGTTCTTCTAATTCCAATAATGCTTTCCGATTCACTTTACCATTTGGAGTAAGTGGCATACCTTCAATTTGGAAAAAGTATGCCGGAACCATATAATGTGGTAATTGCTTCTTGAGATATTCACGCCACTCCCCAGTATCCCCTTCACCCACTACATAAGCTACTAACTGCTTATCTCCTGGTCGATCTTCCTTCACCAACACGACTGCCTCTTTTACAGATGAGTGATCATGTAAAGCTGCTTCAATTTCTCCCAATTCAATTCGGAATCCTCTAATTTTAACTTGGTTATCTATTCTTCCAATATATTCTAAGTTACGATCATTCATATATCTCACCAAGTCACCCGTTCGATATAATCGTTCCCCGTCCTTAAAAGGATGCGGAATAAAACGTTCAGTAGTTAAATCCGGTCGATTGAAATAGCCACGTGCCAATCCTACTCCTCCAAGGTAAAGTTCCCCTGCCACACCAATCGGGACCACTTGTTGATATTGATCTAACACATACAACTCTGTATTATCAATCGGACGACCAATCGGAATAAGCATTGCTTCTTTTTCTAAATCACAATCGTAATAAGTCACATCCACAGTCGCTTCAGTAGGACCATACAAGTTAATTAACTTTGTTTGCTGAACATTGTAAAAGATCCCCTTAAACCGGCGAACCTGCTCAGTGTTTAACGCTTCTCCACTAGTAAAAACTTGAATTAAAGACGATACATCCCTTTTCGAATTATATAGTTCCATATAATCTAAGAAAGTAGATAACATCGACGGAACAAAGTGCATGGTGGACACGCGATATCGTTCAATATACTCCTCAATCACCGCAGGATCTTTCTCTCCTCCTGGTGGAAGTAAACAAACACGTGCTCCTACAAATGACCACCAAAATAATTCCCATACAGAAACATCAAATGAAAACGGTGTCTTTTGTAGGATTGTATCCTCCTCGGACAATGAGTATTTTTTCTGCATCCACTGTAGGCGGTTGATGACGGAATGATGTTCAATCATTACCCCCTTTGGATTTCCCGTCGAACCCGAAGTGTATATAATATAGGCTAAGTTATTTGCTGTTACTCCACTTACCGGAGCTAAATTACTCTCTTTAGAAATCATCACTTGATCCCGGTCTAAACAAATTGCTTGAATATCTTTAGGTAACCAGTCCTGTAGTGCCTCTTTTGTTAGCAGCACTTGAATTTGTGAATTCTCCAAAATATATCTCAGGCGGTTTTCAGGATAACTTGGGTCCAGTGGGACATAAGCCCCACCTGCCTTCAAAATCCCAAAGAGACCGATAATCATATCAGGAGAACGTTCAATACATATACCAACCAATGATTCAGGTCCGATACCTCGTTTTTGTAGAAAATGTGCCAATTGATTCGATTTTTCATTTAGTTCTTGATACGTTAGCTTTCCACCCTCATAAACTACCGCCACTGCATCAGGTGTCCGTGCAACTTGCTGCTCAAATAGCTCATGAATCATACAATCATGACCATAAACTACGTCCGTATCATTCCATTCTTCTAGGAGTTGTTTTTGCTCAGTATCCGATAACATTGACAGCTTTGTATATGATTCATCTGGATGATACGTGATTTCATTTAGCCAGTTCTCAAAATGTCCTGCCATACGTGCAATAGTACTACTATCAAATAAATCCGTGTTGTATTCAAATGAGACGAATAGACCTTCTTCCACTTCATAGGCAGTTAAGCTCAAATCAAATTTAGCAATAGACATATTACTTTCTACCATTTCAATACTTCTATCAGGCAAATCTAGTCGTTCTTGTTTTATATTCTGTAGCGTAAACATGGTCTGAAATATAGGGGAATGACTCATGCTTCGTTCAGGTTGCACAGCTTCTACCACTTTTTCAAATGGTATATCTTGATATTCGTAAGCTTTTAACGCCTTTTTCTTTGTTTGGTTCAAAATCTCCCGAAAGGTAGGGGTGCCACTCAAATCTGATCGATAAACCAACGTATTAACAAAGAAACCAATTAATCCTTCTACTCCCTTATGGTTCCGATTTGCAATCGGGCTACCAACTAGAATATCTTTTTGTCCTGTATAACGAGCAAGAAAGCTCTGGTATGCAGCCATTAAAGTCATAAATAAAGTGGATCCTTCTTGTCGGCTTATATCTTTCAATTGACTAAGCAATTTATAAGGGAAAATTATGTGATGCGTAGCCCCAGAGTAAGTCTGCTTAACCGGTCGAGGTCGATCCACTGGCAGTTGTAAGATGGGAAGCTCACCAGACAATTCTTCCTGCCAATACGTAAGCTGACGATTTAGCACATCACCTTGCAACCACTCCTTTTGCCACTTCGCAAAGTCTGCATATTGAATGGATAATGAACTTAATTTAGCAGGATTTCCACCCGTTTCTTCTTCATAGAAAGCAAGGAATTCATTCATGAATATACCAATGGACCAAGCATCAGAAATAATATGATGCATCGTACACAGTAATAACCATTCATCCTTCTCTAATTGAACAAGCTGATTACGAATTAAAGGACCATTCATTAAATCAAATGGTTCTTGCGCTTCTCTCGCAATTAAACTATCTACCTCTTTTTCTTTTACTTTTAGAGGAAGTTGAGAGTAATCCCTTACAGGTAATGCTCTAGGAAGGAATTCGACAATTTGTTGCACAGGCTGTTCTCCTATTTCTTTAAAAACAGTTCGTAATGATTCATGACGTTCAATGAGTCGATTGAATCCCTTCTCTAATGCTTCAGGTATCCAATTTCCTTTTAGATGCCATACTGTTGGAATATTATATAAAGAACTGTTTGGGTTAAATCTGTCCATAAACCACAAACGTTGTTGTGCATAAGACAACGGGAGTGCTTCTTTATTCTCCTTTTTTTGCATTTGCTTCTGAAGCCATGCTCTCTTCTCAGGAGAAAGTGAACTCAGCTTTGCAAGTAAATCACTTCTCATTTTTTTACCCCTTCCTCAATCAAATTACTCTCGAATATCCCATGTGCTTCTTCCTCTGATAGCTCTTCTAATTGCTTAAGTAGTTCTAGTAATTCTTCATCATTACTGACTTCTGCTTCTTTTTGAATATAGTCTTGAAGACTTACATTCTCCTTACTATCATTCTGCATTTCTTGATTTTTGTTATCGAGCAATTGATCAATCTGTTCTGCCAATTGCTGCACTGTATGAAATATAAATAAATCATGCAATGGTATCTCGATTCCAAAAGCCTCTTTAAGATTGGAAACAGCTTGCGTAGCAAGTAATGAATGTCCACCAATTTCAAAAAACGAATCCTGAATTCCGATGTTTTCCATATCTAAAACTTCATGCCATATCGAAACAATTGTTTTTTCCGTAGACGTACGAGGAGCAATATAACAACTTGCTATCTCCTGCTTCTCTGGTGCTGGTAAAGCCTTCCTATCAATTTTCCCATTAGGAGTGAGTGGAAATGCATTTAATCCAACAAAATAGGATGGAATCATATAATTTGGTAGTTGGTCCTTGAGATAATCACGCCACTTTTGAGCATCCCCGTCTCCTACAACATAGGCAATCAAACGTGGATCGCCAGGATAATCTTCCCGCACCATCACAATAGCTTCGTTAACTAATGTATGCTTTTGTAATACCGCTTCGATTTCTCCTAGTTCAATCCGGAACCCACGAATTTTCACCTGATGATCAACTCGTCCAACATACTCCAAATTTCCATCCGGCAAATACCTTACTAGATCTCCAGTCCGGTATACTCGCTCGTCTTCTTTAAACGGATGCGGTATAAATCGATTTTTCGTTAAGTCAGGGCGTTTTAAATATCCACGTGCTAACCCTGATCCACCAATGTACAGCTCACCAACTACACCAATTGGAACCATTTTTTGTTCAGTACTCAATACATATACTTCTGTATTGAAGATTGGTTTACCAATTGGTGGTACCCTATGCATGACACCCTTTTCTAATTCCATATACGTGGAATACGTAGTATCTTCAGACGGTCCATATAAGTTGAACACCTTCTCAATCGTACTTCTCTCGTATAAATCTTGAACAAGCGGATATGGTAACGGTTCTCCAGCCAAATTCATTACCTTTACTGAAGAAGGAATTGCGTTTGCTCGAACCAGTTCCTTTGCTGCCGATGGCACAGTATTAACCAAAGTCACACCTTTGGTAGACAACTTGTCTAGATGTAGAGCATTTTCAGCGACAATCACCTTACCACCCATCGTTAAGGGAACAAATACTTCAAAAACGGATAAGTCAAAAGATAGTGAAGTTGAAGCTAACACTCCCGCTAATTCCTTTCGAGAATACGTGTGATGCGCCCAATGAATCATTGTTACTGTATTCCTGTGCTCAATCATTACTCCCTTTGGTTTTCCAGTGGAACCTGAAGTATAGATAATATAGGCTAAGTTATCGCTCGTCACTTCACTCGTACATACCGTAGTTACTTCTTGTTCTATTTCTGCTCGATTACGATCCATACAAATAACGTTGACGAATGTAGGTATAACCATTTTTTGTTGTAACTTTTCCTGTGTCACCAGTACCTTTATTTGAGCATCTTCTAAAATGTACTGCAGTCGACTTTCCGGATACGCTGGATCAATTGGGACATATGCTCCTCCCGCCTTCATAATTCCTAAGAGACCGACAATCATCTCGGATGAACGTGTAACGCAAATCCCAACCAATGTTTCGCATGTTACACCATTTTTTTGTAAATAATGTGCCAACTGATTCGAGCGTTCGTCCAACTCTCGATATGTTAGTTCTTCATCTTCGCACACTACTGCAATTCCTTCTGGTGTTTTTTCCACTTGTTCTTCAAACATTGTATGAATCGTGCTATCTTCTATATCTATAACGGCTGATTCATTCCATTCCACTAGTAGTTGCTTATATTCCACTTTCGATAACATATTCAATTCTGATAATAAACATTTTGGATAAGAGGCAATTTGATTTAACCAATGTTCAAAATGATTTACCATACGTTCAATGGTTGTATCATTAAACAAATCAGTATTATATTCAAAGGTTAGTGATAATCCTTCTTCCGTCTCAGAAGCAAATAAACTCAAATCAAATTTGGCAACAGAAACATGGCTTTCCATGAGTTCCATTTGTCTTTCAGATAGCTGAAGAAATTCTTGTTTCGTATTTTGTAAAGTAAACATAGTTTGGAATATTGGTGAATGACTTGTATTCCGTTCAGGTTTTACGGATTCTACCACTTTCTCAAATGGGATGTCCTGATACTCGTATGCTTTTAGTGCTTTTTTTCTTATCTGCGATAAAAGTTCTTGGAACGTCGGATTTTCACTGAAATCAGCTCGATAAACCAACGTGTTTGCAAAAAATCCTATTAATCCCTCAATCTCTTTCACATTTCGATTAGCGATTGGGCTTCCAACTATAATGTCGTCCTGTCCTGTATAACGAGAAAGGAAGCTTTGATACGCTGCCATCAATGTCATAAATAAAGTGCATCCTTCTTGCAAACTTAAATCTTTGAGCTTTTCCTGTAGGGAATTCGCCACTATTAAGGACTGACTTGCACCATGATGGGTTTGAACTGCAGGTCGAGGACGATCCATCGGTAATTGTAAAACCGGTAGTTCCCCAGATAATTCTTCCTTCCAATATTGAAGGTGCTGATTCAAATTCTCTTCTTTTTGCCATTCCTTCTGCCACATGACAAAATCTGCATATTGGATAGATAACTCCTTCAATTCTGCCGGTTTGCCGCTTAATGCGCCTTCATAAAAAGCCATCCATTCTTCAAGTAAGATTCCCATTGACCATCCATCTGAAATAATATGATGCATCGTACAAATGAGAACCCATTCTTCCCTGTCCACTTTCAATATTCGTGTTCGAATCAGAGAACCTTGTCCAAAATGAAATGGTTCCTTCGCCTCGTTTTGGATAAGGCGTTGCATTTCTCTTTCCCTATCTTCCAAAGAAAGATCTGTGAGATTCGTTTGAGGAATATGTCTGAACACATGAGATTGAACCTGTTGAAAAGGTTCACCCTCTTGCTCTAGAATTATCGTCCTTAATGATTCATGACGCTCCAACAATTGATTCCATCCGGCCTCCAATGCTTCAATTGACCATTTACCTGTTAAGCGACACGCTGCATGAATATTGTACATAGCACTATTTGGCATTAATTGATCAATAAACCATAGACGTTTCTGCGCATAGGAAAGTGGGATAATTTCTTCTCGTTTCATAGGTACAAGGGGAGCAACCTCTCGTTTTTTATCTTCTTTTCGTAACTGATCCACCCGTTTCGCCAATGCTTCCACTGTATCGTGCTTGAAAAGTTCACGTAATGGAATTTTAATTTGGAACAGTTCTTGCAATCGAGAGACAATTTGAGTAGCAAGTAGTGAGTGCCCACCACGTTCAAAGAAGGAATCCTGAATGCCAATATTTTCTGTTCCTAACACTTGACTCCAAACCGAGGCAATAAGCTCTTCCGATAGCGTCCGAGGTAGCACATTTAAATCTTCAATAGCTTGCTCATCAGGTGCTGGCAAGGCCTTTCGGTCAATTTTCCCATTTGGAGTAAGCGGGAAGTGTTCTAACTCTATAAAGTGCGCTGGAATCATATGATTCGGTAATTGTTTTTGTAAATACTCTCTCCACTCCTCGGTATTTCCATCGCTTATTACATATGCAACCAATCGTTGATCACCTGGACGATCTTCTCTAACTAATACGACAGCCTCTTTAATAAACGAACATTTTTCTAAAGTCGCTTCAATTTCTCCTAATTCAATCCTAAAACCACGCATTTTGACTTGGTGGTCCATTCTACCTATAAATTCTAAATTTCCATCAGTTAGATATCTTACTGAATCTCCTGTTCGATATAGTCGTTCCCCAAATCGATATGGATGCGAAACGAATTTTTCAGCAGTAAGATTCGGACGATTTAAGTATCCACGTGCTAAACCAGCACCACCAATATATAACTCACCCTCAATTCCTATTGATTGCAAGCGTTGATTTTGGTCTAATACATATAATTGCGTGTTCTGTATTGGCTGCCCAATAGAAACAAATTCTTGATTAGGCTGAATATCAAATGCATTCACATAAATAGTGGCTTCAGTTGGCCCATAAAAGTTGGTTAATTTCACTTGTCCACTATAATTCCATTTCTGTTGAAATCGTCTAACCAACCCTGAACTTAGTTCTTCTCCACCAGAAAATACATGGCGTACGGACGAACAATTCATGTTCACTTCAATATGATTGAAGTGGTCTAAGAAAACAGATAACATCGAAGGTACAAATTGAACTATAGTAACCTGATGTTGTTTAATCACTTCAGCTATAATAGAAGGATCTTTTTCTCCACCTGGAGGTAGGAAAGATACACTTGCACCAACGTGAATGCCCCAAAACAATTCCCAAACAGAGACATCAAATGAGAATGGCGTTTTCTGCAAGACCACATCCTTTTCAGAGAGCGGATATTTATGTTGCATCCATTCTAGATAATTAATTACTGAATGATGCTCAATCATTACTCCCTTTGGATTCCCTGTAGATCCTGAAGTATACATAACATACGCTAAATTTTCTCCTGTTACACCACTTATACATGGGGTTGTTTCTTCTTTTTCAATTGCAGTATAATCTTTATTCATACAAATCGTTTCAATATTTTCAGATACAAACAAATTTTTAGAATTCTCTTCCGTCACTAGTACTTCGATTCCAGCATCCTCTAATATATATCGAAGTCGACTCTCTGGATAAGTAGGGTCAAGTGGAACATACGCTGCTCCTGATTTTAGAATACCTAATAACGCTATCATCATTTGTAATGAACGTTCCATATATACCCCAACTAGAGACTCTGGGCCTACACCATGCTTTTGTAAATAATGAGCTAGCTGATTTGCACGCTTCTCCAACTCTTTATAGGTAATTTGTTCATTTTCGTAACTAGCCGCGATTGCTTCCGGTGTTTTTTTAACTTGCTCCTCAAACATCGTATGAATCATGCATTCAGCCGAATAATTAAATTGAGTATGATTCCATTCCTCTAGTAACTGTATCTGTTCTTCTTCTGTTAAATGAGTAATTTCAAATAGTTTTGAATCTAGGCTCTTCGTCATCTGAATTAATATTTGCAATAAGTGATTCTGAATCAGATTTATTGTTTCTTCATTAAAATAGCTTCGATCATACATCAACTTTAAAGTAATTTTCTTACCGGGCATTACAATGAGTGTTAAAGGATAATTTGTTTGTTCCGTGCTTGTAACATCTAGTAATCTTAAATCATCATTTCTCTCACCTTGAATTGGATAATTTTCAAACACATACAAGGTATGAAATAAGGAGCTATTTCGCGGAACCTCACTCCAGCCTTGAATATCTATCAACGAATTATACTCATACTGTCTTCGTTCCATTTCTTTCATTTGTATTTTACGAAGCCAATCTACTACTGATGTATTATCCGTTAATCGAATTCTGGTAGGTAATGTGTTAATAAATAGCCCCACCATATTTTCTGCTCCCATTAAATCAGTAGGACGTCCAGCGCTAGTTACGCCAAATACGACATCACTGTCACCGCTATACCTACTCATCAAATAAGCCCATGCACCTTGTACTAACGTATTCAACGTTAATCGACTCTTTCGTACCCACTCTTGTAAACTCTCAGTAAGTTCCTCAGATACTTGATAAGCACATTCTCCATAACCCTTCTCTTGTCCTTGATCCTTTCTTTCCATTGCTAATGGAGTAGGTGCATAGAACCCTTTTAATTCTTCTTTCCAAAATTCCTCTGCTTGACTTTGATCTTGTTTATTTATCCATTGGATATATTTTTTATAAGGAAGAGATTTAGGAAGATTCAACAATTCTCCCTTTATCATCTTGAGATAAACTTCCATCACTTCACTAAAGACCAATGACACACTCCATCCATCTAGCAAAATATGATGATGTGTCCAAATAATTCTCGTTTCCCCTTCTGCTTCTTTAATCGCAGTGACTCTCATCAATGGTGCTTCATCCAATAAAAATCCTTTGCTACGATCTGCAGTCAAAAACTGGTGTAATTTCTTCTCCTTCTCCTCATGCGAATGGTTACTCCAATCCTCTTGATGAATAGTAAAAGGAAGACGTTCGTAAACTGCTTGTAGAGGTTTTTCTACTTCCTCCCAAACAAATACTGAGCGCAGAACCTCATGTCGTTGAATAACATATTCCCAAGCTTTTTCAAAAGTAGCAACATCCAATTGCCCCCCGAGCAAGAAACCTACTTGTACAATATAGGAAAAAGAATGTTCATCATCTTGATCGTATAAAGTATGAAACAGTATTCCTTTTTGCAAAGGTGATAAACCATATATATCAATAACGTCTCCCATTTTTACACCCTCTTCTTTGTTAATTTAAGTAATACTTTGCTCAAGCTTTCTTCCGTAAGATCCTCTGCATCAGCAAAATCTGATACCGTAAAAGCAGACTCTGTTGTTGGTTTATTTATAAGTTGACGAAGATGCCTCAACATACCATCTGCTATCACTTGAATTTTTAATTTAGAAAACTGTTCCCTACTATACATCCAAATAAAATGTAACTTTTCATCTTTCACCATTCCGATAACATCAATTAGATGAGATGGTTTGGAATCTGGAGCATGATCTAAAAATGTAAATCCTGTCTCTTGCATAAACAAAGAGTCCCTTGAAAACACCTGATCAAATTGGCCCAAATAGTTAAAGCTTATTGAAGGCTTTTGCTGATAAAACGGAAGTAATCCTTTATTCAAGTAACGTAAAATACCATAGTCAACTCCGCGATTTGGGATTCGACGCAATTGCTCTTTGACTGCCTTTAACCCTTCAATAGGTGTCTGAGTTCCTTGAAAATTGAGATGAACGGGATAAATACTCGTGAACCAGCCCACTGTCCTTGATAAATCAATACCTTCAATCATCTCTTCTCTTCCGTGTCCTTCTAGATGAATAGAAACGGTTTGCTGATTTGTACAATCGACGATAGCTTGTCCTAATGCCGTTAATAGTACCTCATCAATCCTTGTCTTATGAGTGACTAGAACTTCGTGAAACAATGCTTGTGTTTCTTCTATTCCTAAAGTCCTCGTCACTTGATCAATCGATTCTTCTGTCGTTTCTTGTATTGGATAGTCCACTGGAATTTTCATCGTTTCTTTTTCTACTTGTTCATTCCAATAATCCTTTACTTCTTTTGAAATACCCGAATCACTGTATGTCTGAAGTCGTTCAGACCATTCTTTAAAAGATGTACTTTTCGCAGGTAAGCGAATTTCTTGACCTTGTTTCATCTGGTTATATACCAACTGTAAATCTTCCAATAGAATCCTCCATGACACTCCATCTACTACTAAATGATGCATCACCCAGAATATTCGATCATTTTCAGTCAAGTTATCTTCAAAGTACACTACTTTCATTAACGGACCAGTAATTAAATTGAAACTAGCTTGATGAATATTCATCTCTTCTTGTATTATTTTATTCCACTCTTTTTCATTAACTTGATTCCGTTTTACAACATGGAGTACTGACAGCTCATCAGTCCCTTCATTTCTCTGCCTCCACGTTCCGTTTGGTAACTGTTCGTACCGGAAACGTAAAGCATCATGATGTTTCAGTAAATTTAATATCGCTCCCTCTAGTAATTTCACATCCAATCTTTCTTTTACTCTTAAAAGCATTGATTGATTCCAATGCTCTGTATGTGGATGTTCTTGCTCGAAGAACCAGCACTGAATTGGAGTAAGAGGCACATCACCTATCACAATTCCCTGCTCCGCTTGTACTCCCTGCGTTTCTATAGCCACTTGTGCCAGCTCAGCGATAGTTGGGCATTCAAACATTTGCTTTGGAGTAAGTTTTAACCCCACTTGACTTGCTTGAGATATAATTTGAATACTGAGAATTGAGTCGCCACCAATTTCAAAGAAATTATCATAGATTCCCACCTTTTTAACACCTAATACTCTCTTCCAAATGGTAGTTAGTATTTGTTCGTTACTATTCCGAGGGCCAACACATTCACTATTAATCTGCTTTTCCTCCGGCATAGGTAAGGCCTCACGATCAACTTTACCGTTAGCTGTAAGTGGAATAGCTTCCATCGCCACAAATCCCGAAGGAACCATATAACTTGGTAGTTTCGCTTTAAGATACTCTCTCCACGCATCTACATTTCCATCTCCTACAACATATGCTACTAATCGTTTATCGCCTGGCTGATCTTCTCTTACAATTACAACTGCCTCTTTTACATATGCATATGTATGTAAAGTAGACTCAATTTCCCCAATCTCAATTCGGAAACCACGTATTTTAACCTGATGATCAATTCTTCCACGATAATCTAGATTCCCATCTGGCAAATACCTCACTAAGTCTCCTGTCCGGTATAATCTTGCTTTCAGATCACTACTAAATGGATGAGATATAAAACGCTCTGCTGTTAATTCAGGTCTATTTAAATACCCACGTGCAAGCCCTGCCCCGCCAATATAAAGTTCACCATCAACACCTATAGGAACAGGTTGTTGATAATCGTCTAGTATATACACTTCTAAATCGGGAATCCGCTTTCCAATATTACTTCTTGAAGCATGCTGCACATCATCTAAAGTAATTGGATAATATGTAACATGAACTGTAGTTTCTGTAATTCCATACATATTAATTAACTGTGGTTTTTTCTCCCCATACCTTTGAAACCACGGTAACAAGCTAGTAGGTTCTAACGCTTCTCCGCCAAATATGACATAACGCAGCTGCAAATTTTTATTCTTATCTTCTTGTTCACACACTTGTATTAATTGTCGAAAAGCGGAAGGTGTCTGATTTAGAACTGTGACTTCTTCCTCCACCAATAATTGATAAAAATCCTTAGGTGATCGACTAATCCAGTACGGAACAACAACTAATTTTCCACCATATAATAATGCTCCCCAAATTTCCCATACTGAGAAATCAAATGCATACGAATGAAAAAGTGTCCAAGTATCTTTTTCATTAAACTGATACCAACAATCCGTTGATTTAAATAACCGAATGACATTGTGATGCTCTATCATAACACCTTTTGGATTCCCCGTTGATCCCGAAGTATAGATCACGTATGCTAAATTTTGGGGACTGACATCAGAAACCGGTAAAGTCTTACTTTCTTTCCAAATCTCATCTTGATCACGATCCAGACAAATCGCCTCGACATTTTCTGGTAACCATTTTAATTCTTTTAAACTTTCTTGCGTTACGAATAACTGAATGCTAGCATCTTCTAAAATATATTGAAGTCGCTGCTCTGGATATGTTGAATCAAGTGGAACATAAGCCCCACCAGCCTTCAAAATCCCTAAAATACCTACAATCATTTCGAGGGAACGTTCAACGCACAGTCCAACTAAAGTATCAGGTCCTACTCCCTTTTTCTGCAGATAATGAGCTAACTGGTTTGCACGTTCATTAAGCTCCTTATAAGTAATTTTTTCTTTTTCATACGTAACTGCAATAACATTTGGATAAATCATCGCTTGCCGTTCGAACATTTCATGAATAGTTACTTGAGGTGGGACATCCAGTTTAGGATTGTTGAACTCAACTAAACTTTTTCTTTTATCTTCCTCAGAAATGATTTCTACTTCAGCCACCTTCTGCTTTGGGTTTTCAAAAGTGTTTTCCATTATCGCTAACATCACGTTAAAAAACCGTTTTATCTCTTCCTTAGAAAATAGCTCCTCACGATAATCAATATGTACATGTAAAGAGTCTATATCAATTAGATTTTCAATATGCACTGCAAAATCTTGTACTTCTTCACGGTTTGGAATCCATAGTGAGTCACCACTTTCATCACGATCCCTATAATCAATCGTAGTTCCGAAAAGTCTCACATTACTGTTATTCTCTTTATTAATCTGCTTTAATAACAAATCAAATGGATATTTCTGGTGTCTTAATGATTTACTTTGTTTTCTGGACACCCTACTAATAAATGAAAGTACTTCTTCTTCTGGATCAATATCCATTCTTAAAGGAACTGTACTCACCATCATTCCAATCAATTTTCGTTCCATTTTAGTCATACGGTTGCCGTAAGCCATTCCTAAACCAATATCAAGCGATGAGGTCCACCGATACATGGACAACGAGAGAGCAGCAACAAAAAGAGTATATAAACTAATTTTGTAATATTCAGAAAATTTTTCTATCTTTCTCTTCAAATGTTCCGTTAATATAAACGTCTCACGTGATGCTTTGGTACTAACTTGGTACGTATTATAAGGCTTCAACCCGGTCACAGATGGCAGTGTTTTAAATTCCTCCAACCAGAATTTTTGATCTTTTTGAAAACGACTACTATTCAAGTATGTTTGTTCATTAGTCAGAAATTGAACATATGAATTTTTAATTTCGCCTTCCTCATTCTCGTTATGCATGTCATAATAATATTTTGCAATCTGCTCAGTAAATATTTGAATTGATAAACCATCCATAATAATATGATGAACATTTCCAAAGACTGCACATTCATTATCGTTTAATTTTATTAAAGCGAAATAGTATAAATTTGAATTAAATAATGTAAACGTTTCTTTTGTTTTCTGCTCAATCCATTCCTCAAGCAAATTTGTATTCTCCACATTACTGAAATCAAAAAACTCAAATTCTTGTTCTTCATGTTTAATAAAATATTGTTTCGGTTCCTGATGCCCATTTTCTTTTAACCTAATGCACAGACCGTCATTTTCACTGATAACGCGATTCACAACTTGGTTTAATTTTGAATAATCCATTTTCCGATGAAGTTTAAATAAAAATCTTAAATTACATATTCCTTTATCAGAATGAATAACTTCTGTATACCATATTCTTCGCTGCGGATGACTTAATGGATAACATTCCTCATTGGTCATAAAAATCTTCCCTTCAAAAATTATTTGCTCTTATAGGTTCGTGTTTATGTTTAGCCCATAAATATTTCTGCAGTGAAACTCCAATTACTCCAATAATAACAAGCCCAATCCCTCCATAAACATAGAGTTGAGTTACTCCAAATAAATGCACTAATGGACCACTCATAGCAGGAGAAATAATTAGAACTGCGTTTGTTAAACTGCTTTGTATACCAAATACTCTTCCTACTTGATCTTGATCGGATTCTATTTGTAAAATGACTTGATTAGATACAAGCATAAGCCCACTTCCGATACCAGCGATAAAACTAATTAAATAGGCTAAAACGAAGACCGTACCGGGCGTTATCAAACCAATCCCCCCAAAACCAATTCCCATTAAAACCATACCTCCACATACTACCCAGCCATATTGAAATTGTTTTAATTTCTGAGTTAGTAATGCACCAAGTATTCCGCCAAGACCAATAATAGAAATAATATATCCCATTTTACTTTTATCATGTGGGAATAAGCTCTTAAATAAAGTTGGGAATTGTGAGTCTACTAATTGTAATACTGCCATGGCTATTGTAACGAAAATCATAGTTGATAATATTATCCGATTAGATAACACATAGCCCCACCCTTGTACCCAAGCGGCCCAAGTGCTTTGCTTTTGCTTTTCAACAAGTTCTTTCGATATAGTTTCTTTGAACTTTATTGTTGGTATCAGAACTAACGTAGCTAATAAACAACTTATAGCTCTTATAATGAGGCAGAACTCTGGCTGAAACCAGCTCAGCAACATGCCCCCTATAAGTGGGCCTACTATCTTGGTACCCTGCTCTACTATTCCGTTGATACTTACTGCTTTAGTAAGCAACTCTGGGGATACAATCTGTCTTGTTAGTGTTTGTTGTGCAGGATAATAGAAAACAATAAAAATGGAACGAATCATTAATGCCACTAAGAGCCAGTGGATATTTTGTACAAATAAAAGAGCAATTGTTATTAAACCAACCATCAAATTACAGAACATCATAATTGGAATTTTTCTAAAACGATCTGCAATAACACCTGCCCATGAGCCAAAAATAATTCCAGGAAGTGCATATGCAACAGGGATCAATCCAATCATAGTAGGATCTACTTCCCATTCAAACCCAACTATAGTCATAATCGCTAACATATCAATAAAAACACCAAGCATAAGCAATGAATAGGCAGAGAAAACTTGTAAATAAACCCTATTTCCTAATAGGCCTTTTGAATCGGTAGTTTTCATAAAATGTGCTCCTTAAATTTACTAAAACGGATGTTTTGGTGTACACAATACCTCTTTTTTGCACATAATTTATAACTCTACATATATCCATCCGAAATTTAATAGTATTCAAACTTCAATAACTATAAAATTCAATATCTTTGGTATAATTTATTCATTCAAATATATTTATTTTTAGTTTTTATACGTTCACTTCTGACTCTAAATAATCTTTTTCACCTATAAACGTGGACAAATTAAATGATTTCTAGTTATATCGTCATTACAACCACAGTAAAAAACGATAATATTTCATTAATTTATCTGAACAACTTTCTTTGATTTTCATATTCTACAAGCTAAAACCCTACTCAACGAAAAAATCCATTAATAGCTATCTAACCCTAAAATTTACAATAGTTAAACCATCCGAATTACACCCTCTTTTCAGAATTGTATTTTTTTTCTATTTAAAATACTATCACACAAATTTTCTAGCTACTATCTTCATAAAGTTGAAATAATCAAATTGGAAAATTCAGATAAAAACAAGGTGAATTTGCAATTATCTTAGTTAATATTATTTTCACAAACGCTATTGAGTTATAACACACGATATACTCCTCTTTTTCCACATGTATGTTAATCATAGAAATTACTTCTTTTCCTTAAAACACTCTCGTTACTGGTTTATTTTTCATAAATAGGTCATACCTTTTTCCCCTTTCATTCCTCTTTATATTTTTATCATACGCAATGAGAATTTCTTTTTTCTTACCCATTACTTACAAATTACTTACTTTCAAAATTGCTTTTATAATAGGATTGAAGGAGCATCTGTGCAGGAAAGTTCAGTAAATATATTAATCAAAAAGAAACACAGAGGTTTCTTACTTCAGTGTTTCTTTTTCCATCCTTTTAAATACTAAGAGCCGATTTACCCTTAACAGGATGAATTCTGGCTCTTTTCTAATGTAATTTTTCTTCATGCATTACAACACAACTGACATTATGCTCCATGAAATACTCCTAACCTTGCTAAAATTACTTGTTTTTAAGTCAAAATGTATTTAACTTAGGGCGGATACTCCATATCCATCAGCTTAAGAAAAATAAACGACCTCAAAACGAAAAAATAAGCTACCTTCCCAAAGTAACTACCTGCAGAAAAAGAACATGTTCATTTAGGAGTACCGCCCCATGCCCATCAATTTAAGAAATTACATCCCCAAGATGAAAATCCCGTGTATTTTTGTCCGAAAACAACTTATTTTTTCGGTTTGGGGGCACTTCAAAACCTTAGCTTGATAGCGATGTGGCGCTACCCCATATTTGGAATTTAATGTTCGTTCAATATAATCTACTTCTGTCTGTTAAAGATGGATTGATCATATCCGTTACTGCACGAAATAGATTTTCCGGATATTCAGCTATTCGATGACATAAATACAAGTACCACTCTTTTCCGTAAGTTAAATATACTTTACAGTTGTACCCCTTACTTTTTAAATCCATTAACAAATCTGGACGGATTCCGTAGAGCATTTCCATTTCTAAGTTGGGTTGATTAAGGTATTGACGGTTTTCCATTTCTTGAATAAGCATTTCATCATGTGTGGCTATGGATACTGGGTGGTTAGATTCTATTATTTGTTCTACAAGTTTAAGATAACGATTATTTAATTCCTTTGATCTAGACATAGCAACATCAGCTGTTTCTTGATAAGCCCCTTTGACAACTCGTATTTTCCCAGGATAATGAACTAATTCCTGAACATCATTGTTGGACCTATATAAATGTGCCTGTATAGTGATCCCTACATTAGGATATTGCGTAGTTGTTTTTTTATAGATATCAAGAATATCGTCAGTTTTTGATGTTTCTTCCATACTTATCATAAGTGTAACGCCGTACAGATTTGCTTTCTTGGCTAACTCAAGTAAATGAATATAAGCTGTTTCTGAATCCACAGATAATCCAATATGTGATAAATCAAACGAAACAGTCGACTTCATGGAGAACAAACCCATTTCTTCAATAAGATTCAAAAACTCGTTTTTGGCGTTTCGGCATTCTTCTAAATCTGTTTTATTTTCACCAATGTATTCCAGTGAAATAGAATAACCTCTTGAAATCAGTTCTTTTGCTGTTGCAAGCCCATCTTGCCTATGCTCTCCGGTTACAAACCGTTTGGCGGCTTGCAATAATAAAGGATAGAGTTCATTGGACTGCTGAATATAAGATTTAATATGTTCATTTCGTGCAACCGATTTAAGTGCTTGGGTGACTTGAATCTTTGGATTAGTCATAACTTACATCTCCTTTTTCATATTTACATAAACTTTATCATGGTAAAATGGTTTATATTAGTACCATTTATAATGAATTTTCAAAGTACCAATTTTAGATAAGGAGTAAATTTCAATATGCTTTGGATACCCATTAACCGGTCATTAGATATACCATTAATTAGACAAGTTTATCAGCAAATACGAGAACAAATTTTAAACGGGGACTTACAATCAGGAGAAAAACTACCGTCGACACGTGAACTATCTTCTGAGTTGAATGTATCCAGGAATGTGATTTTGGAAGCGTATGATCAATTATTGGCTGAAGGATTTTTAGTTGCAAAAAGGGGTGCTGGAACATTTGTTGCTGAAGGAACTTTTTTAGAACAACAGAATAAAACACCTTCATTTCATTATGTGAATTGGAATGAAGATAAAAATAAAGATGATAACATCATCAACTTTCGTTCAGGTATACCAGCACTGGATTTATTTCCGCGTAAGACATGGGCAAAATTGTCTCATACCATATGGAATGACATTGCACCTTCTACTTTTGGATACGATATTCCCGAAGGACGTCCGGAATTACGACAGGTTTTATCACGCTATTTACTGAAAACAAGAGGTGTTGATTGTCATCCAGAACAAATTGTGATTACATCTGGTGCAACCCAAGCTATGACACTTGTTTCTAAATTGCTTTTATCGCCCGATGATACAGTGATAATGGAAGATCCAATCACCAATGATATTCAAACTATATTTAAAACTTCAGGTGCTCTTCTTTACCCTATACCTGTTGATGAATATGGAATGAAGACATCGTTGCTGCCATTAAATAATTATCCAAAGTTTATCTTTGTTACTCCGTCCCACCAGTTTCCGTTAGGAGGAACGTTACCAATTCAACGAAGGATTCAATTGATTAACTACTCTAGAAGAACAAATTGTTATCTTGTTGAGGATGATTATGACAGTGAATTTAGATATGAAGGACCACCTGTAAGTTCATTACAGGGATTGGATTCAGATCGTGTATTATATATTGGTTCGTTTAGTAAAATCTTATCACCAGCCCTTAGAATGGGATATTTAATTCTTCCTTCACAACTTATTGAAAAATGTCGCAAACTAAAATGGTTTTCGGATTTACATACCCCTTCTTTAGAGCAGCTTATCCTTGCCCGTTTTATTGATGAAGGCTATTTAAAACGACATATTATGAAGATGAAGAAAATGTACAAAAAACGAAGAAACTTCCTTATTCATTGCTTAAAAACAACATTTTCGAATAGGGTTAATATTTTCGGTTATTCAACAGGCTTACACCTAATTGTTGAATTAAATGAATCCCATTTTTCAAAAGAATTACTCGAATGGATCGAACGGTTTGGAGTTAAAGTATATTCTGTAGAAGATCATACTATAGAAAAAGGAAAACATCATAATCGAATTATTTTAGGTTATGGGCATCTAAAAAATGAAGAAATTAAAGAAGGTGTGACCAGACTACATAAAGCAATATATAATTTTAAATCCAAAAATTAAAGCCGAGCCGTCCTTAGCTTAGCATGAGGACAACTCGGCTTAGTTTTCTGTCAGGATCCCATCACTATCCAGCTAAAATTTTATAGTACCTCCAGAACGAAATTTTGTGTTAACTTGTAACAAAAAGTTCATTTTTTCGTTTTGGGGTAATTCTGGATTTTTAACTTGATAGCGATGGGGTGGTACCCCACATCCATCAACTTA
>NZ_NVEC01000038.1 GCF_002571225.1 Bacillus sp. AFS059628 | reverse complement strand
GACCTTTTGGGACAACCTCTCTTATTTAGGGGAACCAGGCCTTTTTCAGTAATTTAACAACAGTTTCGATGCAATCCTCTGGAATACTGCCAAAACCGAGTAATACATACGAATCCTCCTTTACATTATGAACAGAATCATATGTGGAGAGAGGATATAATTTAATACGTTCTTTTGCAGCTGCATGAATAAGTTCCTGTTCGTTCATCCCGTTATGAACGTGAAGTACGATATGAAGTCCAGATTGTTCACCGAGTATATGAACATTGTTTCCCATTTCATTTGTAATAGATTTAATTAAAGAAATATGTTTTCTTTTATATAACGTACGACTTCGGTTAATATGGCGCTCCCAATCACCATTTTGAATAAAGGTGGCAAAGGTAAGTTGTTGAAGCGTAGAAACTGTTTGTTTAAACATACCATTAAGTTCTTGATAAGCTCTTAACAGATGAGGTGGTAAAACGATATATCCCATTCGTAAAGAAGGCAAAAAAGATTTCGAGAAAGTTCCCATATAAATAACACGTTCATTTGAATCTAGTCCTTGTAAAGAAGGAATAGGTTTTCCTATATAACGAAATTCCCCGTCGTAATCATCTTCAATAATATATCCCTTACAATCATCCGCCCATTTTAATAACTCAAGTCTTCTAGATAACGGCATTATGATTCCAAGTGGAAATTGGTGAGATGGAGTGACATACGCTACATTGGAATCCGATTTACGTAAAGCGGAAATATGAATTCCTTTATCATCTAGAGGGATAGGGTGAACGGGAAGATTAGAACTTTGAATTATAGCAGGTATACGATGAAACCCAGGGTTTTCGATTCCGTATTCTTTTTTTGAACCAAGTAGTTGAATTATTAGCCAAAGAAGAGGTTGCGTACCTGCTCCAATAATAATTTGATCGGGTGAAGAGTGTACTCCGCGAGCATGATATAAATACTTTGAAATCTGTTCTCGTAGAATGAGCTCACCTTGAGGATCTTCTTTAGCAAATAATTCATTTTCATATTGAAATAAAGTTTCCTGTAATGCTTTTTTCCAGTTTGTTATCGGAAAAGCTTTTTGATCAATAAGCCCTTGGCTACAATCATAATCATATTGTTCGTTTTCTTTAATGTTAGTACTGTTTGACGCAAATTGCTGTTTCTTTTGAATGACATCAATATCAACTGCTACAACAAAAATCCCACGTTTTGGTTTGCTTTCTACATATCCTTCAGCTAGTAGTTGTTGATAAGCGGATTCCACTGTAATACGGCTCACATTAAGTTGCATAGCTAAATTTCTGTGAGAAGGTAGGCGTGTACCGGCAAGTAGTGACCCATGAGAGATTTCTCGTTTTATATATTGATAAATTTGTAAGTAAATGGGTGTTTTACTTTGTAATACTAATGGGATAGTCAGATCCATGTATAGACGCTCCTTTTTTAAACTGGCATTATAAAAAAGAATAGAACTGTCACTTAAGCTAAGGGCAGTTGCTTTCTATAATGATGATATAACATTTAGAAAATTTTATAAATAGTAAGGGGAGAATCATAATGCATATTAAAGAAGTAGTAACAGAAGTGGATTTACATGATGTATTTCCCGTATTACAGCAGTTAAGAACAAAACTATTAAAAGAAGAAGCGAGTTCTTTATTTCAAAAAATGAAAGAAGAAAATTATAAACTGTTTTCGCTACGTAATGAAGAGGGTGAAGTTGTGAGTCTAGCCGGTGTAGCGATTTGTACGAACTTTTATAATGAGAAACATGTTTTCGTATATGATCTTGTAACTGCGGAAGCTCACAGATCAAAAGGGTATGGTAATGTTCTACTATCATATGTAGAAAAATGGGGAGAAGAAAAAGGGTGCAGCTCTATCGTGCTTACATCTGCGTTTCCAAGAATGGATGCACATCGTTTTTATGAAAGAGAGGGCTATGATAAGGTAAGCTATTCTTTTTATAAAGCGTTATAATAATTAAGTAGGTTCCGTGTATGAAAATATATGGAATCTATTTTCTTTTTCAGATGTGAGCAAGGAACAGGTTTAGTAATATAATTTGTCGAATATTAGAAATTAACATGGGAATGTTGAATTTGGAGAAGGTTAGGGGCGTTTATACTTGGAAAAAATAAAGAAATTATCTATACCAAATGATGTAAGAGTCATCATTATTTCTGATATTCATGGAGAATTAAATCTTTTTAAGGAACTACTACATAAAGTTAACTTTCAAGATGAAGATTATTTAATTATTAATGGTGATCTTTGTGAGAAAGGAAGAGATAGCGTTGGCGTCGTAAACTATGTGATGGATTTAGTAGTTAGCAAGCCAAATGTTTATGTAGTCGAAGGGAACTGTGAAGTTGTAGTTGAAGCACTTGTAAATGAAAATCCTGCGTTAATAAATTATTTGTGTACGCGAAAGAATACAATTTTTAATGAGTGGCTAGCGCAATTGAATATTAACGTTCATGAAGAAAGTGATATTCGTGAATTGAAAACAAAATTAATGAGCCATTTTTCAAAGGAAATAAAATGGCTAACAGAATTGCCGACAGCGATTGAAACTGAGGATTATATTTTTGTACATGCTGGCCTTGAAGATAGAGAGGATTGGAAAGAGACAGAACGAAAAAATGCGATAGCAATGCCGGAGTTTTTCAATAAATCACATAGAGCACATAAATATGTAGTTGTCGGTCATTGGCCTGTTGTAAACTATTCAGACAAAGCACCGTCTAACAATCCAGTTATTGATAAGGAGAAAAAGATGATTGCGATTGATGGGGGAAATGCGATTAAAGAGGCAGGGCAATTAAACGCATTCATCATTCAGAGGGAACCAACAGGAGATATGTTTTCTTATACATATGTAGACTATTTTCCAGAATATGAAGTGATTGCAGATTTTAATGCGAGCACAGAAATGCAGGGCGGGGTTACCTATCCGTATTATTACATAGAGCTGATGGATAAGGAGCAAGAATATACAATATGTAAGCAAAAGGAAACGAATACATTACTTTCTGTGAAAAATGAATACATTAGGCAACTTGAGTCAGGTGAGTACACAGTGAAAACCGATATTTCTTGTGCACAAATAAGTGTAAGGAAAGGGGACATTGTTTCGCTCATTGATGGAAGCTGTTCAGGGTATGATTTAGTTAAAAGAGATGGAATAGAGGGCTGGATAAAGAAAGGTATTTTAGTTGAGATAGAAAAAATGAAAAAGAAAATGTTTAGCTGAAATAGGAGGTATAGAACCTCCTATTTTTTATTACCTTTTTAAATGAGTAGATTGCTTGCTGTCTTTCATAAGTAAGTAAATTGTACTCGGTAAAATGACAAGCGTCATTCCTAAAATAATTACAAGTATAGCATAACCCCTATACGGAGCAGGAACAATAAATGGAAGCGCGGATAGGAAAATGCCAGCTATTATCATTGAAATACTACAAATATTTGAAGCTCTTTTTTCAAGGTACTTATCATTCCATTCCAAAGAAACCGTTGATTTACTCGGATTAATTTTGGAACTGAAATAGCCTATTAATATAAATAGAAGTCCTAATGCTATAAATATGAAATGATCAAGGGGAAGAGTGAATCCAAGAGCGATGACAATATCAACAAAAAATAAAAATAGTAAAATTATGTTGCCAATCCAAAGGAGATATTTTTGGTTATTCGCTGCTTTAGATAAGGCTAAAAATAAAAAGAATACGAAGGAACATATAATTATATTTACGATAACAAAAGTGCTTTTATCCATTGTTGATGTAGGCGTTCCATTGAAGTCCCATTTCGTAACAATACGTAATGGTAAGAAGAAATAGAGAATAATATTTGTCGTAACAATAGTGAGAAATAAAGAAATACTAAATCGATTATTCATTGAATCACCAGCTTTCTACATGAATAATTGGTATCTTATAACAAAATTATACAATATAATAAATGATATATGTTTTGATTTTTCAGAAAAAATATTATAATTATATATGAAATAAAGAGGGATGTAGGAGGAAATTATGCAAAACGTAATAGTAAAAGGGGATAAAGTAACAATTCGTACAATTGCAGAATCAGATATAAAATCATTATGGAATCTCGTATTTAAAGAAGAAAATCCAGAATGGAAAAAATGGGATGCACCGTATTTTCCGTTTTCAATGCAAGAGTACTCATCCTATAAGGAGAAGATGCAAACTCGTTTAAAAGAAGAACCTCTATCTAATTTAATTATAGAACATAACGGTCAAATTATAGGGAAAATCGGGTTTTATTGGGAATATAAACCGACGCGTTGGTTAGAGATGGGGCTTGTTATTTATAATCCAAATTACTGGAATGGTGGTTATGGTACAGAAGCGTTAACGTTATATCGGGATTTACTATTTGAAAAGATGGAAATTGGTAGAGTAGGAATCACGACTTGGTCTGGCAATGAACGAATGATGAGAGTAGCGGAGAAAATAGGAATGACTTTAGAAGGTAGAATGCGCAAATGCCGTTATTATAACGGCACGTACTATGATTCTATTCGAATGGGAATAATTCGTGAAGAGTGGGAAGCACTATATGTAACGAAGGGATGAGTAAGTATGTATGCTATTATTGCTACATTTGATCGTGTGTTTAGTAATAAAATTATAGAATTGCAAAATGAAATAACGAATATCATTGGCACAAATCAATTAGCAGGAGTAGAACCTCATATTACTTTAGCTGATTACAATGAGTTAGATGTTCATTCATACACGGAGCAATTAGAGAAGTTTGCAGCTGTTCAAGAGAATATTGCTGAGGTAACTTTTCCTTCTGTTGGAACTTTTCCTACTAATGGAACAATCTTTCTAGCATCGACTGTTACCGATGAATTGTTAAAACTTCATTATTCTTATCATGATTATTTTAAAAATTTTCATGATAATTTAAATTCATATTATGTGCCTGGAAAATGGGTTCCGCATTGCACTATTGCAAATAAGTTACATGCAAATCAGTTTTTAAGTGTAATGGAATATATCTATCAAAAATTTGATTATGCAACAGCCTCAATTGAGAAAATAAAATTAATTAAGGTAAATTATGAAAATGGTACTGCCATTTCTTCTAGTTTATTAGCAGAATATAAGTTAAAGAGAATGGAGACAACGAGATGACATATGTAATTAGAGAAATGAAGCAAGAAGATATTCACGCTGTACAATCAGTAGCGAAAATAGCTTGGCATGATACATACGAAGGCATTATTCCGAGAAAGATTCAAGACAGTTTCTTAGACGAGGCTTATTCTGATGAAAAAATGAAATATCGTCTTGAAAATACACATTTATTCGTTGCGGAAGAAGAGGGAGAAGTTATTGGTTTTGCAAATTTCTCTCCTGTTAGACTACAAAACGAAGCAGAATTAGGCGCGATTTATTTGTTGCCAGATCAGCAAGGGAAAGGGATCGGAAGTGCCTTATTACAAAAAGGATTAACGGCATTAAAAGGAATTCGGAAATTATACATTCATGTAGAGGCAGCGAATGAAAAAGGAAAACGTTTTTATGAAGCGAAAGGTTTTGCACAATTAGAGGAATTTGAAGAAGATTTTGAAGGCCATATGATGCAGACAGTAAGGATGGTTTTATACATATAAGGAGGACCAGTAATGAAAATTTTTGATTGTAGTGAAGAAGTGAGAAAACAAATCACAGCATTTCAATCTAATTTCATAATGTTGAAAATAATAAACCATAAAGGGAATATACATATCGGTGCTATGCATTTAAAAGGGGATGGAATAATTGGATATCATGAAGCAGTTGTATCGCAACTGCTTCTTATTGTGGACGGAGAAGGATATGTATGCGGAACAGATAAAGAAAAAGTGAAGGTAGAGGCGGGACAAGCTGTGTTTTGGGAGAAGGGGGAATTTCATGAAACGAGTACGGAAAAGGGATTGATGGCAATTGTGATTGAGTCGGAGGAACTTGAGAAAGGAGTTTTAATGAAAGAAGTGGGAAAATTTGATGATAAGGGTGTGTAAGGAGAGGATTACTATGCGCAAAGTTACACAAATAGTAATCTGTGTAGCAGCAGTACTATTTATCACACTAGCTATGATAAATGGAGAAACGTGGAAAGATAAAATTGTTGTTTCGCTAGCTGTTCTTATATTTACTGGATTTTCTCTAGTATGGAACACATTTGTTATAAATCTTATGGAGAAATTCAATAGAAAAAGGAGTAAATAAATGCGACCTTTCAAGCGAATGAGAACTATATATTTAATAACAGTACCTATTATTGCATTACTCACATTATTTTTTCCACAGTCAGTAGGAGATCGTATACTTACTTTCTTTTTTGTACTTGTTTTTGGCGGATTATCAATTGGATTTACATATTTGATGAACTTTATTAGTGAAGCAAAAGATAACAGAGGATAAATAAAAAGTTTCCAGTGGGGGAGGTAGTAAAACTCAAAGGTGTAGATTTGTATAGTTTGAGAAGACGGGAAAGGAGACATAGGATGATAAAAATCGCAAGAGTAGTAATGATTATAGCAATTTTAATAGTAATCATTGCAGGACTAATAACTCCCTTTTCGTTAAAAGAAAAGGGAGTACATACACTAGGTATGGTCGTTTATGGTGCAATCGGGTTAGGTGGACTTACATTATTAGATTACATTATAAAAAAGCAAAGAAAAGAGAAATAAATAAAAATTTTACCAATTGGAAAAGTAGTTGGTGGTCTATTTGTAAAGTTAAAAAACAAGGGGAATAAGAGAATGTTAAAATTATTGAATTTATAGCAATGGCCATTGCTAGTATATTCTTTCCTTTCGATTTAAAAGGGAAAATTATTTCTTTTATTTTTATACTGGTATTGGGTACAATGTCTCTTGGGACTACAAACTTAGTAGAATACATAATTAGTAAATTTAGAGAGAATAGAAATAATTAGCTTGTTTAAGAAAGTAAGGACCTAATTTATTGTAGGTATAATTCTGTTAATTGTTAATACTGGTGAATGAAAAATTTTCTTTTCAGTTTTAGAAAGAAGTGTGAAAATAATTTGAATATGCGTAAAGGTACAAAAATATTTATATGCACTTGTGGATTAATAATGATGATACTATCAATGGTAGTACAGAACACGTGGAAAGATAAAATTATAGTTGCTTTAGTTGCAACTTTGTTTACTGTAATTTCTCTAGTGTGGAACTCTGTTGTTATTAATATTATTCAAAATTTTAATGGGAAAATAGATAAGGGCCAGTAGGATGATGAAAATCGCGAAAATTGTAATGATTATAGGAGTTGTAATTTCAATCATTGTTGGACTAGTAGGTCCATATTCAATTAAGGAAAAGGTAATATATACATGTAGTATGATTTTCTGGGGAGCTATGGGGATCGGAGCTATTACTTTAATGGATTATATTAGCAGAAGGATAAATAAATGAAACTTGGATTAATGAGCATTTCTTTTCTATAAATTGAAATGAAGAGAAATGGGTATTTATTACATTGTTCTAAATGTAGATGAATACAAATTCAGTTAATATGGCTATAAAGGTAGCTTGGACAAAGAAAAAGGAGTAACTAAATGTTAAAACAAGGAAGAATTATAATTGTTATTGGCACATTAGTAACACTCATCGCGAGTTTTATAGTGCCAGCAGACAATAAAACAAGATTAATAAATGTACTTGTAGTATTTTTATTCGGTGTAATTGCTGTGGGGTCTTCAGTTCTTTTGGATCGAATTTATTAAAAGATACATAAAAAGTGAAATAAATGAAATTTTTTTTCGATTTGAGGAGTAGTGAAACTGGAGGAATTAAAACAATTTTGATGGTTATTGGTAGAATGGTCGAATCGGCACATAAATGAAATTTTGATTATGTTGACAGCCAAACTAGCAATAGAAGTTCCGGTTAATAAGTAAGAAGTTGAATAAAATCTATTCTTATATTAGATTTTACTGTAGTTATAGGAGACCATGATGTGATAGCAAAGGGAGAAGTAGGACTAGGTACAGCTGGTTTTAAAGCGCAATTAGGTGCAGAGACAGGTGCGTACTTTGGAGAAGCATTTGGACTTGGAGGATTTATAAAAGTCGAAAAAACAAAGGAGGAAAGTTGAGATGGATCCAATTAAAGCGGGGAAATATATTACATATGTTGCAGTTGTGATACTTCTTATATTTTCTATGTTATTGCCATATAGCCTACCTAAAAAGATTGCACTTATTATTTTTGTTTTAGTTTTAGGAGCCATTTCCTTGGGAGCGAATAAAGTAGTAGGACGAATATATATAAAATTCAAACAAAAATAAAGTTTGGTATAAGGTAGGAGTAATCCAATAATAATACGGAATTTACTTGAAGTTTTTTTGCAAGAAAAAATTTTTTTCAGCAATTTAATTATTCATAGGATTTAATTCAAATGTTGTTTTAGAATCCATTTTCAAATTTTTAAAGAAAATGGATTAGAACTATTACAGATGCTTAAAAAAGGAGAAATAAACAAATGAAACTATTACCAATTGGAACAGTCGTTAAAATAGAAGATATAGAACAAATTGTAATGATTATTGGAAGAATGGTCATATCAGCAGATAAACGTGATTTTGATTATGTGGGTGTTCCTTACCCAATAGGCTATCTAGGGGATGAAAAAGTATTATGTTTTAATCACGATAAGATTGTAGAGGAAATGCATAGAGGGTATATGACTGAGAGTGAAATAGTTCTACGCGAGAAATTATTAGAATTATAGATTAGTTGGAAAATACGATAGGGGAAAATAATGAGAATCCTTGTAATCATTGGCATACTTATCCCGCCGATACTGCTGTGGAGTGTTCCGGATACTCCTCTAAATGATAAACTATTGTTTACAGGTATACAACTAACTGTTGGATTCATCGCAGTAGTAGCGTTAGAGATTATATTTAAAAATCGAAAAAAGAAGAGGAAAAAATAGAGATAGACTGTATGGAATAACAGCTGAAAATATGTAACATGTATTATTAATCGTTTTACTTGGGAGGTGACCTACTGGTGACCTCTTTTAACGTTACTCTCATGGTAATGGAGGGTTCATTTTTTCTTTGGAAGAGAGGAGAAAATTTATGCTTAAACAAGGAAAAATTATGATTATTATTGGCACAATGGTACTTGTTATTGCAGGGTGGTTTTTCCCATTTAATTTATGGCAGAAACTATTTTTCAGTATTGGTATGATTGGTATTGGGATGTTGGTGTATGGAAGTTCAGTATTATTTAATCGTTTAGCTAAAAAAATTACAAATAGAAATGAATAAACACCTAGGAATTTTGTATTGATTGGGAAATGATAATAATAAACTTTCCATAAGAGTTGGAGAGAGCTGTACTTTAATAAGTAAGTAGCGAACATTATCTTATGGTTTTGAAATTAAAGGATATTTTTTGAAAGTGAAGTGTTATATATTACCGCTAGTGATAAGTATGTGAATGTATGTTAATTTAATGAAAAAGCCGCCTATTACAGGCGGTCATTTTGTAATATATGTAATATTATTTAATGATTATTTTTTTTCGCTTATTAATTTTGTATGCTCATTTAAATAAATATCTATTAGATTTCTTAATGTAATAGTTTCTATTTCAAGAGGGATTTCGATTTCATCTTCATCATACTTATTAAATATAACTGTTGTATCTCTTCGAACATCTGCCCCAAAAATATTCGCACTTATTTTTGCGTGATGACTTTTTTTGTTTAAAACTTTATCTACAGTTTCTGCTATCCAATCACCGAATGTGGATACCTCCACATTTAAAAAAGCTTCTAAAGTATCGAATTCTTTTTGTAGTCTAATAACTAAGCTACCTGTACTAAGTAATTCGAATTTGTAATCCATATTATTTTCTCCTTCAAAAAATTAATTTTATCGATTTTGTCTTGGAAATGCAGAAATAATTTTACCATTAATAAGATGTAGGGTGAAATATGGATAACGATAAACATTGTTAAGAGTGAATGGTATCAACAACCGTATTGAACAAAAACATTCCTCATTATACGTCTCAAACCTCTAAAGTATCGTAATTCAGCGAACAAAGTTTTTTTATCGATACATCGTCCACATCCCAATATCTTTAAAACCTAATCGTTTATAAATTCGTCCAGCAGTTGGATTGTTATAAAACAGGCAAAGTGTTCGGCCTTCATTTGTAAAGTCCTCAATCATTTTTTGTAATATAAGCGAAGCATATCCGCTCCCGCGATAATTCGGATGTGTACATACGCCAATTACCATAGCAGATAATGAATTTTCAGCAGATGTAGAGGCGGATGCAATAATAGTGCCGTCTTTTTCAATATAATACGTACGTCCTGTATTTGTTTCGAGAGTTTGTCTTAATATTTTCTCTGATTCATTAGCAGTTGGGAATTCAGTGATGTTACTTCGTAATTGCATAATTCGCTCTACATCATCTAGTGTGGCAAGTTTAATGGCTTCTTGGGCAGGCGTACTAGGTAAGTTGTCGGCATCTAGACATTCACAAAAATACATTTCATTTTTAGTACCTAGTTGTATACTTGAAACGGTTTCAAATTGTTCAACAATAGTTGACTTACCAGAGAGTTTCAGCGGCTTATATGCGGAAAGAAGTACCTCATAGTCAGTTACTACAAACTCTTCTTTACTATATGGTATAAACGAATCGTGAAAGCGAAGTAAAATCGATTGTAATGTTCCATTCTCTTTAAATACTCCCCATAGCTCTTGAAAATCTGTATCATAACCGAAAGCTTCAATATCTCCAATAATAAATAAGTTAAGGGCTGCTTCTTCCTTTAGGTAAGCGAATACTTGTTCATGATCCTTCTTTGTTAATTTTCTCATCATAATGAATCTACCTCTTTTTTTATTTTTCTAAATATTACAACTTAAGTTTTTTACAATCAATATAAAATTTTATGTTTAGTTCACAAACTTTCGGAAAAACTAGGAAAGATATGACAAAGGAGGTTATGAACGGTGGATCATCCAATTCAAGGTTTAATGAAAGCAGCAATGGAAAATTTAAAAGAAATGGTCGATGTAAACACGATTGTTGGAGAGCCTGTTCAAACGGCTGACGGTGGTGTGGTGTTAACGGTTTCTAAAGTAGCGTTCGGGTTTGGAGCAGGAGGTTCTGATTTCCAAACGAATGATGGACAAAGAGCGAACGGTAACCCTGCATTTGGTGGCGGTAGCGCGGGTGGTGTTTCTATTACACCAGTGGCATTTCTTGTAGTGAATAAAGATGGAGTAAATATTCTTCATTTACAAAATGCGACACATTTAGCAGAAAAAATGATTGAATTAGCTCCACAAACAATTGATAAGATTCAATCGATGTTCCAAAAAGATGAAAAGAAAGAGGGAAATCATCATCCTCAAAACCCAGATGAAATCCTTTAAAAACGCCTGCTTACGAGCAGGCGTTTTTTCTTGTAATCACTATGTAATAAAACACATGAAATTGTAAATAGTTTTTGAAGTTTTTTCTATGTTTCTAAAATTTTTCATGTTAAAATATGCTATAGAATTGAAACATATAAAACGAAGGTGGCTAGGTGCTTTGTCTGGAGGATCTGACCAAGTAAAGAATATGATATATATTAATGGTAATCGTCGAGGTCATTGTTTTATTACATCAGGAATTACGTTTAAAGAGTTTGCAAGTAACATCCCTTCACCGCTTCATCAAGTGTTGCTTTTAAAGCATAATTTTGAATGGACAGATTTTCATTATCATACTTTATTTGAATATGTTGAGGAAGAAAATATACATAAGTTAATTCAAGCAGAGATTGATGAATTTGATGAATTTTGTTGGGTAGATTTTGATGATGCAAGCGATTTAGATGAACTAGAGCCAAAAGAAATTGCAGAGCTTTTATATTTGGCTCACAAAAAGGAACCACTTGCAAGAACATTCTTTCCGCTATTGAAAAATAGATTTGTTTATTTTTCACATGATGACGGATGGTACAACAAAGTGTATTATCGTAGAATTGCTGACTTTGTAGGGATGCTAAGTAAAGTTATTCCTTATAAGCTTGGTGCTTTCGGTAAGAAGCGTTTTTCTTTCTTCCAAAAATCAAAAATTTTCCCAGCAATTTCAAAAGAAGTGATCATGGGGCTCATTCCGTTAATGGAAGATGGTCTTTACATTGATCTCGCAGGGAAAATAGAGTCAAGAAGGGGTCTTGAAATTCCGGTATATGTAGTGGGTTCGTTTGAAAGTACGGATGAGGTACTAGATAATATCGATGAATTGAAAGAAGAAGCAACAGAGACCGGTTGGCTTATTTTTGATAAGAAAGAACAAGAATGGCAATGGGTTGTGGACTAAGAAAACTTGGCGCATGAAGTCAAGTTTTCTTGTCATTTGAAAGGAGTACAAATGAAGAAATATTATACAATTGTGGGTATTATAAGTATTATTCTCGTGGCAATATTACTTATAACTTGTCCGAAAGAATCAGATTTTAAATTGTATCTGGAAGATAAGTATGCATTGAAATGTGACGAGAGTAGTTTTGAATGCACACAAAATGTAGATGGTAAAAAAGAAAAACTAAAATTTGAAAGCACAGATGCACGAAATGGTGTATTCTTTATGAATGTAAAGCAAACATTTAAAACTGAAGCTGGTGTTACGAAAGAATATAGCGGAGTAGGAATGTTTGGTACATTTCTTTTTGTTTCAGAGAAGACTTTCTAGTAATAGAAGGTCTTTTTCTTATGCTTATGTTCATATAGATGAAGTAAGACAAGCATAGGAGGGGTATTGATGAAGAACACATGTATTGTTTGCGGCGGTGAGGAGTTTTTTTCTTCTACATTATATGCACGTACGAAACAAGACTGGGCATATACGCCAAACATGTACCGTTTTGAAAAGGTGTTTATTGAGCATAGGGATGAAGAAAATTATCCAGTGTTTCAAGAAATTACAGCGAAGCATTGCTGTGGATGCGGTCATATTATGTTGTATCACGAATGAACACACCAAGTATAACTTGGTGTGTTTTTTTAAAACGCTGACAAAGCAAGCGGATAAAGTAAAGTAAATAAAACAGAAAAACTACCAAAACCAATTGCTGTATATCCAAGTGTTCTTGCTCCAAAATTGACAGCTAATAAGCCAACTAAAATTGCAAGGGAACCGAGTGTAACTGGATAAAATGCAATTGAGAAAAGCGAAAGAAATAAAGCGACATAACCTATCATTGCACCGGTATTTGTACCTTCTATTTCATTTGTAATTTCTTTACGCTTATGTCTAATTGGTATGCCAGCTGGTGATATTTCAGCTGCATACTCTTCGTTTTTTTCACCACTTTTAAAATGATGATTTCTCTTTCTTCGCATGTACATCCCTCTCTTTCAATTGGGTGTACCTATAGTATCTTTCATAAAGAGAAGAACATGAGTATGAGTTAAACCCAAGTAAAGCAAAAATTGGAGAATAAAGATTCCATCGTTAGCATGTACATCTCCTAATGAAGATAAACAGGAATTTTGGAAAATGGTGTAGAATGAAATGAGTGATAAACCGTGAAGGTAGGGGAATACATGACGAAATTTAATTGGCATGAATCAGCAGAGAAGAAATGGGATAGTAGTGCAGAGTTTTGGAATCAAAATAGTCAGGAGATGTGGGATAGTGGGAGTAGGAGTACGATTATTCCATTTTTTGAACAATACGTGAAGAAAGAAGCCAAGGTGCTTGACGTTGGTTGTGGAGATGGATACGGTACATATAAATTAAGTCGCGCGGGCTATAAAGCAGTTGGAGTAGATTTATCAGAAGTGATGATTCAAAAAGGGAAGGAGCGCGGAGAGGGACCGGATTTATCCTTTATAAAAGGAGATCTTTCTTCCTTACCGTTCGAAAATGAACAATTTGAATCAATTATGGCAATTAATTCTTTAGAATGGACCGAGGAGCCATTACAAGCATTAAATGAGATAAAGCGTGTTTTAAAAAGCGATGGGTATGCATGTATTGCAATTTTAGGACCGACAGCAAAGCCGCGAGAGAACAGTTATCCTCGTTTATACGGCAAAGACGTTGTTTGTAATACGATGATGCCTTGGGAATTTGAACAGTTAGCGAAAGAACAAGGTTTTGAAGTTGTAGATGGAATCGGTGTATATAAGCGCGGAGTAAATGAGAAGATGTTAGGTCAACTCCCTACAGAGTTACAACAATCGTTAACATTCTTATGGGTATTTATGTTAAAAAACGTATAAAGAACTGAAAGAATTTTTAGGAGGTAAATAAGTGCAGAAAATACAAAAAACTGATACAATATCATCAGAACCAATTAAAGGGGGACTAGGGTATATGACAACTACTACAACAGTTAAATCCGACATTGAAATCGCACAAGAAGCAAGTATGAAGAAGATTCAAGAAATTGCAGCTGAATTAAATATTTTAGAAGATGAATTAGAGCCATACGGGCATTATAAAGGTAAGTTATCTCTTGATATTTTTAAGCGCTTACAGAATGAGAAAGACGGTAAAGTTGTTTTAGTAACAGCGATTAACCCAACTCCAGCTGGAGAAGGTAAATCAACAGTAACAGTTGGTTTAGGTCAAGCTTTTAATAAAATTGGTAAGAAAACAGTAATTGCACTTCGCGAACCATCTCTTGGACCAACGATGGGACTAAAAGGCGGAGCAGCAGGCGGTGGTTTTTCACAGGTTGTACCTATGGAAGACATTAACCTTCACTTTACTGGAGATATCCATGCGATCACAACTGCTAATAATGCGTTAGCGGCGTTTATTGATAATCATATCCAACAAGGAAACAGACTTGGAATTGATACGCGTAAAATCGTTTGGAAACGATGTGTTGACTTAAATGATCGTGCCCTTCGTAACGTAGTAATTGGTCTTGGTGGACCCGTTCAAGGTGTACCACGTGAAGACGGTTTTGACATTACAGTAGCATCTGAAATTATGGCCGTATTTTGCCTTGCAACAGATATTCAAGATTTAAAAGCGCGTCTATCTCGCATCGTAGTTGCTTATAATTTTGCAAATCAACCTGTAACGGTTAAAGATTTAGGTGTAGAAGGTGCGTTAACATTATTATTAAAAGACGCATTAAAACCAAACTTAGTACAAACGTTAGAGAATACACCAGCTATCATTCACGGTGGACCATTTGCGAATATCGCTCATGGTTGTAACAGTGTTATCGCTACAACAATGGCAGCAAAATTAGGTGATTATGTTATTACAGAAGCTGGATTCGGTGCTGATTTAGGTGCAGAGAAGTTTTTAGATATTAAAGCTCGTGCAGCTGGCATTAAACCAGAAGCAGTTGTTATTGTTGCGACTATTCGTGCGCTTAAAATGCATGGCGGCGTAGCAAAAGATCAATTAAAAGAAGAAAATGTAGACGCATTAGCAAAAGGTATGGAAAACTTACAGAAGCATGTTGAAACAATTCAAAGCTTCGGTGTACCTTTCGTAATTGCAATTAATAAATTTATTACAGATACAGATGCAGAAGTTGCATACTTACAAGAGTGGTGCAATGAGCGTGGCTATGCAGTATCCTTAACGGAAGTTTGGGAGAAAGGTGGCCAAGGCGGAGTTGACCTTGCTGAAAAAGTATTAAAAGAAATCGAAAAAGGTGAGAACAACTACGCACCACTTTATGAATTAGAGTTACCATTAGAAGAAAAAATCCGTACAATTGCTCAAAAAGTGTACGGTGCAAAAGATATTGAATTTGCTCCGAAAGCACGTAAGCAATTAGCTCAATATGAAGGAGAAGGATGGAGTAACCTACCAATTTGTATGGCGAAAACACAATATTCTCTTTCTGACGATGCAACGAAATTAGGTCGTCCATCTGACTTTATCGTTACAATTCGTGAGTTGAAACCATCTATCGGTGCAGGATTTATCGTTGCGTTAACAGGAACAATGTTAACAATGCCAGGCCTTCCAAAACAGCCAGCAGCACTACAAATGGACGTAAATGAAGATGGAAAAGCAGTAGGTTTATTCTAAAAGGTTGTAATTCATCTCGTTTATCTGTAAACTATATATACATCAAGTGGCGCCTTTCCATCGAAAGGCGCCTGTTTTTTGGAGGAAATTATGTTTGATCCAACTGCTTTTGATAATTTAAAAGTAATCGTAGAAGGTGCTGTTTATGATTTTGATTTACATGGAGATATTCTTGTAACAGATCGAAAAGATATGATGGACCTTGCTTCATTAAGTCGTATATATCATATTTCATTTCAATTAACAGAACCATTCGAACCGTTAGTAGAAGCAACATTCTCACTATCTGTAGATGCAAAGAACTTGTCTGGTGAAATATTAGAAGTACCACAATTTACACCAGGTTGTGAAATGAAATTAGCATTTTCATTCCCGATAGAAAAACCAGAAGTGATGTGCGAAGAAATTGAAACTTTCATGCATTCTATATGGGGAAAAGAAAGAATGATTACGCAAAAACTTTCATACGAATATAATAAGCAAGCGATTTCATATCATAATAAGGTAGAGGTTCTATTTCAAAAAGCGATTACAGAAGACCATGTTGATGATTTAATAGCTGTTATTTCACACATGATAGAAACGGTGCGAACAATACAACATTTTCTTCAAAAATAGAGATAAAGGAGAAAAACAAATGATAAAAGATATGCAACCATTTTTACAACAAGCTTGGGAGAAGGCTGGTTTTAAAGAGTTAACTGAAATTCAAAAACAAGCGATTCCAACTATTTTAGAAGGACAAGACGTTATAGCTGAATCTCCAACTGGAACAGGAAAAACATTAGCGTACTTATTACCCCTTTTACATAAAATTAATCCTGAAATAAAACAGCCACAAGTTGTTGTTCTAGCGCCAACACGTGAGCTTGTCATGCAAATTCACGAAGAGGTTCAAAAGTTTACAGCAGGAACTGAAATTTCAGGTGCATCTTTAATTGGTGGTGCAGATATTAAGCGCCAAGTTGAAAAATTAAAGAAACACCCAAGAGTGATTGTCGGTTCACCAGGCCGTATTTTAGAATTAATTCGCATGAAGAAGCTAAAGATGCATGAAGTGAAAACAATTGTATTTGATGAGTTTGATCAAATTGTAAAACAAAAGATGATGGGCGCTGTACAAGATGTAATTAAATCTACAATGCGCGACCGTCAATTAGTATTCTTCTCGGCAACAATGACAAAAGCTGCAGAAGACGCAGCACGTGATTTAGCAGTTGAACCACAATTAGTACGTGTAACTCGCGCTGAGTCAAAAAGCTTAGTTGAACATACGTACATCATCTGTGAGCGACGCGAAAAAAATGATTACGTAAGAAGAATTATGCATATGGGCGATGTAAAAGCAGTTGCTTTCTTAAATGACCCATTCCGTTTAGATGAAATTACAGAGAAGTTAAAATTCCGTAAAATGAAAGCAGCAGCTCTTCATGCAGAAGCAAGTAAGCAAGAGCGTGAAGCAACGATGCGTGCTTTCCGCGGCGGGAAATTAGAAATTCTACTTGCTACTGATATTGCGGCACGCGGTATTGATATTGATGATTTAACACACGTAATTCACTTAGAATTACCAGACACAGTAGACCAATATATCCACCGCTCAGGACGTACTGGACGTATGGGGAAAGAAGGAACTGTTGTATCTCTTGTAACTCCACAAGAAGAGCGTAAATTACTGCAATTTGCGAAAAAACTAGGTATCGTATTTACGAAGCAAGAAATGTTCAAAGGATCGTTTGTAGAAACGAAACCGAAAGCACCAAAGAAAAAGAAACCAGTATTTACTGGGAAGAAGAAGCCTAGATAATGTGAAACTTTAATCAGTGGGGATTCCCCACTGATTATTAGCCTTTAGCAATCGGACGTTTACGGGTAGTTAATCTCCTACCTAACTTCTTTGCTCTAGCCGAATTTTGAGGTGGGAGTCTTACTACCTATAAATAGCGGGATAAATGATAAGGAAGACGTAACTAATTGTAGTTACGTCTTTTTTGTTTGAGTTAATATGCTCATTTTAGGTAATTAAATATTTCTTTTTAAAAATATAAAAAGTTTATTCACTAACCTAAATTTTTTCTAAGTCAATGCAAGGATTTATTAGTATAATTAATAATGTATTCCATTTTATGGATTAACTATATTGATATATGGGCTATGTTTTAGAGTATTTGTCTTTCTTAGCTTGATAGCGATGAGATAGGCCAACAAAAGCGAATTTCGTACGTTATGAAAGTTCCATAAATGATTCTTAAAAATAACAAATTGGATATATATGTTAAGATAGTGAAGTGATTATAAGGAAATATACTTAAGTAAGCTGTCAAATTAGCGAAGGAAAAAATGAAAATTAGGGGAAGAGTTATGACATATAAATTGGAAGAAATGCAAGAGGAAGCAAAAAGCATTATAGGTCAAGTCACTGATATTTATCAATATCATACAGGGGGGATTTTATTGGCTAAATTGTTCACGGTTCAGTAGTAAAGGGTGGTATTATTCCTGGATTAAGTGATATTGATTTTCATCTTTATTTGAAGGAAACTGCTTTTGAAAAACAAGGGGTACTACCATTGGAATTATACTTGGAAATTCATCGTGATTTAAGCAAGATTGATACAAACCCATTTAATTATATTCAATGTGAAGCATTAGCAGATAAATTACCAGAAGGATTTGTTGGTCCAGTACCTGGTGCTTATCAAATTGTAGCTGGAAGGTTGCCGGTCAAGGAAGCAACAAATGAGCAATTGAAGCAGTCAGCAATAAAAGCATTAAATAATATAATTGTTGTACCAAAGTATTTTTCTACTCTTTTGGACCATGGAAAAGAGCGATTAGATAGAGTTGTTCGTTTAATCAGTACAGAAGTTTCTCCAACAATATATCATGTCTTATCCTATGTACATCATGATGCAATTGAAGTATGGCAAATGCCAAAAAATAAGGCAATACATTTTTTGCCAGAGGACGAGATGAAAAATATAGCAATCCAGTTTTATGAATGCACTAAAAAATATTACTCTGATGAAAGTTCGGTAGCTGATGCTTTAGATACGGTATATAATGGGGCGAAGTTTTTTGAAAGTGTTAAACTTTGGTTTGAAAACCAAAAGTGATTACGTAAAAACTAGTTAAAGGTAAATTATTATTTAATAAACGAGTGCATTAGTAAAACAAGTCAATCAAAAAAATTGTTTCCTTTTCATATAGGAAATCGGCTGTTTCTTTATAAAATTTTGTTTAGCTTACGAAATTCGTGTTTTGTTGGCGGGACCTCATATTAAAATAACGGCTGTTTTAGTTGAACAACATTTGAACAACTTTATTATCACTTTACATTCTGATGGATATTCTTGAAAAGGGAGTAATGTTGTATGAAATCAATAAATGTAAATGGGAATATATATTATATTGAATCTATTCCTTTTGAAGATAAGAGTGAGCAGGATGAAGAGGGATACTACGAATATTTTTACAAAGGAGTCAATTTATCGTTTCAATCTGACAAGGAAGTAATTAAAGCCCGAATTTATGACGAAGAAGAAATGGTATATTTTTTAAAAAATCCAATTCTTGCTTTTGGTAAAGATTTTGAAGCGATAAAGGTATATATAATTAAAGAATATAATGTAAATAAATTTAAGATTCCAGGTGGAGAAAAAGCTTTTATAGAGTTATAGCCATAGTCGACCTTTAACTTTACCAGGATTTATTAAATACAAAAGGTAAGTAGTTATATGATTCGTGAAGCTGAACCAAAGGATGGTAATACAATTGAAAATCTATATTAAAAAATTGGTTGTTCTCCAAAATGACAGAAAAGATCTGAATGATTATAAAGTGATAAAAAATTTGTTTAGGGGGTACTTCATAAACGTAGACTGATAGCGGTAGGGTACAGCCACATTATTGCTACTAAACAAAAGATAACTTTTTAATGACTAGCGATTTATAAGTATTCAACTGAATGAAAAAGGAATAATGATAGTATCTGTAGAAAGCTACATAGAATATAGAAACCATTAGGGGGAAATGAAATGATTCATAAGGTCGGACAAATTATGCTGTATGTAAACAATCAAGATGAGGCAGTCAATTTTTGGACGGAAAAGGTAGGGTTTCATGTAGTAGCAGAGGAAGATAATAAGCAAGGAATGAGATGGATTGAAATCGCTCCAAAAAGCGGTGCAGAAACGAGCATTATATTACATAATAAAGAAGTGATTTCTAAGATGAGCCCAGAATTAAATCTTGGTACACCATCTTTAATGTTCTTCTCAGAAAATCTTGATCAATTATATACAGATTTAACAAATAAAAATGTTACTGTTGGTGAAATGGTAACTATGCCTTCTGGTAGAGTATTTAACTTTGCTGATAGCGAAGGGAATTATTTTGCGGTTATGGAAAAGAACAAATAATAATATTACTATGTGAAAATCCCCCTCAAATATATTGAGGGGGATTACATGTTTGAAGTGGATTTTTCATTAGAGAGTTGATTAATATAAAATACGCCTTTTTCAATAGCTGTCTCAATATAACCAATGATTTGATTAAACGTAAATACTTGTAAGTCTTCATGCAAATTTTGCTCCGGATACAACATATCCTCAAAAAGATACTTTCGAAAAGAAAAAACGTTTTCTTTAGAAACTTCTTCAATATCCATAATGTGAGCCTCTTGGTTGAGAAGAGAGAAAAGCTGTTGTTCTGTATTGTAATGATGAAGCAACTTTGCATTTAACAATTTAAAATCGTTATAGTACATAGGTGCGATCGTTTCGTCATTTTCGATTCTATTTTTTAGCCAAGGTAGAAAAAAGCCGCTTAGCCAATTGTCATCGGCAATGAGATGGGTGTAATAGCCTAAGAGAAAAGGGGAATCCATATGAGCTTTATATTTTTGAAAAAAAGAATTGAAATCTATCCTTCTCGTATAGTTTTTCGTTGTACCAGCGTAAAAGTGTGAAGTTCCTTTTTCTTCTGCTGAATGAACCGCATCAGGGGCTACACCGCCAAGTATGAAAGAAGTTTTATCTTGCATATATAGTTTTTCAGCAATCTTGATAGCGATAATAGCATGCATAATTCGTGATCCCATGAATGACACCTCGGTTTCAAGTATTCATTTCAGGAAGAGGACTGGACAGTTAGTATTACTTTCCCTGTACTTTTTCTACTTTCGACCCATTCATGTGCTTTCCCTGCATCTTGAAGCGGAAAAGATTTAGTAGCCTTAATTTGCAAACTTCCGTCACGTAAATAACGGAAAACTTCATTTGCAGTTTCTTGGAGTAGTTCAGGACGTTTTTTTCGTGTAGTACCAAAGCTAAAACCGAGTATAGAGCGGCAACTTGCGTGTAAATCTTTCGTTTGAAAGTTACCAATTTTACCGCTTGCATTTCCGAAATGAACGAGGCGACCATAATAAGCTAGACATTTTAAACTTTTTTCAGAAACCGTTCCAGAAATAGAATCTAAAATTACATCGACTCCTTCACAGTTTGTCAGCTCATTGACTTTCTCTACAAAATCCTCATCTTGATGACAAATAACATAATCAGCTCCAGCATCTAAAGCGATTTTACTTTTCGCTTCATTTCCAACAGTACCGATAACAGTTCCAGCTCCTAATCGTTTTGCAAGTTGAATAGCTGTTGTACCAATTCCGCCAGCCGCTGCATGAATGAGTACAGACTCGCCTTGTTGAAGTCGTGCAACATTTGCAAGTAAATTATAACTTGTAAAAGATACGATTGGACAAGCAGCTGCAGTTTGGAAATTAACTTCATCAGGTAATACGAAAGTAAGATTTTCATTTGAAACAACGTATTCTGCGTAAGAGCCATTTTGAGGAAAAGCAATGACACGTTGTCCAGAATAAATATTTTTCACATGAGAACCGACTCGTTCTACAATACCAGCGACATCTATCCCTGGAATAAAAGGTAGTGCTTTATTTCCTTTTTTACCATAACGGGATTTAATATCAGCGAAATTTACACTAGTAGCAACAACGCGAATCAAAACTTGATCTTCTGAAATAGCCGGCACATCCACATCTGTATATTTCATTACTTCAGGACCACCGAACGACGTTACAATGATAGCTTTCATCATATATCCTCCTAAATTTGACTATATAACTCATCTTAAATCGTCATTAGAAATTGGAAAATTATATAATAGTTATGCGACTTTATAAGTGAAGCTTATGTACATATTGAATCATTATATTAATCTATATAAAAAACTTTAAAAAAATCGAACGAAATAGTAATTACTTGCCAATATATACTGTAGGACAAAGGAGGAATGGTATGTAAATGAAAAGGTGCGATAAGTAAAAAAGCTCAAAGCTTTAGCTTCGAGCTTTTTTTATTGAAAGAAAATAGAGCATTCAATTATATTTTTTCATATTTGCATGGTCCTTTTGTATAAAACAATCTAAAAGTGAATAACCAGCTATTAAACTTATTATCGTAACAAAAGTAGTATTGATAAGAATAATATTAGTTAAATAAGGTAGGTATGCACCAACTGGTGAAAAGAGTAGAGCTGGAGAAAAGGAAATGAATAGCGTAGGCACAGTAATAGCGATAAATTTATCCGCTTGAAAGCGCCAGTTTTGTTTACTTGCTTCGTGATTAATGGATTGAAGGAATCGTAATAAAGTGCCAACTATAAGAGGGAAGAGTGTAAAGTAGAATAATCTTGGATACACGTTAAAATTCACCTGCGCATCTGTATCTAAATAAAATTGAATTTTCACTCCGACAAATAATAATAAGACGATAAATAATGTAAAGCAGAGGTATAGCATTACTTTTTGCATTGCATTCCACCATCCTTTACTCAAAATATATTCAAAGAAAGAAGAGATATACAATAACTACAGTTGTATATCTCTTCTTTTACGATTATTTAATAGTGGAGTTTGCTTTTTCTTGTTTCGTGAAATAATTAATAATGCCCATCGCGCTAATTTCTATATCTAGATGCAAAATATTATAAACGGAATGATCTAATGGAACGTTTAACTTTGTAAGGTGAAAAGAGATTTTATCCATTAATACAGTTTGTAAAGCTGTAGTCGCTTCATCGAAATCATTATACTGTTCAAAGACCTCTTTTCCAGTATGAACGAAAATAGGTAACCAATGTTCAAGCTGGTTATATACTTCTGTAACATTGGATGATGCACCGTAATGGCCGAAATAAATAGTATCTACATTCATACTTTGAATGTGATTTTTAGAAGCAATCATCGCATCTGGTTGGAATTGTGAAGGAGACGTTGAAGGAAGGTATAGTTCTACACCAACGTCTGCGAGTTCTCTATAATAAATGCCAATTGTATCGCCAGTAAAAATGCCATTTGTTAATGAATCGTGAATGCTAATATGGTGCTTAGCATGTCCCGGTGTATCGTAAAATGTAAGGATGCGGTCTTCGGCAATTTGTAATGTATCACCATTTTGTACAATACGAACACGTTCTTCTTCTATAGGAAGAATTGGATCAAACAGTTTATCGAAATCTTCTTTGTATACAGCTTTTGCGCCTAAAATGAGTTTTGTTGGATCAATCATATGACGAGCACCGCGAGAATGCACATATAAAGTAGCATTTGGGCACTTTTCCATCATTAAACCAGCAGCCCCGGCGTGATCTAAATGAACGTGTGTAACGATAATGTTTTTTACATCGTTTAAATCAATATGTAATTGTTGTAGGCCGTCTAAAATATACGGAAGAGAAGGGGCTGCACAAGTTTCAATTAAAGTAATATCGTCGTCACCTAATAAAACGTACGTACCTGTTCGTTCATTATGTTGTAAATCGAAATCATCAATAAGATACAGGTGAGAAGATAATTGCTCTACTTTTTTCATCTTTACCACTCCTTATATACGATATGTAACTATTATACGCTAAAAATACAAAAAGGCAGAAAACGAAAGCTCCGTTTTCTGCCTTTTTGTCATATTATTATTATTGCCTTTGTTGTTTATTAATAGACATAACGAACAGTCCAACAATGCCGCCAACTAATGGAAGCATAATTTCTCCTGCTAAATTAAAGTAGGAGCTTAAAAATAAACCATTTACATCGATTACCCAGCCAATCACATACAATAACATCATATATAGTACGAAATAAAACTCGCGATTTGAAATCGTTTCATGTTGTGCAGTTTTCATAATGAACACCATCCTTTTCTTTTATAATGGAATATAAACTGTCACATTTTGTTCACAATTCAATTGTAAAACTTTCCAACATAAGAGTCTAGTAGTTTGTGTCGAATTTTTGAACAGAAATAAAGCGTTATCATTTGTAGGTTTAAGTACGTAATAAGAGCTGTATATTAACGAATGTAGTATAGTATAAACATAGAATGATAGTGAAGATAGGGGGAAGAAGAATGACAGTTTATGATTTTACAGCTAAAACGATAACAGGAGAAGATAAATCGTTAAAAGATTACGAAGGAAAAGCACTTCTTATTGTAAATGTAGCCAGCAAGTGTGGTTTTACACCGCAATATAAAGGATTACAAGAAGTATATGATAAATATAAAGACCAAGGACTAGAAGTACTCGGTTTCCCTTGTAACCAATTCGGAGGACAAGAACCAGGTACAGAAGCAGATATTACTAGTTTTTGTGAATTAAACTACGGTGTAAATTTCCCGATGTTTGCAAAAATTGATGTGAAAGGCGATAAGGCTCATCCTCTGTATACATACATGACAGAACAAGCACCAGGTTTACTAGGTATGAAAGCAGTGAAATGGAACTTTACTAAGTTTTTAATTGGAAAAGACGGGAAAGTAGTAGGGCGTTTTGCGCCGCAAACGAAGCCGGTTGATTTAGAGGTTGAGATTGAGAAGGTACTTGGAGAATAACTAGAAGTTTCACTTTATTAAAAAAAGCCTCAAAGAACAAGGTAGTTCTTTGAGGCTTTTTCTGTGAACTCACATTAACAAGATTAAATCGCTGAATGGAAGTCATTTGATTTTGGCGGAGAAGCTGCTTTTTTCATAAGCGCTTCCCATAAGTGTACTGATTTTTTCCATTCTGCTGCGGCCTGTCCCTTTTGATACATAGCGTTTTCATAACTGAAAGTAAGCTGTTGCATATCATTCGAGTTGTAAAGTGTATCGATGTGGAGAGCATATTCTCGGAATGTTTGACTTTCCCCACGTGGTATACCGATTCGCGCAAATTGTTTCAAAAGTGCGCTGTAAGCCTTGCTATAGACAGCATCATCTTTTCGATATTTATAGAAAAGAATGATAAAAAATGTAATCCATTTCATTCTAGTAGCGAAGAGGGTATAGCCGATGATACTTATTGATATCGTAGAAAGGAATACGTACCACCAAGAAAAATTATTTGTAGAATTTGTAATTTTTTTAGTAGGAGTTTCTTCTGTATCTTCTATTAAACTTTTAAGCTTTGCTTCATTGTTTCTTTGGTGCATTTGCGTGTTTTGAGAGTTAGTTTCTTCGCTATTTTGTATAGTAGGAGCAGGAGTATTATTTGTAAAAGTATAGGGATTCGTAAATCCTTTTGTTGGTTCAAATGGAATCCATCCGTATCCAGGGAAATATACTTCGACCCAAGAGTGTGCGTTATCGTTCGCGATTTTATAAACATCCTCACCTTCAGCACCCACAAGCGTATTATCAAGAGTTCCTTCTGTATAACCTTTTACCCAGCGAGCGGGAATCCCAGCAGAACGAAGTAACACGATCATAGACGTCGAAAAATTATTACAGTAGCCGCTTTTTGTATCGAAAAGAAATTGATCTACATAATCTTGGTTTTTGGCAGGGAACGAGACATTCATTGTTTCATATGCAAAAGAATGGTCGGTAAAGTAGTTTTCAATAGCTAATACTCTATCATATCGGTTGTCTTTATCATTTGTTAGATTAATAGCTAAGTCTTTTACTCGCTGTGGTAATGATTCGGGAAGTTGTGTGTACTTTGTTATGAAATAAGGATTTGTTTCTTGACCTTCATTCGTTTTTACAGCTTTTAAGTTTTCTATGGAAAACTCGGGGACCTCATACGTTACTTTATATGAATGTAAAGTAGTAGAAGAGTCTCCGTCCATCGTATAGATTTTTTCTGAAAATGGATCAACACTGTATGATACATTAGAAGGAGCTTCAACTGATATTAACCCTGCTGGATAGGTAAGGTGAGGATAACTTTTTTGCATGGTAATTGTCGCCTCAGTTGCCTCTGTTTTTGTATTTTGTTCGTACCAGCTCATGACGTCATTTTTATTTTTAAAAGAAATCTTTTTTTGATTTTCAGAAACTTCCCAGCCTTTTCCTGTATAAAAATCTTTCGTTTCGACTCTCCAATATTGTTTGTTTTTTGTTTGTGCTGTGAATACAATTGTAGGATCTGCCTTAAAAGGACCGCCTAATCTCGAGTCATCTAAACCATACCCAATTTTAGAAACTTCTTGTTTCTTACTTGTTTCGGATGTATTGAATTTTAAAAAATCCATTGGGTTTGACCATTGAGGGCCAAATTTTGGAGCAAAGTATGCGATGGTTGCTAACAATACAATAAATATTGTAAGAGGTTTAAGTAATTTTGAGATTTCTCTAGCATAATTTTGTAAGTGTTCCATTTCTTTTATTCGTTCTATGCGAAGAAGACTAAGCATAAAAAAGCCGATGACAACAGTACGAACAATAGCATAGTTTGCATGATATAAATGTAAGTTATGAAAAACAGTGATATAAATAATAGTCAATATAAGAAATAACAACCCACGTTTTTTATGAATCATCCAAAAAGAGATGAAGGCACTCAAAAACCAAAATGATAAAAAAAATAAAAGCGTTGGAAAAACTGGAGAAATATCTAGCAAATTCCCCTGAAATAACAAGGAGGAATTTCGAGAAATATCAGTAAAAAATTTCGTTAGCCAAGATGGATTTATAAAAGTGTTTTTATAATACAGGAAATGAATGATGAATAAAATTGTGAAGATTTTTATTGGAATCTGCCATCTTGTTTGAAAAAAAGAGAGTGTGAAGCAAATCCCTATAAATATTACAAAAATATCTAATCTACCTACGTTTGTAATACCTATAAGAGGCCTTAGCCATTCTAGTAAAAGTAGAAAAGCACATGCATGCATGAAAAATCTAGTCATATCCAATTGCTTTTTTGCCTGTAATGTTATCATTTGCTCACCTCAAAAAACACGTTTGTATACTGGTTTCCATAAACCACATTTACAAATATTTTTCGTTTTTGTAGAGCTTCTAGAATACTAAGTTCTCGATGTGAGAGTTGATTTGCTTTTTCTTTCACGACAAACACCATAAATTTTCTATTTTTTATAGCAGCATAGTCAGCTGTTTTTTGAATATCGGGAGAAAGATCGCTTGTCACGAGTATAATCGTGACGGGCTCATAAATTTTTCTTAATTCCATTTCAACACTCCGGGAGAGCGGGAATGCGCTGTCCGCTTGTACTTTCGCTAAATGACAAAAGATTTGATGTAACTGACTATCTCCATTGTCTAAAGGGAAAAAAGTTCGCTCTTTTCCGAAAGACACGAATGATGCTGGTGAATTTTGTTTCAAGACAGCTCTAACAATAGAGGCAGTAAATGTGACGACTGATTCGAATAGAGGGGATGGGGTTCTGTCCATGAATATCATAATATTATGGCTGCGCTGTTGTTCAAACTCTTTCGTCATAATGTTGTTTGTTCGTGCAGTTGCTTTCCAATCAATCCATGAAAAGCGGTCACCAGGTTTATAGTCTCTCACACCGACAGAAATGGTAGAGTCTTTTGCTAAATTTATATTTGCTGAAAGTGCTCCTTGTTCGAAATGATTTTCCATTGGTCTATACGTTATATCTACATACTGAGGATAGACTAAAAATGTATCTGGAACTGAGAAAGTTATTTCTTTCTCCATCATACCGAATAGATCGCCAGTTTTGACACGTACGCTTGAAAAAGAGTGCTCTCCTCTAGGGATTGTATCAATTGCATATTGAAACGAAATATTTCGTTTTAATCCTGGAAAGAGTATCACTTTATTCATCTTCGTTTGTTTACAATTTGTAAATTGTGATGGCAGTTCATCTTCTATAATTAAATAAAGTAAGGGGAAAGGAAAACTTCTTTTTATTGTAATGGTGCTTAAAAATGGTTCTCCTGCAACATATTCGTCTTGATTTGTTATTCGTTTTACTTCAGCGTTCCGTAAAGCATAGAAGGGGAGTAATAGTGAATAAAGACTAATAGGAATCATACTGTAAAACAAAAACCAACTTACAAATCCTCCTTGAAGCATAGCGTATACAAATGTTAAGACTAGGCATAACGGAATGAGTAATAACTTAGTAAAATGATAGAGTGCTCGTAGTATCCGTTTCATCAAAGGTTCATCTTCCTTTGAGTAGGTACGGTAGTTCGTGCAACGATTTTTGCGATAACTCGTTCTCCTGTAATTCCTTCAAATTTTGCCTCCATTTTTAAAATGAATCTGTGAGCTAACACGTAAGGAGCTAAAAATTTAACATCGTCTGGAATAACATAATTTCTGCCATGGATGAATGCATAAGCTTGTGAAGCTTTCATTAAAGCAATCGAGCCACGTGGACTTGCGCCAAGCTGTATAGAACTATAAGAACGAGTCTGACTAACAAGCTTTACAATGTAATGCTTGATTGCTTTGTCCATGCTTATTTCCCGTACGCTTTGTTGTAAATAAAGTAATTCTTTTATTGTTGTAATTGCTTGTAAATGGGAGAGTGGATTCGTTTTTTCCATCCTGTTTAAAATTTCAAATTCTTCTTCTGGTGTAGGATATCCCATTTTTAGTTTCAATAAGAAACGATCGAGCTGGGCTTCTGGTAAAGGGTATGTTCCTTCATATTCGACCGGATTTTGTGTAGCCATTACAAAGAACGGTTTTGGTAACGGTCTTGTCATACCATCTATTGTAATATTGCCTTCTTCCATACTTTCAAGTAAAGCAGACTGTGTTTTGGGAGATGTACGATTAATTTCATCAGCCAGTATAAAATTCCCCATAATTGGTCCAGGCTTGAACTCAAATTGGAGCTCTTTCGGATTATAAATAGAAACACCTGTTACATCTGATGGCAGTAAATCAGGTGTAAATTGAATGCGCTTGTAATCAGCATCAATAGATTTAGAAAGAGCCCGTACTAACATTGTTTTCCCAACGCCAGGAACATCTTCTAAAAGTACATGACCTTCAGCTAAGAGAGCTGTCAAAGCTAAGATCGTTTCTTTTCGCTTTCCGACCATTAACTTTTCAATATTATTAATTATTTTTTCTATAATAGGATGTAATGAATCAAGCTGGTGCATCGTAATCCTCCTAATATTATTATCATTTTCTAATCTATTTAGTGGAAAATAGGATTTATCTTTCTATTTGCGAGTAGTAAAGATTTCATCTTTAATTCTAAGAATATTCAGATTATTTATTCTGATTACATCTAGTATAATTGTTTCCGTAACTTAGGGCAATATGGTAAATAATGATTTGTAGTTTTCTGTGAAATATGTCTGGATATAAAATAGTATCGTTGGAGAAAATAAATTCCTTATTAAATCAGAGTCATCCTTCGATAACGTTAAGATCCATTGGAATTACTGGAGAACAAATCGAAGACAAATTAAAAACGTTTAAATTATAGTCGGTATAGATACCGGCTGTTTTCTTTAAGGGCGGAGGAGATATTCGGAATTTGTATTTGCCAGGTGCCTGAAACAGCGGCGCAAAATTTTAAATTTCAGGGCTTGAAGTCGAGAGTATACTCGTTGTATTTTGAACTCCTTTCATTTTAAAAAAATAATAACGAAGACTAACGCCTTTTATATTAGTAGTAGCCTTCGTTATCATTTATTATGATATATATTTGTGTTTTATTTTCGTTACACCTTACCTCATTATTTAGATTAAGTATTTAATTTTTTGTAGTTAGTATTTATCATTTATTAATTTTATTAATGATATTATTTATCCCCTCAAATAGTGCATCTTTGACTACTTCAGTATAATTACTATAATTATCATTTTTGTCGATTATTATATCCATGACTTGCTTTAACTTTCCATCAACTATAACTGTTAACCCTTGTAACTTTTCACCAGTCTGCTCATTTTCGAATTCCTCATTTAATATAGTTACTACATCTTTATTACTCATACTATTATCATCCTTATCCCGTTTAAATTATAGTGAAAATAGATTGTTATTAAACTCATCTATCCAATATTTTTCTGATTTAGGTATTAATTTAGTGAAATCTTCATATTTACCATTCCAATCTTTTGGTACATAGTCTTCATATGATGCTGGTTCCGGAAACATTGAATATAGTATTTTATCATCAAAGTTAATTAATAACACCGGACTAAAATCTAATAGATCTTCTCCTGCATGTTTACTTTTAATATTTTCAAGTAGTAAATAATTTAATTCCTCTTTAGTTGTGTTATATTTATTAATCCTTTGTAAAAATACTTCTACATTTTCATTGTCTAATACTTTTATTCCATTTCTTTCTTCAGTTTCTTCATTATCTTCAATGCTTACACCTAAATTTTTATATGCATTGTCTAACTTATTATAATCCAAAAACCATAGTTCTTTATCTGTTACATACCATCTAAATTCATTATTATATATGACGGCTACTATAATGTTTTCTGCATAAAGCGGTTCTAATATCATAATCTACTCCTTTTATTATTACTTTATAGTCCTGCCATTCTTGGCGTATTCTTCTATCCATTCAATCCAAGGTGCTGGCAATTCATAAGAATTTCCTGGCGTTGTTGGGTCAACTATTTTCGGGGCAGTTCCTCCTTGATTTAAAGGAAGAAATAGAGTGTGTATGAGTGAGTAGCTTTCGGTGACGAAAAAACGCAGAGGGATCTACGTGATAAGATTGTAAACATATATCATACGTCTTATGATTTAAATTTATTAGTTAATAGTATGATTAATTACATACTTAGTCACTATTTTGATCACAATTCTATTAAAATACCGCTTTCATCTTCTAGCGAACAATTTGTCTACGATACGTCTTTATTTGATAGATATAAAGAATAAGAGCTAGAAATACTTGGTTTCCCTTGTAATCAATTTGGAGGGCAAGAATCTGGTACGGAAGCTTATATTACAATCTTTTGTGGACTGAACTATGGTGTTCATCCACTGTATACATACATGATGGAACAAGCACCGGTTTTACTTGTCATGAAAGCAGTAAAATGGAAATTTACGAAGTTTTTAATTGGAAGGAATGGGGAAAGTGATAGGACGTTTCGTACCACAGACAAAGCCAGTTAATTTCTATCATATTGCGAATCGCTTCACTATAATTTCATTCGTAGATGACTTTTGAAAGATAATAATTTTCATTGAAAAAAGGAAATGAGTATAACAAACGTATCCTTTGAGCATTCAATATTAGTAGGTGAAATTAGAATAATTAGAAGAAGATGCTGAATAGAACGTGAGAAAAGAGTCTACCAAAAAAGCATAAAAAACTTCTCAATATACTTATAAAGAAAAACGTAGGAGTTTCTCCTACGTTTTTTCTTTTGCAAAATAGTCGATACCTCAAAATACTATTCTCCTAATAATCAAGATTAACCATACATCTTCACAACGGAACAAAAGATCTTCCCTCAAACTGATTTTCTACTGAAATTTTGACAATCTCTTGAACTGTGCGAAATGTCACATCTGTAATTTACAACCTCTCTTATAGTAAGGGTATGTAAGAGAGACGTATTAAAGGAGTGAACAGTATGAAGAAGAAACCTTCAGCACTAATGAGACGTTTAAAATATTTTTCACCAATAGATCGATATAACGATAATCATACACAAGAAACATATGAAGATCGCGAATGGGAAAATGTGTACAGAAAGCGTTGGCAGCATGATAAAGTAATCCGTTCTACACACGGCGTGAACTGTACTGGTTCATGTAGTTGGAATATTTATGTGAAAGACGGAATTGTAACTTGGGAAGGGCAGGAACTTAACTATCCGACTACAGGTCCTGATATGCCTGATTTTGAACCGAGAGGATGTCCACGTGGAGCGAGCTTTTCTTGGTACATTTATAGTCCACTTCGTGTGAAATATCCATATGTACGTGGTGTTCTTTGGAATATGTGGCAAGAAGAGTTGCAAAATAACGAGTCACCATTAGACGCTTGGAAAAGCATTGTGGAAAACCCTGAAAAGGCACGTACGTATAAGCAGGCGCGTGGTAAAGGGGGGTTCATTCGTGCGAATTGGGATGAAGTATTACAACTTGTTTCAGCTTCTTTATTATACACAGTAATGAAATACGGTCCAGACCGAAATGTCGGTTTCTCACCAATTCCAGCAATGTCGATGTTAAGTCATGCTGCAGGTAGCCGCTTTATGCAACTTATGGGTGGACCGATGCTTAGCTTCTATGATTGGTATGCAGATTTACCACCAGCTTCTCCGCAAATTTGGGGCGATCAAACAGATGTACCGGAAAGTAGTGATTGGTATAACTCGGGTTACATTATGACATGGGGTTCAAATGTACCGATGACGAGAACACCAGATGCACACTTTTTAGCAGAGGTTCGATATAAAGGAACGAAAGTTGTTTCTGTCAGTCCTGACTTCGCTGAATCTACAAAGTTTGCGGATGATTGGATTAGTGTAAAACAAGGTACAGATGGTGCACTTGCGATGGCAATGGGGCACGTAATCTTACAAGAATTTTACGTAGATAATCAAGTGGAATACTTCACAAAGTATGCGAAACAATATACTGATTTTCCTTTCTTCGTCACATTGAAACAAAAAGGAGATCAATTCGTTGCTGATCGTTTCTTAAATGCTTCTGATATTGGACGCGAAACGAAGTTAGGAGAATGGAAACCTGTACTTTGGAACGAGAATACGAATGATTTTGCAACACCTCACGGCACAATGGGGTCACGTTGGGATAACGAAAAGAAATGGAACTTACGTTTAGAAGATGAAGAAACAGGTGAAAAGATTGATCCCCGTCTTTCTTTACTTGGAATGGAGGATAGTGTTCAAACTGTACAAATTCCGTACTTCTCTGATGATGGAAACAAAGTATTAGAACGTACAATTCCAGTGAAAAAGGTTATGACAGAAGAGGGAGAAGTATTCGTTACAACTGTATACGACTTAACGTTAGCAAATTACGGTGTGAACCGAGGACTTGGCGGACAAGAGCCGAAAGACTTCAATGATGACGTACCGTTTACACCTGCATGGCAAGAGAAAATGACAGGAGTAAAACGTGAGCTTATTATTCAAATTGCTCGTGAGTTTGCACAAAATGCTGTTGATACGAACGGTCGCTCAATGATTATTGTCGGAGCTGGTATTAACCATTGGTTTAACTCTGATACAATTTATCGCGCAGTTTTAAATCTTGTTCTTCTCGTTGGGGCACAAGGTGTAAACGGCGGGGGGTGGGCGCATTATGTTGGTCAAGAAAAATTACGACCAGCGGAAGGATGGCAAACAATCGCGATGGCGAAAGATTGGCAAGGGCCACCGAAATTACAAAACGGTACATCTTTCTTCTATTTCGTAACAGATCAATGGCGCTATGAAGATACACCAGTTGGACATTTAGCATCACCAGTGGAAGGGAACTCTCGTTATCAACATCACGGTGATTATAACGTTTTAGCGGCGCGACTTGGTTGGTTACCTTCGTATCCGACGTTCGAGAAAAATGGGATTGAATTATATAAAGAAGCTGTTGCTGCTGGTGCAACAACGCAAGAAGAAATCGGAAAATACGTTGCGCAAAAACTAAAAGAAAAAGAACTGAAATTCGCGATTGAAGATCCTGATAATAAAAACAACTTCCCACGCAACTTATTCGTATGGCGTGCAAACTTAATTTCAAGTTCTGGTAAAGGACATGAATATTTCTTAAAACATTTGTTAGGTACAACGAACGGATTAATGAATGATGATAGTGATTCGTTGCGACCAGAAGAAATTAAATGGCATGAAGAAGCACCAGAAGGGAAGCTTGATTTACTCATTAATTTAGATTTCCGTATGGCTGGAACAGCGCTTTATTCTGATATCGTCTTACCTGCTTCAACTTGGTACGAAAAACATGATTTAAGTAGTACAGATATGCATCCATTTGTACATCCATTTAATCCAGCAATCGGTTCACCGTGGGAAGCGCGCTCTGATTGGGATATTTTCACTTCTCTTTCTAAAGCCGTGTCGGATTTAGCGAAGAAAATTAATCTTGAACCAATGAAAGAAGTTGTGGCAACACCACTTCTTCACGATACACCGCAAGAATTAGCTCAACCACTTGGCAAGATTAAAGATTGGAGTAAGGGTGAGTGTGAACCAATCCCGGGTAAAACGATGCCACAAATTCATGTTGTCGAAAGAGATTATAAAACGATTTATGACAAAATGACTGCACTAGGACCAAATGCCGGAAAACAACCGATTGGTACGAAAGGGATTTCTTGGTCGGCGGAAAAGGAATATGAGCAATTAAAGAGCCGGTTAGGAGTCGTTCGAACAGATTCTATCGCGAAAGGTTGTCCAGATATAAAAGAGGCAATTAATGCAGCTGAAGCGGTATTAACGCTTTCTTCTACCACAAACGGTCATATGGCTGTAAAAGCATGGGAAGCACTTGAAAAACAAACGGATTTAAAATTACGTGATTTAGCAGAAGAACGTGAAGAAGAATGCTTCACATTTGAACAAATTACAGCGCAGCCTAAAACAGTAATTACTTCTCCAGCCTTTACAGGTTCTGAAAAAGGTGGACGCCGTTACTCACCATTTACAACAAATGTGGAACGCCTTATCCCGTGGAGAACAATCACTGGACGACAATCTTTCTATTTAGATCATGACATGATGAAAGAATTTGGCGAAGCGATGGCAACATTTAAACCAATTCTGCAACATAAACCGTTCCGTAAATCACGGCCTGAAGTAGAAGGAAAAGAGATTACATTGAACTATTTAACACCGCATAATAAGTGGTCCATTCATAGTATGTATTTCGATTCATTACCGATGTTAACGCTGTTTAGAGGAGGTCCAACCGTTTGGATGAATAAAGAGGATGCTGCAGAAGCAGGCGTTGCGGATAATGATTGGATCGAGTGCTTTAACCGTAACGGTGTTGTTGTAGCACGTGCTGTTGTAACGCATCGTATACCGAGAGGAATGGCGTTTATGCACCATGCACAAGATCGTCATATAAACGTACCTGGTACGAAATTAACAAGTAACCGCGGGGGAACGCATAATAGTCCAACTCGAATTCACGTAAAACCGACGCATATGATTGGTGGATATGGTCAATTGAGTTATGGATTTAACTATTATGGTCCGACGGGGAATCAGCGCGACTTAAACGTAGTAATTCGCAAACTGAAGGAGGTAGATTGGCTTGAAGATTAAAGCACAAGTCGGAATGGTAATGAACCTAGATAAATGCATCGGCTGCCATACTTGTAGCGTAACATGTAAAAACACCTGGACAAATCGTCCAGGTGCTGAATATATGTATTTCAATAACGTAGAAACGAAGCCTGGTATTGGTTATCCGAAGCAATGGGAAGATCAGGAGAAATATAAAGGCGGCTGGGAATTGAAAAATGGTGAAATTCAGCTGAAATCCGGTTCGAAAATGAAGCGTCTTATGAATATTTTCCACAATCCAGATCAACCAACGATTGATGATTACTTTGAACCTTGGAACTATGATTATGAAACGTTAACAAATAGTCCGCAGCGTAAGCATCAGCCAGTTGCTCGTCCGAAATCAGCAATTACAGGTGAATTTATCGATAAAATTGAATGGGGTCCAAACTGGGAAGATGATTTAGCTGGTGGACATATAACAGGATTACAAGATCCGAACGTAAAGAAAATGGAAGAAGAAATTAAAACTGATTTTGAAAATGTCTTTATGATGTATTTACCACGCATATGCGAACATTGTATGAATCCATCTTGTGTATCTTCTTGTCCGTCTGGTGCGATGTATAAACGTGAAGAAGATGGGATTGTTCTTGTCGATCAAAATGCATGTCGTGCATGGAGATTTTGCGTATCTTCTTGTCCATATAAAAAAGTGTATTTTAACTGGCAAACGAATAAAGCTGAAAAGTGCACAATGTGTTTCCCTCGTATTGAAGCAGGTATGCCAACAATTTGTTCGGAAACATGTGTAGGACGTATTCGGTATATTGGGGTAATGCTATATGACGCTGATAAAGTAAAAGAAGCGGCTTCTGTTGAAAATGAAAAAGATTTATATGAATCTCAGCTTACTGTTTTCTTAGATCCAAATGATCCAGAAGTAGCAGCTGAAGCGAAAAAACAAGGGATTCCTGAAGAATGGATTAAAGCGGCACAACAATCACCAATCTATAAAATGATTATTGATTGGAAAATTGCCCTACCTCTTCACCCAGAGTATCGTACAATGCCAATGGTTTGGTATATCCCGCCGCTTAGCCCAATTATGAATATGGTGGAGGGAAGAGGTAGTAACTGGCAAGCAGAAGAGATTTTCCCTGCTATTGATAATATGCGTATTCCAATTCAATATTTAGCGAATTTACTCACTGCAGGAGATGAATCACATATTCGTCTTACATTGAAAAAAATGGCTGTTATGCGAACGCATATGAGAGCACTTCAAATTAATAAAGAACCAAATGAAGCGGTATTAAAAGAACTTGGCTTAACGAAACAGGATGTAGAAGATATGTATCGTCTTCTTGCTATCGCGAAATATAAAGATCGCTTCGTCATTCCGGCATCTCACCGCGAACAAGTGGCAGATTTATATAACGAACAAGGAAGCTGTGGTTTATCCTTCGCAGGTGGCCCAGGTTCTTGTATGACAATTTCTTAAATAATGGAGGCGGAAACATATGAAACAAAGTTTACAAACTGCTTTTTCATATTCTTCATTCCTTCTCTCCTACCCAGAAACCGGGTGGAGAGAAGCTTTAACTGAATTACAAGAAGAGATTGAAGCGATTGAACAGGACGATGTTAAAGCTTCACTTACAGTATTTATAAAACAAGCATTAAATAAAACGGACAATCAACTCATTGATGGTTACGTATATACATTTGATTTTGGTAAAAAGACGAATATGTATCTTACGTATATGAACACCGGTGAACAAAGAGAAAGAGGTATTGAATTACTAGAGCTAAAGCAGCATTATAAAAAATCTGGTTTTAAAGTAACAGATAAAGAACTCCCTGATTATTTACCGCTATTACTAGAGTTTTTTGCAAATGCAAATGAGCAAGATAGTGAACCGATTATGAGTAAATACAAGGAAAACATACAAGCATTACACGTTCAATTAAAAGAAGCGGATAGTATGTATGAACCAATTCTTGCGGCTGTTTTACTCGCTATCGATACATGGGGTGTACAGACAAATTAGAAAGGAGAGTTGTCAAAATGATGGATCAATTTTTATGGGTATTGTTTCCCTATATCATTTTTGCAATCTTTATCGGTGGACATATTTTCAGATACAACTATGATCAATTTGGATGGACATCAAAATCTAGTGAACTATTAGAAAAGAAAATGCTCCGAATCGGAAGTCTATTATTCCATTTTGGGATCATGTTCGTAATTGGCGGTCATGTTATGGGAATTTTAATTCCAGAAGCTGTATACCGTTCAATAGGTATCTCTGAGCATACGTATCACATAATGGCAATTAGTTTCGGACTTCCGGCAGGTGTTGCTTCTATCATCGGTTTAATTATATTAACGTATCGCCGCGTAACAGTAAAACGTATCATTGCAACGAGTACGAAGGGAGATTATATTGCGCTTATATTATTACTAATCGTAATGCTAGCAGGACTTTCTTCAACATTTTTAAACATCGACTCAAAAGGGTTTGATTATCGTACAACAATCGGTCCTTGGTTCCGAAGTCTCTTTATTTTCCAACCGAAAGTTGAGTATATGACGGAAGTGCCAGTATGGTTTAAAATTCATATCATTGCAGGTATGGGGCTATTTGCAGTATGGCCATTTACACGACTTGTACATGTTTTTAGTGCCCCAATTAAATACGTAAGCCGTAGTTATGTAATTTACAGAAGACGTATTCCAAATGAATTGAAAAAATAATACTGGTGTAAATGAACAGGAGTTAGCAGCTAAAACGAAACGAGGTCTCATATGGCAGGCCTCGTTTTTATTCGTATAGGGGAGATTGCTTATGCTCATCAACCTAAGGGTAACAAGAGGAGAGATGTGACTAGATTTCTTTGAAGGTTCTATGACTACAAAAAATATATGTTTCACCAATAAACCTATAAAATAGTTGTTTCTTAAATATTTAATAATTTTGCAGCAACATGTCTTGTTAATTCATTTTTTATAATTTATAATTTTAACTGTGTATGGTGTGTATATTGTATATCATATAACATAACACTTATTGATTGAGAGGTTGTTTAATGAAAATAATTTTAAGTAATGTGTCAAATCAACCTTTATATCAGCAAATAAAGGAACAAATTAAAGAATCAATATTTAACAATGAGTTAAAAGAAGGCGAACAGCTACCATCAATTCGCTTATTGGCCAACGACTTACATGTAAGTGTATTAACTACAAAAAGGGTCTATGCGGAACTAGAAGCAGAAGGTTTTATTATTACTAGGGTTGGCAAAGGAACCTATGTAGCTCCCACAAACCTAGAGTTATTAATGGAATCCAAGCGCCACATGGTAGAAGTCAAACTTGCAGAAGTCTGTCAAATGGCTCGAAGTATAGGAATTCATGCGGATGATCTCCATACAATGATGGACTTAATGTTAGAAGAGGAGGAGAGTGGCAAATGAATGCTGTGCTAGAAGTGAATAAACTAAATAAAGCCTATGGGAATTTTTTGTTAAAAGATGTTACTTTTTCACTAAAAAAAGACTGTATAACAGGTTTTATTGGTACGAATGGTTCTGGAAAAACTACTACAATTAAAGCGATTCTTGGACTCATTTTAAAAGATTCCGGAAATATTAGTTTTTCTGGAAAAGACATGGATAAAAATGAAAGGAAATCTAAAAACAAAATTGGCATTGTGTTAGATGAGGGGTATTTCTATGATGAATTAACATTAAAAGAAATGAAAAATGTGATTGCCCCTTCTTATACTGACTGGGATGAAGCAGTCTTCTTATCTTATATTAAACAATTTAATTTAAATCTAAGACAAAAAATTTCTACTCTATCTAAAGGGATGCGGATGAAATTCGCGGTTGCTTTGGCTTTATCACACCATGCAGACTTACTGATAATGGATGAACCAACAAGTGGGTTGGATCCATTAGTACGGAGTGAATTGATGAATATTCTTTTGGATTTTATGAAGGAACCAGGTAAAAGTGTCTTTTTTTCTACTCATATTACCTCTGATTTAGATAAAATTGCCGATATAATTATTTTAATCGATGATGGGGAAATTTTACTTAATGAGGAAAAAGATATATTAGTAGAGACTCATGCATTAGTAAAAGGTGACAATCGGTTAATTAATGAACAAACTAAATCTCTATTTCTAAATCTGCATCAATCTCAATACGGGTTTGAGGGGATTACTCGTAAAAAAGATGATGTGCATCGCTTAATGCCTGATGTATTAATGGAAAGACCAACTATAGAGAATATTATGCTTTCATACATTGGAGGTAATAATTATGTTAATTAATCTTGTAATGAAAGACTTTATGTTAGTTAAAAAATATTTCTTAATTCTACTCGTTTTTGCAGCTGTCGCTCCTGTTTATGTTTCTTCACAAATACAGTTAAACGATGGCGGTCTTGTGGGGTTTCTTATAACAGTGCTTTTAACAGAGCATATTTTGTTTAGTACGATATCAAAATTCGAGGATCAGTACAAAGGAGCTGCTTTACTTTGTGCAACTCCATACACACGAAATACATTTGTAAAAGCAAAGTATCTCTTTCTCTTTATAATCTTCATTTGTGTCTCCAGCATTCATATTATTACATCAATTATTATGCCATCGGGTATAGAAAAACTCAGCGTAAATGCTCTTGGAATAACACTTTTAATTTTAAGTATTCTATTTGGTATATTACTTCCTATTCAATTTAAATTTGGTTATGACAAAACAAAATTTATATCTTTTTTCACTGTTTTTTTAATACCTTTTGTCGCTCCTACTCTTATAAGAGGAGTTCAATCGATTCACATTGATTTTACAATCACATTTCCATTTCCGCAAATTATTCAAGACTGGATGCTTTGTTTTATTTCACTAGTCATTAATCTTGTCTCAATGATTATATCTCTAAAGATATATGCCAAAAAAGATTTATAAGTAATTTTTAAATATAATAGGGACAATTGTTAAAGGAAATATGTAATACATACGATTCCCTTTCTTTTTAAAATTTAATAACCTTTTTCTTAATTAAGTCAATTTTATGCATATTGAAATAAACTAAGCCTTTGCATCATTAGTTTTTCTAATTATTTTACTAAGCAGAGAATAAAATCCCATTGCCATCAGGTTAAAAAGTGCATTGTTACTTAAAATAATGAGTTGATTTCCTATATATAGCTATGAAAAGGTGAGAATTTCGCTTTTCGAGTATTTCAACATTTTATCTTGATGGCAATGAGGAGATAACTGTTAAATTTACAAAAGAAAATAATATAAAAAAAGATTAGCATCTAAATAAGACGCTAATCAATACTACAAACAGAAGCAGAGCAATCTTCACAAGCAATTTCGCATTTTAAAAATTGTAAATCGTGAATGGTAATCTTTCCTTTATTAATAGAAATTGTACCTTGCTTTTTTAATTCATTTAACATTCGATTTACACTTTCGCGTGAAGTTGCACAGAAATTAGCTAGTTCTTGATTCGTTAACGGTAAATCGATGAGAATGCCATTTTCTTTTAATACACCGTAACTATTTGTCATTCGAATGAGAGTAGAATATAAGGCACCTTTTTTGCCGTGTAAAACTAAATCTCGGAACTTCGTTTGCATTCTTCTTAAATGTTCACTAATCCATTTCATAAATTCAAATACAAGAGCTGGTTTTTGGAGTAATGCTTTTTCTAACGCTTCACGCTTTATAACGCCTACTTCCACATCTTCAAGGCATTTTGAATTTAATAAGTATTTCGCATTGTCCGTGAACAATGTTAATTCTCCAATAATGTCATATTCTGAACAAATTCGAAGTGTTAATTCTTGTCCGTCAGCACTTAGTTTACTAATTTGTACTTTTCCTGAGTGGACGATATAAAGTTCTGTCGCTTCCATACCTTCTTGAAAAATAAAACTTCCCTTTTTTATCTGCATTTTATATTCAACAGATGCAAGTAATTCCTTTAAATCTTGAGATAATGTCATACTGTTTGCCACAGCAATCACCTTTCTTCTTATAAGCAATACATTTCCTATTTTGAGTGTAAGTATGCTGAAAATGCAAGAGCTATTTCAAAATTGATGTAAAATTTCAATGACCGTAAGGAGTAGTGACTGAAGATGTGAACAAAATGCGAACGGATTTGTGAAGAATTTTTGAATGGGGAAAGTAATGTGAGAAAAGTCACATTGAATATGTCGCTTCTTTTTTATAATGAAGGCAAATAAAAAAACGAAAGCTTACTAAGCATTGCAGCAGAAAAGAAGGGATATAGATGCACGAGAAAATGAAAGATTCTTTAGAACGGCCACTTCAAGATTTACGTATTTCAGTTATTGATCGTTGTAATTTTAGGTGCACATACTGTATGCCTGCTGAAGTGTTCGGACCTGATTACGCTTTTTTACAGGAAGAGTTTTTATTATCTTTTGATGAAATAGAGAGACTAGCTAGGTTATTTATAAGTATGGGAGTTGAAAAAATTAGGCTTACTGGCGGTGAACCATTATTGCGTAAAGACTTATCTCAGTTAATAGCAAGGCTTATAAAACTAGAAGGCTTAAAAGACATTGGGCTCACAACAAACGGAATTCATTTAGCAAAACAAGCTAAGGCGCTAAAAGACGCGGGATTAAAGCGTGTAAATATTAGTTTAGATGCGATAGAGGATCACGTTTTCCAAAAAATTAACGGAAGAAATGTAAGTACAAAACCTGTACTGAAAGGAATAGAAGCAGCAAAGGCTACTGGATTAGAAGTAAAGGTAAATATGGTCGTAAAAAAAGGAATGAATGACAGTCAAATTCTTCATATAGCTCGTTATTTTAAAGAACAAGAAATACAGTTACGTTTCATTGAGTTTATGGATGTGGGCAGTACGAACGGATGGAATTTTGAACAAGTTATTACGAAGGAACAGCTAATAGAGAAAATTAATCGTGTGTATCCGATTGAGCCCGTTACACCTCGTTACTTTGGAGAAGTTGCGAAATTGTATCGATATGTAGGGAGCGATGCAGAAGTTGGATTTATTACTTCAGTATCTGAGTCATTTTGTTCTTCTTGTACGAGAGCTCGTATTTCGGCAGACGGTAAGTTTTTTACGTGTCTATTTGGAACGAAAGGAACGGATTTGCGAACGCTTCTTCGAGAAAATATTTCTGATGCATCGCTATTAAAAATTTTACAACATACATGGCGATATAGAACAGATCGATATTCAGATGAAAGAACGGCGGAAAGTACGAATAAACGTCAAAAAGTTGAAATGTCGTACATTGGCGGATAGTGAAAGGAGGATTCCTTATGCAAGAGCGATATTCAAGGCAAGTGTTGTTTTCTAGAATTGGTGAAATGGGACAAAGGAAAATAAGAAAGAAACATGTTCTCTTAATTGGTGCAGGTGCACTAGGGGCTGCGAATGCAGAAGCACTCGCTAGGATGGGGATTGGGAAATTGACAATTGCCGATCGTGACTACGTCGAATGGAGTAATTTACAGCGGCAACAGTTATATACAGAAGAAGATGCAAAGCAATGCAAACCAAAAGCAATTGCAGCAGCAGGACATGTAAGAAAGATTAATTCTGAAGTGGAAATTGTACCAGTTGTAACGGATGTCACAATGCAAGAAATAGAAGAGTTAACAAAAGAAGTGGATCTCATTATAGATGCCACTGACAACTTCGATACGCGCCTACTTATAAATGATATTTCACAAAAAGAAAATATACCTTGGATATACGGTGGATGCATTGGAAGTTACGGTGTAACGTATACAATTCTGCCGGGAAAAACACCATGTTTTCGCTGTCTGATGGATCATCCTATGGGCGGTGCTACATGCGATACAGCCGGAATCATTCAGCCAACTGTACAGATGGTTGTTGCGCATCAAGTTACAGAGGCGATGAAAATATTGGTGGATGATTATGAGTCGCTAAGAGGGACGATGTTATCATTTGATATTTGGAACAATCAATATCTCTCATTAAAAGTAAATAGACAGAAAAAAAGTACATGTCCATCTTGTGGAAAATCACGAACGTATCCTAGTTTAACATTTGAAGAGCGGATGAAAACGGAAGTGTTATGCGGACGGAATACAGTTCAAATCCGTTCAGGAATAAAGAGAGAGCTTAATTTAACCGAAATTCAAAAGCGATTACAAAAAAGTGTACAGGTCAAAAAAACGCCGTACTTACTATCATTTCTAATTGATGAATATCGTTTCGTTTTATTTACAGACGGTAGGGCATTTATTCATGGGACAAATGATGTGAAAATAGCAAAACGATTATACGCCAAATATATAGGATGAACAGAAAGAGCGTTTCTCCTTATTAAAACGAGGTGAAAAAGAATGTTAGATAAACGTATACCAATTCCAGTAGCAGAAGCGGTTGCGCGTGTAATGAAATATGCCCACCAAGGCGAAATAGAAAAGGTTTCTCTTATAGAAAGCTACGGTAGAACGCTTGGAGAAGATGTTATTGCAGATCATGATGTTCCGCATTTTGATCGCTCTCCGTACGACGGATTTGCGATTCGAGCGGAAGACACAAAAGAAGCTAGTAACAGTAATCCCATTCAGTTTGAAGTGATTGGCGAAATTGGAGCCGGGTCTGTTTTTACAGAAGATGTAAAAGCATTTCAAGCTGTCCGTATTATGACAGGAGCCGCAATTCCGAAAGGGTGTAATGCGGTTGTTATGTTGGAGCTAACGGAAGGCTTTGAAGAAAACGAAAAGACTTTTATGGTATTAAAACGCTCTTTCTCTTCTGACGATAATATTTCTTTTAAAGGAGAAGATGTAAAACAAAATAGCATTCTTGTGAAAAAAGGGACTGTTATTAATCCTGGAGTAGCAGCACTTCTTGCTACGTTTGGTTATAGTTCCGTACATGTTGTAAAACAGCCAGTTATTGGAATTGTGACGACAGGTAGTGAACTGCTTGAAGTACATGAACAATTAAAACCAGGAAAGATTCGAAATAGTAATTCCTATATGATTGCTGCTCAAATTGAACGAGCGGGCGGAGTTGTACAGTATTATGGGCAATTTGCTGATGATTTTGAGACGTGCTATAACACTGTAAAAAAAGCGATGAAAGAAGTTGATATTTTAATTACAACTGGTGGCGTTTCGGTAGGAGACTATGACTATTTACCTGCTATTTATGAGAGATTACAAGCTAATGTACTTTTCAATAAAATAGCGATGCGACCAGGAAGTGTGACAACTGTAGCTGAGGTGGAAGGAAAACTATTATTTGGTTTATCTGGTAATCCTTCTGCTTGTTATGTGGGTTGTGAATTATATGTTAGACCAGTCATTCGAACATACTTGCATAGAAAAGATTCACACGTATTTCGTGCTGAGGCGATTTTACAAAAAGACTTTCCAAAAGCAAACCCATTCACTCGTTTTGTGAGAGGAAAAGTGGAAATTGTAAATGGAAAATTGCAAGCGACACCAGTTGGTTTAGATAAATCTAGTGCAATTTCTTCACTTGCAGAGGCGAACGTATTTATTGTCCTGCCGGGAGGAACAAGGGGGTTTGAAGCAGGAATAACTGTTTCAGTACTGTTATTAGAATCAAACGCCGGAAGTGAGTGGCCGTGGGAAGAACCGCTTCGATCGTACAAATAAGAGAAAAATAGATCGCTAACTTATATGAAGATAAGAGGTGCAAGATGACACATCTGTATTATGAAGTAATTGATACACCAATTTCAATTGAGGAAGTTACAAACAAAGTAATTCATCGTGAGTGTGGTGCAGTTACTACTTTCATTGGTACTGTTAGAGAATTTACGAAAGGCCGTCGTACGCTATATTTAGAGTATGTAGCATATAAAACAATGGCAGAAAAACAACTTGAGAGAATTGGCACCGAAGTAGAGGGGAAGTGGCCTGGGACATTTGTCGCCATTACACATCGCATTGGTATATTACAAATTTCTGATCTTGCTGTTGTCGTTGCTGTTTCTACACCACACCGGAAAGCAGCCTATGAGGCGAACGAATATATTATGGAGCGTATAAAACAAATCGTTCCAATTTGGAAGAAAGAGTTTTGGGAAGATGGTGAATCTTGGATTGGTGATCAGTTAGAGAAGTTAGCGTATGAGAATGGCGAACCTGGAAAGGAGATGAAAATATGATTGAAGTACTATTATTTGCACATTTACAAGAAGAAGTAAGCAAACCAGCATTACACATCGATTGTGAAAATATTACAGTTGCTGAACTAAAGAAGGTACTTATTAAGGAATACAACGTAGCGATTTCAAATGAGATTATGGTTGCTATAAATGAAGAGTATGCAAATGAGGATGACATCATTCAAACTGGCGATGTCGTAGCAATGATTCCGTCGGTAAGTGGTGGTTGATTCTTTTCAGCCTAATCATGTTAGGACGTGATTAGGCTGGAGGGAATGAATATAACTATACATACATAGGAGGGAACAGGATGAAAAGTCCTAATTTTCAATTAAGTTTACAAACTTCTAATCTAGTTATCGGTTTTATGGTATGGGTCATTTTATCATCATTAATGCCTTATATTAAAGCGGATATTCCATTAACTGCGGGACAAATTTCTATGGTAACAGCAGTACCGGTTATTTTAGGTTCTGTTCTTCGCATTCCAATTGGTTATTGGACAAATCGTTTCGGAGCAAGAAAATTATTCTTTATTAGTTTTATTCTATTATTATTTCCTGTCTTTTATATTAGTGTTGCCAATTCAATGATGGATTTAATTATTGGTGGTTTATTTGTCGGAATTGGTGGGGCCGTATTCTCCGTAGGTGTAACTTCACTACCGAAATACTTTCCGAAAGAGAGTCACGGTTTTGTAAATGGTATTTACGGTGTCGGTAACGCCGGAACAGCAATTACTTCGTTCTTAGCACCTGTTATCGCAACTTCAGTTGGCTGGAGAACGACAGTACAATGTTATTTAGTTTTACTTGCAGCGTTTGCACTTATGAACTTTTTATTAGGCGATCGTAAGGAGAAAAAGGTGAATACACCATTAATGGAACAAATAAAAGGTGTATATAAAAATGAAAAACTTTGGTTTCTATGTATCTTTTACTTTTTAACATTCGGATCATTCGTCGCATTTACAGTGTACTTACCAAACTTTTTAGTATCTCACTTCGGATTAGAAAAAGTGGATGCAGGTATGCGGACAGCTGGATTCATTGTACTCGCAACAATTATGCGTCCGGTTGGTGGATGGCTCGGTGACAAATTTAACCCATTTAAAATATTAATCTTCGTATTTATCGGTTTAACACTTTCAGGTATTATTTTATCATTTATGCCTAGTATGAATGTGTATACATTTGGTTGCTTATTAGTCGCATTTTGCGCAGGGATTGGTAATGGTACGATCTTCAAACTCGTTCCAATGTACTTCTCTGAACAAGCTGGTATTGTAAATGGACTCGTTTCAGCTTTAGGAGGACTGGGAGGGTTCTTCCCGCCATTAATTTTAACATTACTATTCCAACTAACAGGCCATTATGCAATTGGATTTATGGCATTATCAGAAGTCGCACTTGCTTGTTTAATCATTACAGTGTGGATGTATAGTCAAGAAAAGCTGTTAGTGATGTTAAAAAATCATTAATAAAGAAAAAGAGCCGTCCCGAAGTATTTTGGGATGGTTCTTTTAGTAATAGGCTTCAATATGTTTTTTATTAATATCTTAACAAATGTTCGTTTTCTAAAATAATGTGGTTTTAAAATGAAAAACAGAAGGGTAATGGAATTTTATGTTAAAATATAGATATCAGATGTTATTCAATTAAAGGGCAGGTTAGCTCAGGCACAAAGTTTAAACTAATTTTTAGAAAGCAAATATTTAATTGGATCGGGGTTGTTTAGATGAAAAAGTTATATAAGTCCACTCAAGATAAACAAGTATCAGGTGTGTTAGGTGGCTTAAGTGATAAGTATGGAATTGATGTAAGTATTCTTCGCATAGTAACTGCATTATCAGCTTTTTTTACTAGTGGATTTACAGTGTTACTTTATATAATTGCTGCAATTGTTTTGCCTACAGATAAAGAAATTAAACGATAAATGTATAAAATTAAATCTAATTCCACAATGGGGAACTTTAAAGGAACGAGTAGCTAAAGGTACTTCGCCTCTTACACGTTTCGCGTACTAGAAAGGGAATTTGCCCTTGTCGGAATATATCGAGAACGAAAATAATAACTTTTAAATTAAACGATGACTATTGATCGCTAACGAATCGATAAATAGTCGCTCCTTTCTAAAAGCCGTCTATTAATATGTATAAAAATATATCAATAGCTTGAAATGTTCCGAAATTTAAAAAACATATAAAGGTATCTATAACAAGAAAAAACTGCATATTTTTTAGGCCCAGATTTTTGGGTAAGGCTAATGGATATTGTGAAAAAGTAAACTTAAAATAAAGAATACAGTTTAGGTTGATAAGATAAAATTATGAATTTGTATAAATAATTCATAATTTTCTTTGTGAGTCATGTTTGATATGTTAAAGAAAAGAGAGCGTTTAATCCAACTAAAATATATGTAGAATGAGGTTTTAAATGTTTATTTTCATTATATTAGACGTAATAGTACCAATATTAATATTGATGCTAATTGGTGCAATCTTACAAAGGAAGTTCCAATTTAACTTAAAGCAGCTATCTACACTTATTAATTATTGCTTGATGCCAGCGGCTGTATTTGTGAATATATATGATATTAGTATAGAAACAGGTTTGTTGCTCCAGATCATGTACTATTTAATGCTTTATAGTCTGAGTCTAATGCTAGTAAGTCATTTCATTTCAAAAACATTAAAGTTAGAAAAAGGAGAAAGTGCAGCTCTAAAAAATAGCATTTCGTTAATGAATTCCGGTAATTATGGATTACCAGTAAGTCAATTGATTTTCAGTCACAATCCAGTGGGGATTTCCATTCAGATTTTCATTGTGATTTTCCAGAATCTTTTAACTTACTCATATGGGATATATAACTTACTATCAGAAACAAAAACAATCGGAGGTATTATTCAATCATTTCTAAGACTGCCTGTATTTCATGCGCTCGTACTAGGGATTCTCTTTCAATCGTTTACAATTCAAATACCTAATTCTATCTTTCTACCTCTTAATCAGCTTGCGAATAGTTTTGTTGCCATAGCACTCATATTGCTAGGAGCGCAATTATCCAACATTAACCTTAATTTTTTCCATCGAGTCATAACATGGGCTTTAATTGGAAGGTTATTGATGGGACCATTATTAGCACTTGCCATGATCTACCTACTAAACATTGATGGTATTGTTGCACAATCATTATTTATTGCAAGTTCTTTTCCTACTTCAAGAAATACATCAACTATTGCTATGGAGTATCAAATAGAGCCTGAACTACATGCACAAATCGTTTTATTTTCAACACTTTTCAGCATTATTACAGTAACTGTCGTTATTTATTTATCATATATTTTGTTTTGAATATACGTTTAAAACCGAATGGATTTGAGGCGGTAAATGATGGACGGAAATCCCATCGATATGAGAGGGAAATAGTTTTTGAAATATTAGGTGTTGTTTACAATTGTACTATGTCCGATAATCAAGCAACTTAATTCAAAAAAGAAACCAAAACAAAAAGAACAAACGCTTCTAAAAAACGTTTGTCCAAAGGTAATTCCTATTTTAGCCGAAAAATAGATTATAATTTGTGGGTACGAGAAAGCTTTTTTATAAGATTAGGAAGTATAGATGTTAATTCTTGCTTCAAACGCTTCGTAAACGATGGATCTTTACCTGAAGTTGAAATAGTGACAACATATTCATCATGTCGGATGACGCCAGGGATGTGAAAAGATGATTCTGTACCATCACTTACAACGTTAACCCACTGGAAATCGTGGGCGGCCTGTTTGACCATCAGATTTACAGCATGTTGATTTGTAGCTGCATAAATAAGGTGAGCATCTTTAATATCATCATTAGTAAAGGTTTTTTGCTTCCAAGTAATAAAAGGAAGTTCCTTCATCTCCTCGCAAATTTCTGGGCTGATAACGGTGACAAAAGCGCCTGTATTTTTTAATCCAGACGCTTTTCGATATGCGATTTTACCTCCACCAATAATAACGACCACTTTTTTATTTAAATTAAGCATAAGAGGGTACATGTTATACATACACACATTCCTCCATTCGTCCTAACAATGTTAACTTCATATATGTATCAAACTGAAGACAGTTACAAGTCGTAACGTGATTGTATTTTTTCGTATGCAACTTAATCTTTTGAAGCAACAGTCCGGTAAAGAGAAGGTACGGCATGACATATACATGGGAGGCAGTCGATGTTATAGTCTTCAGCTCAGCAGTAAAAGAGGGTGTTCCTTTCGTTAAAAAGGAACACGATACTGGCATGCCGAGTTTTCGTTCGACAATTGCTCCGATTTGTTGTAACTCATGTATCGGCTGTGTATCACTGCTGCCTCGTCCTACGAGTAAAATACTACTACCTTGTATTGGCATAGCTTCACGTATTTTTTTCACTACAAGTTCCACCATATGTGGATGCGTACTAAAAGGAGGTACAACTGAAAATGTTATTTGTGGACATTTCTTTTGTAGTTGTTCTATTTCAAAAGGAATATCACGTTTATAGTGAGTTGCTGCAAATAATAAAACAGGTACAATCATGATTTCAGTTGCTCCCTCTAGTATCGTTTCTGTAACTGCATCCGAAATGGTAGGTGTTGTTAGTTCTAGAAAAGCTATTTTTTGAATTCTTTCGTTACGTTCTTTCATAACAGATTGAACAAAATGAATGAATTGTTCATTACCTTCTTGCAAGCGACTCCCGTGTCCAACATATACAATTCCTTTCATCGTATCACCAAATCTTTCTTCATAATCATATTTTGTAATTGCTCATCGACATGATGAAAACCAACTTTATTCGCATAGTGTAAAGTTGGAACGTCGGTATACGAGAAAGGAAGAGTAAGGATATCGATAAAGCCAAGTCTTTTTATTTCTGATAAAAATGTATCAATTGAGGCACGTCCTTCAAACACAATACTATCCCATGAGAATTCAGAAAACATCCGAGAATGGACTTCATCGAAGCGATGATCAATTGTATATTCATGAGTCATCATATAGGAGCCAGCACCAATTTTCTCTTGAATAAAAGCAATTCGGTTAATATTTCGTCCTAAATAAACAGTTGTATCGGAAGAGAACTCTGCTTGTTTACTTAGTAGCCCATATCGTATAAGTTTTTCTTGAGTGGCAACGTTCATATGTTGCAGCCCTGCCTGTAAAGAACGAATATCTTTTTGGTGTTTACTACATGATTGCATCAATATTTCTACACTTTTAGCTGAACAAAAAACAAGACGATCAACGTTAAAAATTTCATTGATTTGTTCAAGTGTTAATATGTATTCTACCTTTTTGAAAGTAGGAATTTGATATATTTCTGCACCGTCTTCTTGTAACTTTTGTTTCATTGAACTTGTTTTATTCGTTGCGGATGCAAATAAAACTTTTTTCCCATGTAATGGTTTACGTTCTTTCCAAGCGATTTGATCCCGTAAGGAAACGACATCACCAACAATTGTCATTGAGGGATTGGAAATGTTTTCGTTTTTGACGATAGAAACAATGGTTGAAAGTGTTCCTGTGACAACGCGCTGCTTTCCAGTTGTACCCCATTCAATGACTGCTACTGGCGTATCTTTTTTCTTTCCTGCTTGTAGTAAGTTTTCACAAATTGTAGGTAAGTTTTTTATACCCATGTAGTAGGCAATTGTATCGCTATTGTGAGATGAATTATATTTTCCATAATCGGTTAAAGGACCTTTCGCATGCCCAGTTAGTAAAGTGACGCTATTACTGTAGTTACGGTGGGTGAGGGGGATACCTGCATAGCTACTAGCGGCGATGCTAGATGTAATACCTGGTACAATTTCATATGGAATGTTCGCTGCTGCTAAAGTTTCTGCTTCTTCACCAACCCGGCCAAAAATAGATGGATCTCCACCCTTTAAGCGGACAACGATTTTTCCTTCTTTCGTAAATTGAAGGAGGTGGGCGTTAATCATTTCTTGTCGCATAATATGATTCTTTGGCATCTTTCCGCAATAAATAAGTTCACATGTTTCTTTTGTATAATGAAGAAAGAAAGGGTTTAATAAACGGTCATATAAAACGATATCTGCACGCTTTAAACAATCTATCGCTTTCTTTGTAATAAGCCCTTCATCACCTGGTCCTGCACCAACTAAATATACATATCCGTTCATAATTGCACCTCATCTATTTTTATTTAAAAGGAAGCCAGAGGAGGCTTCCTTTCGTAAATTACATGTATAAATAAATGTCACCATCAATAACTTCTACTTCGTATGTTTGAATACAGCCGTCATCAGGTTTTTGAACTTCACCTGTTATTAGTGAGATTTTCCAATCATGCAGCGGACAAAAGACGAATTCTCCAGATACAATTCCTTCTGCTAACGGTCCGTTTTTATGAGGACAACGATTTTCTACAGCTCGAATATCGCCATTTGAAAGACGGAATAGGGCGATAGACATACCTTTCATTTGCACTTCTTTACCGATTTGAATAGGAAGATCTTCCGCACGCATAACTTTTATTTTTTCTTTCGTTTGTATCATATAGATCACAGCTCCTTATTTCACAGTTTCTACTTCATACATCGCTTTTAATGACTTCGTTTCTAGTGCTTGTCCCCACGCTTCCGTATATGTGCTACGAGCTGTTTGGAAGCGTTCATTTAACGTAGTAACCATACTTGCATCTTGTAGTATTTCTTTTATGTGATCGAAGCCTAATCGTTCTGTCCAGTAGGCAGTACGCTCTCCGTAAATACCAGTTTCACGATAATATTGCATGTAAGCTGTAGCGATGCGAAGGACATCATCTTCAGTAGGGACGATCATTACAAAATCAGCTTCACGTACTTCTGTACCACCATTTCCGCCAATATAAAGTTGGTATCCATTTTCGACACATACAACGCCAAAATCTTTCGTTAATACTTCTGCACAGTTACGTGGACAGCCTGTTACACCCATCTTCATTTTATGTGGTGTATCTACCATTTCTAATGATTGTTCAAGTAGCATACCAAGTCCTAATGAATCTTTCGTACCGAAACGGCAGAAGCGAGAACCAACACAGGATTTGACATTACGAAGCGATTTTGAATACGCATATCCCGAAGTCATATGCAAGTCAGCCCATACGTTAGGTAAATCTTGTTTCTTAATACCATATAAGCCAATTCGGCTCGCGCCTGTAATTTTCACAAGAGGAACATCGTATTTTTTCGCAACTTCAGCAATTTTCATTAAATCATCTGCTGTTGTAACGCCTCCATACATACGTGGAATAACAGAGAATGTACCATCGTGCTGGATGTTACCATTCATTCTTTCATTAACGAAACGAGACGCTTTATCATCTTCATATTCTTCTGGAATCGCCATACGTAAATAGTAGTTCAAAGCAGGGCGGCATTTCGAACAGCCGTCTTCCTGTACAAAACCAAGCACATTTCGTACTTCTTTTGGAGATTTTAAACCTTTCTCGTGAATGGCTGCTACGACTTCATCACGTGATAAAGTCGTACATCCACACATACCAGTAGACTGCGCAGAAGCATCAAAATCATCTCCAAGTGTATGAGATAAAACTTGTTCCACAAGCGGACGGCATTTTCCGCAAGATCCTGCGGCTTTCGTGCATCCTTTTACTTCTTCAAAAGTAGTTAACTCTTGCTCTAAAATGGCATGAACGATTGTATCTTTCGTAACACCATTACATCCACAAATCGTGTCATCCGCACTCATTGTAGCAACGTCAAGTTCACTCTCTTCACTAGCTTTGTGAAGAAGGGAAGCGGCTGTATATTCTTGTATATCTTCTTCTTTCTTTAACATGCTAAAGAGGCGTGTACCATCAGCGGCGTCACCATATAAAACGATACCAACAACTTTATTGTCGCGAATTAATACTTTCTTATAGGAACGTTTACATTCATCAAAGATTGATATTGCTTTCGTCTGATCATCTTCATAAATTTGGCCGGCAGAGAATAAATCACAACCAGCAACTTTTAATTGCGTACCAACGATACTGCCTGTATATCCATTTGTTTGTAAATTTGTTATATGTTTCGCTAATATTGTGCCTTGTTCATAAAGAGGGGCAACAAGTCCATATGCGATACCATCATGTTCTGCACATTCGCCAACTGCATAAATGGATTCATCATTTGTTAGCATATAGTCATTGACTACAATACCTCGGTTGACAATTAGACCAGCATCTCTTGCTATTTTCGTATTTGGTCGTATTCCGACAGCCATTACGATTAAATCACAATCTACAACTTCACCATCTTCAAATTGAATGCCCTCAACACGATCTGTACCAAGAATTTTTACAGTTTTCTTTTCCATTAAAAACTTCATGCCCTGTGCTTCTAAATCTTCACGCAGAAGAGAAGCTGCTTTCGTATCTAGTTGTTGCTCCATTAAGCTAGGCATTAAATGAACAACATGTACGTCCATTCCTAAATCAATTAGACCTCTTGCGGCTTCTAAACCAAGTAATCCACCACCAATGACTACAGCTTTTTTCTTTTCTTTAGCAGTATCAATCATAAATTGTGTATCTTCAATAGTTCGAAATCCTGTTACACCAGGAAGAGTAGAGCCTTCAACGGGTAAAATAAAAGCACTAGAACCTGTTGCGATAATGAGTTTGTCATATGTAACAGTACGATTCTTTTCTGTAATAATAATTTTTTCTTCTCGGTTAATACTTTGAACTCTTTCATTTGTATACAAAGTTATTTCGTTTTCTTCATACCAACTGTATTCATTCATAATGATATCTTGCATATTTGTTTTGCCTTGTAAAACATGAGAGAGCATAATGCGGTTGTAGTTTGGATGCGGTTCATCTCCAAAAATAGTAATCTCATATGAATCACTATCATATTTTAATATTTCTTCCATACAGCGTATGCCAGCCATACCATTTCCGATCATAACTAAACGTTTTTTCATTTTCGTTTCCCCTTTTTTATGTGAAATATTGAACAAAGGATTATATTTCTATTATAGAAAATCAAAAAAGAGGGAGATGTGATATTTATCACACTTTTATAATAATTCATAAATTGTTAAGATTCGAGTTTGTGTGAGGGGGATGTGGATATGTTTTGCAAAATGAAAAAGCAGGACATAAGTATGTATACTCATGTCCTGCACTTGATTTATGCTTTCGTAATGGCACGCGGAAATAAAATATTATTTTCTAAATGAATATGCTCAAATAAATCAGACTCTAGCGCTTCAAGGCGTTGGTAAACAAGTCGATAAGTGCCGCATGCGCCTTCTGGAGGCGTAAAGTCATTTGTTACTTTACGAAGTTCTTTTATAATATTTCCGGCATGATTGTGTTCATTTTCTAGTTCATCTACTACTTTACGTAACTTTGCATAGTTTTCATCGGTTGGATTTTGTTCAAATTCTAAAATTAATGGAAAATCTTCCGTTTCTTCTTTAATTAAATGCTGTTCTAATTCCATTTTAAGTTCATGAAATAGCTTATGAATTTGAGCTAAATGAGGCTGATTCGCTCCATGAACGCGTAAGACTTTCGTCACATATGGACTTAACTGTGGTAACTCTCCATTTAAATAACGATGATGCTTATGAATTATATAATCAATCAATTCACGATAAGAAGCATTTTTCCAATCAATTTCAGATTCATTTAATCGTTTCGTATTACGATAAAGCGTATTTAACTCTGTAAGTACTTCAGAAGCCGATAAATTTCTTTCATGAATTGCATCAATAAGTGGCTTATTACCGCCACAACAAAAATCTATTCTATAAGATTTAAAAAGATCACTAGCCTTCGGAAATTGTGTAACAATCTCACCAACAATAGAAGTTTCAGTAAATATATGTTCCATATGAATGCCTCCATAAAGTTTAAATGTAATATCTAAATTAAGAATAGCGATAAATGAAAAACAACGTGGTGATTGAAATCACTTATTATGTGTCTGATTTGAGAATAATAGGAGTGGTATTTAACAGAGTACATTAATATTTTTAATAGACTGATGAACATTTATTTATATATAGGATAAAATGGATGTATTTCCCATTACCTTTTTAAATGAAATTCATAAAGTATAATATATCGATTGAAAGGAGGAGATTTGAATGGAATTCCAATTGTTGGTGACTTGTATATTACAAGAAGGTAATGCTTTCTTTTTAGTAACGAAAGTAGACGATGTTATTACGTTAAAAGTACCGATTACTGCGGGAGTAGCAGGTTTATTCTTAGCTTTAGGTGTACCAAGATGTTCTTAATTTAAATCTCTACAGTAGAAAGAGGCGGACAAGCCTCTTTCTACTAATACATAATTATTTTATGTAAACTAAAATGTTATTTTAGTAATAGCACATTTAGAATGGACATGCATATACTATAATGTTTTTTAAGCTATGAAAATTAAAGAGGTGCTATTATATATGAAAAGAAGAACATTTGATATTCCAGTTACATTACGAAGAGAGTGGTTTTTAATAGAGTTAGCCCATTTAACGAAAAAATATGGAATTGAAATTGCAACTAGCAAAATGGAAGCTGCACCGTTTTTAAGAGATCAAGTTACGGAAACAAAAATAGGATCAGGCCTCCAATATGATAAATATGATGATGAGTATATCATTGGAAATTAAAGGATACCAGCAAAAAAATTCTTTATAACAAAATATAAAATAAAGCAGATTCTAAATATGGAATCTGCTTTATTATGAAATACTTCTAGTCAACTATCCTCTTTCTAGTGTTTTTCCTACATATTTTTCTTGTGTTATTCCGAAAGATTCACGAAGAATGCGAGCATAATCTTTTGATTCTATTGGTCGTTTATTTTTTGTGCCTTTAAAGGTTTCTGTATAATTTTTATTTGTTAATGATACGTGACCATAATCAGTTAATTTACAAGTAATAGCCCCTTTATTAAAAGGAGATTCTTTATGCTCTACAATCACTTTTTGAATGTTATTCACTTTTTTCTCATCTATTTGATCTAAAGTAAAGGCATAGCCTATTTTCCATTCGTGTGAAGGTTCAGATTGCAAGAAATTTGTAGATTCCCCGTTAGCTCCTTTTCTCATTTCTAAAATGTGTGTACCTTTTCGGGTAGTTCGTTTGCGAATTCGATATTCTCCCGTTTGAGAAGAGATGACTTCTCCGGTAAAAGGGACTGGATGTAAAGGTAGATGAGATGCAAAACCTGCGTCTATAACATAATCTTTATAATTATGATTTAATATGATAATGACATGACCATCATCGGGTTTCCATTTATTATCGTAAAGATCATAAACGGTACCGGCTACTTTATATACTTGAAACCCAAAATCCATTAAAAAGTAATACAATAAGGAGTTTAATTCATAACAAAGACCGCCTCGTTTTTGAATAAGTAACTTTTCTATTAAGTTATTTTTTGAGATGTCTTTAATAGTACCAGCCATAATATCAAGATTTTCATAGGGGAGAATCAATCCCATTTGTAAGAGAATTTCATCTAAATCATCAAATGTTATTTCTTTTGCAGGAATTTTCAGTCGTTTAAAAAACTCCTTTTGTAAATTGGTCATCATAAAGCATTCTCCTTTCTTTTTACAGAAATTTCTTCTGCTCACCGCTAGGTTAGTACTTCTAAAAGTTTAATTCAAGTCTGCGAAAATTATCATAATATATGTTTCTGGAAACCTTATTATCTATTTAGAAATTTCAGTTTAATTTTTAATCGTAGGAAAGTCTTACAGCATAAGTTTCTATTCGTTTGTTTTATATTAAATTAAATAAAAGTACATATCTTCATTAATCTTTTTTTATAACTAGGTGGTAATAAAGTGTTTTTTTACTAAAGTTTTTTCAAGATTTGTATACTTTATATAGACAATAATGATTTAAAGATATTTGGATTTAGTACGGTTAACAATTATTGAGAAACTTTTTTATAGTGTTCTCTCAAAAGGAAGAGATGGAAACAAAGAGAATAACGTGTGTTAAGGAAGAAGGGGTACTAGTAATCTATTGGGAATAGGGAGAAGATTTTGTTTAAGTAAAAAGATTATCTAGTATTAAGAAAGAAGATAAAAAAATTACAAAGAGCACCTTCTTTCAAAAAAAGTGGGGGGAGTAACATGAGATTGATGAGAAGATATGTTGCCTTACTAATTTTATTTTTTATCATGGTTCCAATAATTAGCACAAATGTGCGAGCAGAAGTTGTAAAAGAGATTAAAACAGGTTTTCCAGATCAAGAAGTCTTTACACCTGGAGACTGGTTTTTAGGCCAAAAACCTGCTAATTATAATGAGAATAAACCTCCAATTCTCTTTGTGCAAGGAAGGAATGGGAATGCTGATAGTTGGTATGGTAAGACAGTGTATCACGATATAAATGATATGTATGACTATGCTTTGAAAGCAGGTTATCAAACAGTTTTTATACAATTATATGATGCTGCTGGAAAAGGGTCAGCTAGTCAGTGGGACAACGGAAAATTGTTAGCACAAAAATTAGAAGAAATATATAATCATTTCGGTAAAAAAGTTAATATTGTAGCACATAGTAAAGGCGGTATTGATACACAGGCTGCATTAGTAGGATATGGTGCAAATCGATTTGTCGGAAATGTTATTACGCTTGCGACGCCACATCATGGATCAAACTTAGCTGATTTATCATATAGTTGGTGGGCGGGATGGCTTGCTTCTATATTAGGTCAAAAAGATGATGGTACGTATTCATTACAAATGGGGGAAATGGCAAAATTTCGTTCAACGATTGATAATAATCCAGCAGCTAAATTAAACCGTTACTATACCGCTACTGGGACTAGCTGGGGACCAGTATTTTCTGCGTTATCTATGGGCGGGTTATATTTGTCATCATACGGTTCAAATGATGGACTAGTAAATGAATGGAGTGCTAAGTTACCGTATGGAACTCATTTATTTACAGATTCCAGATTTGATCATGATAACATACGAAAAGGATCTGCTGTTTTCTCGCGAATTGAACCATATTTACGTACATCAAATGTAGCCGTACCAGCTTTAGTAGCATCCAGCACTAGTTCAAATGAAAATATAGAACAATTTAATACAACTTCAAATCAAAACATTTTAGGAGGAGAATTGCCACAAAATCAGTGGATAGAGCAAACTGTTACAGTTGATAAAAAAGCGGAAGGAATCGTTTCTATATTAACTGCTTCTTCTAATGTAGAAGTACAAATGATATCTCCAAAAGGAAAAATGTATACAAATAAAGATAGCGTTATAACTACTGGCGAAGGTGAATCTTTCTTTAATGGTGCGACAATTAGAACATTTAAATTTGATAAAATGGATGTAGGAGAATGGAAAGTTAAAATGATGGCGAAGCAGTCGAAAGATGCATATTTAGTTGTAAGCGATTACGAGACTGATGCGCCATTTATTCTCCAAATGCCTACAAAAGTTAAAGCGAATAAATCTGAGTATAAACTGAAAAAATCACCTGTGGCACCTGAAATGAAAGGGAATCTATCTATAACGGTAAGAGTCGTGAATAAAGGAGGAAAACTAGTCTCTGAATATAGTGAATTACAAAATGTTAATAACAATACATTTACGGGTGCTTTGAAGGACATAAAGCAACCAGGAGTATATAACGTTACGATGGATATAAAAGGGATGAATAAAGAAGGGCAACCTTATAGTCGTACAATTGTTAAGTCAGTTTATGTGGAGAAATAAAAAGGAATGAGAAGCTTTTAATATAAAAAGTACCGAACTTTTTCAGTAGAAGAGTTCGGTACTTTTTTCATGTTTACTAGATTAACAGAAAAGCATTATTCAATAAAAAAGATGCTGAAATAGCATCTGAATGAGAAGGTGATTATTAACTTAGTTTTATAACTGTTAATTCAACTGAATTAATACCATTATCACAAGTTGCAATACTTTGACGATTAAAACCACTATTATTTTTCAGTTGAAGAGTTGAGTTAGCTGGAACTGTAACAATCGTTTCGCCTGCAAGTTGAAGGCATTCGTTATTTGATGAAGTATTCATTTGAAAAGCAAAGTCACCTTGACTATTAGCAAGTGGATTGTCGTTTAGAAATATAGTCATGACTGGAATATGTGGAAAGACAGGATTTACAGTAGTGTTAATTGTTGAAATGAAAGAAACTCTATAATCACCAGCTTGACTAATTTGTATAGTAGTAGGATTTAGTAAGGAAACGCCTCCTACTATAGGACCAACGTGATTAAATGGAAAAGGATCTCCAAAAGGAACAGTTATAAACTCTGTTTGCCAAAAAGTGCCGTATGCCGGACAACTTTTTTTATGTGAATGGTCGCAGGAACATTTTTTATATGAACTAGAAGAGGAATTGCAAGAGCATTTTTTATATGAACTGGAAGAAGAGTTGCAGGAACATTTTTTATTGGAACTTGAAGAATGATAGTATGAACCCAATATATTACCTCCTATTATGAATGAAGTGTATACTCATAGTATTTTATGCTTGTCCTATATGAAAGGTGATAGATATAGAAAATAAAGTGCTAATACGATGAAATATAGTAATAGAATAGAAGCTGTAACCATTTTTGAAAAAGAAAAGGTTAATGATATGGTGAAAATATTAGAGGGATTTCTTGGGGAATTGAAGCGTGGGGTGAATGCTTATATTAATTATATCTGAAACAGTAAAACCAGTATCCTCAGTTGCAATGATATGATCGTTAAAGTGATATCTTTTTATTTGAATGTTTTTTATATTAGATTTTTAGTTATCCTTCTTTATTTACGTAGTAAGGCAGGAAGAAGACGAAAAGTATCGAATGAATGTACATATGTAGCATTGTTTGCTTTTGGTGTGAATAGTATTAAAAGATACGTTGAAATATTTTAAACGGTAACAAAAGAGCGATTAAATAATAGAGGGAGCAACTTACATGGAAAATATATTAAAGGTATCTTCAAAATCAAAACCAAATTCAGTGGCAGGTGCAATTGCAGGTGTACTAAGAACAAGTGGTAATGTAGAAATTCAAGCGATTGGGGCGGGTTCTTTAAATCAGGCAATTAAAGCAATTGCGATCGCAAGAGGGTTTGTTGCTCCAAGTGGTATTGACTTAGCTTTTGTTCCGGCATTTCAAGAGGTTACTATTAATGATCAAGAGAGAACGGCGATTAAATTAATTATAGGTCCTAGAAAGAGAAGGTAACTGCAGTAATTCAGTATTGAAATGATATTTAATATAACAAACAAAAAGTGTCACAAATGCTTATAACCTACGCATTTGTGACACTTTTTTTGTTTTATTTAAAATGAAATGGATAACCTTAAAACTGCTCATTCTTCTCCCAAGATTCCACAATATAATGTGCAATCGTTGGGTTGAATCCTTTCCCAACTAAAAACATAATCGCCGCAACTTCTGTTAAAGCGTGTTTGTGTGATGTATGTTTTGCTTCATTTAAACCGTAATCTACCCAAGGTTTTACGAAATCTAGTACAGGTTTCTTTAAAGGTAAAAACTGTGTACCGACAACTTGTTGAATTTGTTGTTGTGTTGGTTCTGTAATCGGTCCAGGCGGTAAGATTTGCGGTTGTGTAATATCAAGTGTTGGTCCAGGCGGTAAAATTTGTGGTTGCGTAGGATCAAGTGTTGGTGGTTTAGGTGGTGAAACACGCGCGTCGTAGTTTGGTTGGTACATTTGCGGCTGATATTGTGGTTGTTGAGGCTGAGTTGTGTATGGATTTTGTTGAAATTGTTGTTCTTGATTGTGCGGTGCTACATATGGATTTTGAGGGTATTCATAATTTGGACGTGTGTCGTATGCGTTTTGTTGATATTCAGTTTCTTGATTTTGCGTTATTGCATATGGATTTTGTTGAAATTGTTGTTCTTGATTTTGCGTTATTGCATATGGATTTTGTTGAAATTGTTGTTCTTGATTTTGTGGTACTGCATATGGATTTTGAGGATATTCATAATTTGGACGTGTGTCGTATGCGTTTTGTTGATAATTTGCTTCTTGATTTTGTGGTGTTGTGTATGGATTTTGTTCATATTGTTGTTCTTGTTCCTCATATTGTTCTTCATACCGTTCTTCCTGTTGCTGAGGATAAAATGGTTGTTGTGGGTAAGGCGGTTGATTATTATAGAACATGTTTATTCCTCCTTCATGATGATGCCTACCACCCAGTGTATGGGCGGACAAGAAAATATGTGATGAAAAAATGCGGGCGTGTTACAATAAGTAACTGGGTGAAGATAAAATGACAAAACAAGAAAAGATTCAAAAAACAATTACTTTTGTAAAACATATTTTAGAAAAAGATGCGAGTGGGCATGATTGGTATCATATTGAGCGCGTACATAAACTGGCGATTTCTTTATCCGAGCAAGAAGGAGGAAATCGTTTTATAGTTGAAATGGCAGCATTACTTCACGATGTGGCTGATGAGAAGTTAAATGAAAGTGAAGAAGCAGGAATGAAAAAAGTTTCTGATTGGTTAGAAGAGTTACATGTGGAAGAAGAGGAAAGTAAACATGTTCTTCATATCATCGCCAATATGTCTTATAAAGGTGGTCATGGCGGTAAAGTAGAGTCACTTGAAGGGAAGATTGTTCAAGATGCGGATCGCTTAGATGCACTTGGTGCAATTGGAATAGCTCGCACATTTGCGTATGGTGGAGCGAAAGGGAGATTAATGTATGATCCAACTATTCCGCCTCGTGAAGTGATGACGAAAGATGAATATAGAAAAAATAATGATCCATCTTTAAACCATTTCTATGAAAAACTTTTGAAACTAAAAGACTTAATGAATACGAGCGCAGCAAAACAAGAGGCGGAAGTTCGTCATCGTTATATGGAACAGTTTATTGAACAATTTATGAAAGAGTGGAATGCACAAATATGAAAATGTTAACTGTGGAAAATTTATCAAAATCATATGGAGAAAAACCGTTATTTGATGGATTATCATTTAGTATTGCAGAAGGACAACGTGCCGGAATTATCGGAGTAAACGGTACTGGTAAATCAACTTTATTAAAAATTATTGCAGGGGCTGAAATTGCTGATACAGGTGATATGACTCATTCACGTGGGTATACAATTAGTTATTTATCACAGCAACCGGAGTTTGATGAGCAATTAACAGTATTAGAGCAAGTCTTCCATGGTGATACACCTTTAATTCGTCTTCTTCGTGACTATGAAAAGGCACTATTACATATCGAAAAAGATCCAAGCAATGAAAAAGTACAGGAACAATTATTTGCAGTGCAACAACGTATGGATGCGATGAGTGCGTGGGAAGCAAATGCGAACGCAAAATCGTTATTAACGAAATTAGGAATTACTGATTTCACAGCAATTGTTGGAAATTTATCTGGTGGACAGAAAAAACGTATTGCGATGGCACAATGTTTTATTGAAACACCAGATCTATTAATTTTAGATGAGCCTACGAACCATCTTGACCATGAGACAGTTGAGTGGTTAGAGGAATATTTAGCACGATATACAGGTGCAGTATTACTTGTAACCCATGATCGTTACTTCTTAGATCGTGTGACGAATCGTATTTTTGAATTAGATAATGGAAAACTGTATAGTTATGAAGGAAATTACAGTACGTTTTTAGAAGCGAAAGCACTTCGTGAAGAACAAGAACTTGCGCAGGAATCAAAACGTCAAAACTTATATCGCCGCGAACTAGCATGGATTCGCCGTGGTGCAAAAGCTCGTTCGACTAAACAAAAGGCACGTATTCAACGTTTTGAAGAGTTAAAAGGTCAAGAAGGACCAGCTGCAAAACAGTCAGTTGATATCGCGCTTAGCGGTAGCCGTCTTGGGAAAAAAGTACTAGAGTTAAAAGATGTAACGAAAAAATTCGGCGATAAAACTGTATTAAACAACTTTAATCATATTGTGAAACCAGGCGATCGTATCGGAATTATTGGAGCTAATGGTAGCGGTAAATCTTCGTTATTAAATATGCTTGCAGGTAAAATATCTCCTGATAGTGGTGAAATTGAAGTTGGGCAAACAGTGAAAATCGCTTATTATACGCAAGAAAATGAAGAGATGAATTTAAATCAACGTATGATTGAATACATTAAAGAGATCGCGGAAGTCATTCATACGACAGACGGAAAAGTAATTGGTGCGTCTCAAATGTTAGAACGTTTCTTATTCCCACCACATTCACATGGTACACCGCTTGGCAAATTATCTGGTGGCGAGAGAAGACGTTTATACTTATTACGTATATTAATGGGAGAACCGAACGTACTATTACTGGATGAGCCTACGAATGATCTAGATACACAAACATTAACGGTGTTAGAAGATTATTTAGAAGATTTCCCAGGTGTCGTTTTAACTGTGTCGCATGACCGTTACTTCTTAGATAAAGTAGTAGATGAATTGTTCATCTTTACGGGAGAAGGAGAAGTGCGCGAATTTCTAGGTAGTTATACGGATTACTTAGAAATGGAAAAAACGAGAGAACTTATAGAGAAAGCGGAAGTGCAAAAAGAGAAAAAAGTGGTAGAAGAAGCACCGAAGCAACAACGTAAGCGTAAACTCTCATATAACGAACAGCGCGAATGGGAAACAATTGAAGATACAATTGCAGAACTTGAAGAAAAACTTGAGTCAATTGGAGAAGAGCTTGCAAATGTTGGTTCTGATTTCACAAAGGCACAAGAATTATCTGAAGCACAGCAAAAAACAGAAGAAGAGCTAGAAAAAACGATGGAAAGATGGAGTGAACTATCGGACATTGTTGAAGGATTAAAATAAAAACAAGCTGCATATATTGAAAAGTAAAGAGAAAAACTTTACACTATTGGTAGAACCTATTTTAGGAGGGAAAAAATGAGAACATCTAATCCAATGTTGAAAAAAGAGGCATTCCGTAAAGAAGGAGCAAGTGCTTCTGCGATGACTATTGGCGGAACAGTAGGCAAAACGTTTATTATGCTTATCTTGCTACTTGCAACGTCTGTCTATTCATACATACAGATGATAGAGGGTACGATGAAGATGCCAGTATTAATTGGTGCTTTAATCGTTGCAGCAATCATCGCATTTGCATCTATGTTCTTCCCGCGTATTTCACCTTTTGGTGCACCAATCTATGCGGCGGTAGAAGGGGTTGTATTAGGTAGTATTTCAGCTGTTTATACAATGAAGTTTGGCGATTCTATCGTTTTAAACGCTGTATTACTAACAATCTCAATTCTATTTGCAATGTTAGTGTTATATGCAACCCGCGTAGTAAAAGTAACGGATAAATTCCGTACAGGCGTGATGGCAGCGACACTTGGAATTATGGTTATGTACTTAGTCGTATTTCTACTAAACATGTTTGGTGTAACGGTTCCGTACATTCACCAAGGTGGGACAATCGGTATTATTATTAGTGCAGTTGTTATCGTAGTTGCTGCATTAAACTTATTACTAGATTTCGATTTAATCGAAAATGGTGTACGTAGTCAAGCTCCGAAATATATGGAGTGGTACACTGCAATGGGACTAATGCTTACATTAGTTTGGTTATACTTAGAAATTCTTCGTTTCGTTTCTTACTTTACGAAAAATGACTAATAAAAAAATCCTGCATGAAAAATGCAGGATTTTTTTATTTTTAAAGATAAATTGATGATGTGGTATAATATGGATGTTGGTAACCTTAAATTGAAGGGGATGGAATATGATGAAAGAGAAGAAAGGGATTATGAAAAAGCTATTTTCTAAAAGTTTTTTCATAGAACTAGATGATGCTTTAACGTATCCATCATCAGAAGTTATTACTTCAGCAATAGAGGGATATGCGGCTGAATGTAATGAAAGACTAAAATTTGAGAGTAAAGTTAAACCGATTACTTTTTACTTAGAAAATGTAATGTACCGCGTTGAGATAAAGATGGCTCGTGGTGGATATTACATTTCATGCAGTGAAGTATAAATTTTGAAACCTTACATGTTTAAAATATGTAAGGTTTCTTTTTTTCTTTTATAGCATAAAAAAATAATCTTTTTTACTTTAAAATATATTATTTTACGCTTTTTACCCTTCATATATTTTTATTTACAATGAAGAAAAATATGTGAGGTGGTATAACTTATGATGAATCGAGTTGTATTAATCGGTAGATTGACAAAGGAGCCAGAATTATACTACACAAAGCAAGGCGTCGCGTATGCACGAGTATGTGTTGCGGTGAATAGAGGTTTTCGAAATAGTTTAGGTGAGCAGCAAGTAGATTTTATTAATTGCGTTGTATGGAGAAGGTCAGCTGAGAATGTAACTGAATATTGTAAGAAAGGTTCACTCGTTGGAATTACCGGACGTATTCATACGAGGAATTACGAGGATGATCAAGGAAAGAGAATATATATAACGGAAGTTGTGATTGAAAATATTACATTTTTGGAGAAAAGGCGGGAGGGGGCATCATAATAAGATGGGACTTGAGGAAATTAAAGTATGATGGTGGAAAGAAATCAGCAAAATAAAGCATCCGAGTAGGAGTATAGAGTGGTAACATGTTACAATACAGCTAAGAACATGCAATAAAGGAGAGTTTTTTACGTGAAGATTAAAGCAATTGAACCGACGCCAAGTCCAAATACAATGAAAGTTATTTTGAATGAAGTATTACCATCAGGAGCACGTAATAATTATACAAATGAAAATAAAGAACAAGCACCAATGCAAGTGCAAGAAATTTTGAAAATTGAAGGCATTAAAGGTGTATATCATGTAGCCGACTTTTTAGCAGTGGAGCGAAATGCGAAGTATGACTGGAAAGTTTTATTACAACAAGTTCGTGCTGTTTTCGGCGAAGAAGTAGTAGAAGAAAGTGAAGAACAACAACTTGCTCATTTTGGGGAAGTAAAAGTGTTTGTTCAAATGTTCTTTACAATTCCAATGCAAGTAAAGTTAACAGATGGAACAACAGAAGAACGTGTTGGTTTACCAGATCGTTTTAAAGAATCAATTATGAAAGTGCAAATGTCTGCACCAAACGTTGTAAAAGAGCGCAAATGGGTGGAACAAAGTACACGTTACGGAAACTTTGAAGAAATCGGGAAAGAAGTAGTCGAAGAGATTGTTGCTGCTTATTCAGAAGAACGTGTAAATGAAACGGTTAAAGAATTATTAAACCAGGCAGGTGCTGTTGAAGTAACGATTCAAAAACGTGAGCCATATAAAGTAACAGAAGAGATGATGAAAGATGCTGACTGGAAAAAACGTTTTGCAGCATTAGAACAAATGGATCCTACTGAAGAAGATATTCCAGTGTTGAAGATGGCGTTAGATGATGAAAAAGTTTCGATCCGCCGTTTAGCAACAGCGTATTTAGGTATGGTAAAAGGTGATGAAGTATTGCCTTTATTATATAAAGCATTATTAGATCGTTCTGTAAGTGTTCGACGTACAGCGGGTGATTGCTTATCAGATGTAGGTGATCCAGCTGCGATGTTCGTTATGATTAAATCTCTGAAGGATTCAAGTAAATTAGTACGCTGGCGTGCAGCTATGTTCTTATTTGAACTTGGAGATGAAAGTGCGATTCCGGCTTTAAAAGCAGCGCAAGATGATCCAGAGTTTGAAGTAGCGATGCAAGCGCGTCTAGCATTAGAGCGTATTGAAGGCGGAGAAGAAGCAAAAGGTTCTGTATGGAAACAAATGACGGAGTCTCGTAAAGGGGAATAATGTATGATTGTTTTCTATGATAGTTGGTGTCCGATGTGTACGGCGGTTGCAGAACGTACGAAAAAATTAGATAAAAAGGGTAAAATGAACTTTGTTTCATTTCGAGATGAAGATGTAGTTGAGAAGTATGAACTTTCTCAAGAACTACAAAGCAAGATGGAACAAAGATTGTATATTTTAAAAAATAATAAGTGGTATGACGGAATTGATAGCATACATGTATTAGCAAAGGCCGTTCCATCTTACTGGTTTGCTGTTCCTTTTATAAAACTATCTATCGTACTCGGATTTGGAAGTAAAGTATACGATTATATCGCTAACAATAGAACACTTGTCCCAGTTGGACATTGCCGCGGTGGGGTTTGTGAAATCCCTACAAAAAAATGAAATCATCGTTATCTTTCTTTTGCACCTATTAATAGAGCGTGATATGATGAATTTGGAATGAAAGTTGAAGGAGAGATTACAAGATGTCAAATGCTTATGAAGAATACATGCGCCAAATGGTAATCCCAATGCGTCAAGAATTAGTGCGTTCTGGATTTGAAGAGTTAACTACAGAGGAAGCTGTAACAGAATTTATGGAAAACGCAACAGGTACAACTTTAGTAGTTGTAAACTCAGTTTGTGGATGTGCAGCTGGATTAGCACGTCCATCAGCAGGTCAAGCGGTTGTTCGTGCTGAAAAACAACCTGATCATCTTGTAACTGTATTCGCAGGTCAAGATAAAGATGCTACTGCAAAAATGCGTGAATACTTCGGAGAAATTCCTCCATCTTCACCATCTATGGCATTATTAAAAGGAAAAGAAGTTGTTCACTTCATTCACCGTCATGAAATTGAAGGTGCAACTATGGACGAAATTATTACGAACTTAGAACAAGCTTTCGAAAAGAATTGCTAAAGAAGGGGGAGAGTAAATCTCCCTCTTTTCTTTATATAGAGGTGAAAGAATGATAGTAACAACAGCAGGAAGAACGAATAAAGAAATGACAGATTATGCAAAGCAGGTAGCCACAGAATTAAATCGTTCATTCGTTAAACGTAATGATATACCGGTACATAAACTGCATGAGCAGTATGAACAAGATGTACTTGTCGTAGGCAAAAATCGATTAGCTATTTACCCAAAAGGAACGGAAGAGTCGTTTTTCTTTCACCCAAACTCAGCGATGTTTCGTGTGAAAAGATTAATGCGCGGAGAACACGACCCGTTTGTACAAGCCACGCAATTAGAGAGCGGAATGACAGTGTTAGATTGTACACTCGGTATGGCATCAGATAGTATTGTAGCTAGTTATATTGTTGGTAAAAGCGGAAAAGTAACGGGACTTGAAGGCAATGAGTATATGGCTTATATTATGGAAAATGGTTTGAAAACATGGTCTTCATCTGTTTCTGAAATTGATGAGGCAATGAAACGAATCGATGTGAAGCAAACGGAGCATTACGCATTTTTAACACAATGTGAAGACAATAGTTATGATGTTGTGTACCTTGATCCGATGTTTGAAGAAACTGTTATAGAATCAGATGGAATAAAAGGATTAAAACACTTCGCTTTGTACCATGATATTACTGACGAAACAATTGCAGAAGCGAAGCGTGTGGCGAGAAAGCGTGTCGTTCTGAAAGATCATTTCCGCAGTTCTAGATTTGAAAAACATAATTTTCACGTATATAAAAGAAAAAGTGCTAAGTTTCACTTTGGTGTAATTGCCCCTTGCTAATTGTTTGAAAAGATGTATAATAAGCAATAATTAATTAAATATACTGTCTGTGATGAAGAGAGTAGTCTTTTTTAGAAGGAAAGCGAGCTAGGGATGGTGTGAGCCTAGTGCGGAAGAAAAAGATGAAGCGCACTTCGGAGATGCTTCTTGAACGAATAGTAGAGTAAGCCGAGGCCCCCTGTCCTCGTTATAAACGGGAAAGTGGTTCATAATGAACAACAAGGGTGGTACCACGGGTTTAAACTCGTCTCTTTTTAGAGACGAGTTTTTTGTGTTTAAAAAAATAAGGAGGTTGTAGTATGGAGTATAAAAACCAGTTTGTAGCAAGTTTATCTAATATTTTTACGAATGAATTAACGCAAAACCAAATTTTAGATTTAATCGAAACGCCGAAACAAGATGAATTCGGAGATGCAGCATTTCCATGCTTTTCACTTGCAAAACAATATAAAAAATCACCAGCTATTATCGCAAAGGAAGTTGCGGAGAAATTAAGTGATCCATTCTTTACGAAAGTAGAGGCTGTTGGTCCTTACGTAAATGTATTTTTTAATCGTGAAACTGTAAGTGATGCAGTGTTAAAAACAATTTTAGCGGAGAAAGAAAAGTACGGCCAAAATCACTTTGGATGTGAAAAGACTGTAGTTATCGATTATTCCTCTCCGAATATTGCGAAACCTTTTTCAATGGGACATTTACGTTCTACAATGATTGGAAATTCACTGAAACATATCGCTGAAAAATGTGGTTATGAAGTTGTAGGAATTAATTATATTGGAGACTGGGGCACACAGTTTGGAAAGTTAATTACCGCTTATAAAAAATGGGGAAATGAAGCAGTAGTGAAAGAGGATCCAATACGTGAACTGTTTAAGTTATATGTGCAATTCCATGAAGAGGTAAAAGACGATGAAGAATTAGAAGAAGATGGACGCGCTTGGTTTAAGAAGTTAGAAGAAGGTGATGAAGAAGCTGTTGAGCTTTGGAATTGGTTCCGTCACGAATCTTTAAAAGAATTTTCTCGCATTTATGAACTTCTCGGTGTTGAATTCACTAATTTTCAAGGGGAAGCTTTTAATAATAATTTGATGGAAGATTTTATTGAGATTTTAGAAGAACATGATTTGCTTGAAGAGTCAGAAGGCGCGTTAGTCGTTAATTTAGAAGAAGAGGGAATGCCGCCTTGCTTAATTAGAAAATCCGACGGTGCAACGATTTACGCAACACGTGACTTAACGGCAGCGTTATATCGTCAAAACACATATGCATTTGATAAAGCGCTATATGTAGTTGGCCCAGAACAAAGTTTACATTTTAATCAATTTTTCACTGTATTAAAAAAGCTTGGCTACAATTGGGTTGACGGCATGGAACATGTACCGTTTGGGTTCATTTTAAAAGACGGTAAGAAAATGTCGACACGTAAAGGAAGAGTTATTTTACTCGAAGAAGTACTTGAAGAAGCAATAGACCTTGCAAAACAAAATATTGAAGAGAAAAATCCAAATTTAAAACAGAAAGAAGAAGTAGCAAAGCAAGTCGGTGTTGGCGCAATTATCTTCCATGATTTAAAAAACGAGCGTATGCATAATATCGAATTTTCATTAGAAAATATGCTGAAATTTGAAGGAGAAACAGGACCGTATGTACAGTACACACATGCACGTGCTTGCTCTATTTTAAGAAAAGAAAGTGTAGAATTTGAAACGTGTACATTTGCATTAAAAGATGATCATAGCTGGAGCGTCGTAAAATTATTGAATAAATTCCCTCAAATAATTGAAGCAGCCTTCAACAAAAATGAGCCATCAATCATTTCAAAATATGTATTGGATGTAGCACAATCGTTTAATAAATATTACGGTAATGTTCGTATATTAGAAGAGAGCGAAGAGAAAGACAGCAGACTTGCATTAGTGTATGCTGTGACGGTTGTATTAAAAGAGGGATTACGTTTACTTGGGGTGGAGGCACCTGAGGAGATGTAAAATAAAGCTATAGTAAAAAAAGACAAATTAGGAGATCATTAACCTAATTTGTCTTTTTTTATTTTGCCGACTAAACCTTGAAACTATAAGAAGTTATATGTTACGAAGTGTAACAACTCTATAATTATGTTGTGAAATCAATTAAAATATTTGTAGAGAGGATGATCTGTATTGATTCGAGGTTTTATTTTGCATATTCCTTGTCATAGAATACCAGAAAGGAGTTTTCTTAAACTACAAAAATACATACCTTTATGTGCACGATGCACAGGTATGCTTATTGGTTTCTGTATGTTTCCAATTTACTTTTTAATAACACCTTCGTTTAGTCTCTCATTATTGCTATCCTTTTTTGCTCAAATTCCATTATTAATCGATGGATTCAGCCAAAAGTGGAAATGGCGAAGCAGCACAAATTTGTTAAGAGTAACTACCGGCTTATTAAGCGGAAATGGTATGGGACTATTTATTGCATCTAGTATTATATGGATTATATCTTAAACCACATATTAACGGAGGTAAATACTTACATGTTCTGGATTTACATAATTCTAATTTTTATATCAGGTGGAAGTGGAATTGGTTGTATCATTTATGAAAAATATATAGAAGCAACAATAGCTTTTGTTATTTGCATATTATTTATGGTACTACTATATTTTTATTTGAAAAGAAGCAAAAAAAAGAGAAATTTAGATTGTGACGTAATAGATTGTACTGATTGCTCGGATTGTGATTGTACTAACTAATCTTCTGTTTATTTCAATATTATTATAAAAGGATTGTGTATCGTTTCAGGTATGTAATCCTTTTTACTTTTTCAAGATTAATTTGTTGAATAGGCGGAGGGTAAAGCGCATGTGCAATATAACGTTTTAATTAGAGCTCAATAGCGCTAAAATTTTTAGAAACATAGGAATCCGTTTATCAAATGGAGAACTATAGTTTTGTATATAAAAGGAGGCGTAGGTTTTGGAAGAGTATGATTGGAACAGCAAACTAATATATTTAAAAAACACAAGAGATTTATATTACAACGACGATTATGTAAGTTTTTTAGTAAATACAGTTTGGAAGATTACTAAGCCAGTACATATTGTTGATTTCGGTTGTGGATATGGTTATTTAGGCTTAGTATTAATGCCGTTACTTCCAGGAGGTTCAAAGTATACAGGTATTGATAGTGGAGAAACATTACTTGCTGAAGCGAGAGAGTTGTTTCGTTTACTTCCATATGAGATAGAATTTCTTGAGGGAGATGCTACAGAAATTGAATTGAACGATACATATGATATAGCAATTTGTCATGCCTTCTTATTACATATGAGTTCACCAAAAACAATGCTACAAAAAATGATGCATTTAGTTAAAAGTGGAGGGAAAATAATTTGTTTTGAGCCACATTGGATATCAAATATGTCTTCATACTTTTTAGATGGAGAGAATCAATCGGAAATTATTAGGTTAGGCACTTTGCAGAAGTTATTTGAAAGTGACACGCAGAGAAGCGGAAAAGATGGAAGTATTGGTATGAAAATACCGATGTATTTAAGTGAACTAGGCGTAAAAAATATTCAATGTAGAGTAAGTGATAAAGTGAACTTTTTAGATTCTAATATGCATCATAATGATAAAGAAAAGTTGTATCACTCATTAAAAGAAGAGGGAATTGCAGGAGATCCAGGTGATAAACAGCGATTTATAGAGCTTTTAATGGCTAGAGGATTAATATATGATGATGCGCTAGCTCAATATGAAGCTGAACTCAAATTTTTTAGAGCATTTCATCTACATTCCTCTTTAGTATATGCTCCGAATATGAAAATTACATTTGGTGACGTAGAATGTTGAAAGATAGCTGTTTGTCGAATTATATAATTTTTTGTCAATGAGTCGATATCTACCGTATAATCGCTGATATATTTGAATTATCGCCGATATAATTTCATGTGCTGATTTCAGTTTCAAAAAGATAAGGTCCGCATGTAACGTTATTCCATTTAATCAAACAAAATATGGAGAAAAATAATCATTTTTACTATATTTTGTTATAAATTCGAATAATATTAAATAATACTATCCATTATAGGAGATTTTAGTTGAATACCTACAATATGATGTGTAAAATCTAAGCAAGTAGCAGTGCAAAAAATTATTCGAGGTGAATACATGCTAGATTTTAAGCAGTTAGATGCTTGTTTAAAAGACAAGAGATTTATAGATGGATTACAGGAAATAAATAATGAAATTTCATATATAAAAGAAAAGAATACTTTTTCTTATTTGAAGAGTTGGCTTGCTAGTGTTCCTTCACATAAGGAGTTTGATATATTAATACGTCTTACTGATGAAGGGCTTATGCACCAATACAGTTCATTCCTCATTCGCTACGCTTATAAAAAATTCCCAAATATGAGAACGCTCTCTTTATATTGTGATGAGTTAATTGATGAGCGGAAAATACTTGAAGTAGAACAATTGTTAAAAGACTCATTAGAAGAGGTAAATAAAGAAGAGATAGACGTTGATCTTTTAGCGAAAACATATTTTACATTAGTACGATGTTTGTTGGAAATGAAACGAAATGAAGAAGCCCTTTTTTATATGAAAAAGGCAGAGGAGTACAGTGAACGTGCCGTATTTGATAAATGGGGCTACGTGTATATGCATACAGGTGAATGGGAGAAAGCAGAAGAACAATTTATAGCTGGTATGCAGCATAAAGATTGTGAAGAGTTATCTACCTATTTATTATCACAGTTATATGCGAATAAAGGAGAACAAAAACGTGCATTACAGCTAATTAATGATGCGATTGTAAAGTTCCCACAAGTACCATATTTCCATTTTGAAAAGGTGAAATATTTATTAGATTTAGGGAAGTATGAAGAAATGTTAGCGGTAATAGATAACATAAATAATCAGCTTCCTTATCATGCGTATAAAACTTACTTCGTACATTTACGTGCAGAAGCTCTTTACAAAATGAATAAACTTGTAGATTTACAACAATTATTAAAAGAAGAAAAAAGTTTAAAAGGGTCTTTATATCATAATTTAGAAAAAAATCCAGATGGCAAAAAGGTTCACTTACCGATAGTTCCGATTGTACAAAAGGATAATTATTGTGTGCCGACAAGTTTAGAAATGATGTTGCAGTTATGGGGAGAAACACGTACACAAGATGAGATAGCAGAGTTTATTTTTGATATGACAGGCTCGAAGTTTTCAGATACTGTTTCTTATTTAGAAGAATTAGGTTATGAATATCGTTATTTTAAAGGGAATGTAGAAAATTATAAGAGACTGTTAGATCAGGGGATTCCCGTTTTATTAAGTATAGATATTGAGCATGCTTCACATGTACAAGTACTAGCTGGATATGATGAGACATTGCAAGCTTTTTATGTTCAAGATCCGAACTTTATCGAACCAGTTATTGTGGAATATAGTAAGTTGCAAGAAAAATATCGTTATACAGGGTGTTTAGCGATTACGTTTGTTCCGAAAGAAAAAAAGGAACTACTATCATTTTTAAATGAAGAAGAACATCATTATTTTAAATCTATTTTTTCTTTAACAGATCATTTGGATGAACAAGATAAAGAGGGGATTCATGACTTAGTAAAGTTTTTAAAAGGAACGAGTGATAATCCGAATACGTGGTTATATACGGTTAAGCACTTAGATGTTGAAGTAGATAAAGAGTTTATTATATCTTGTATTGAAAAGTTAATGGAGAAGTTTCCTAACTCAGATTTTGTTAAATTACATGCTGCACAGTGCTTTATTCGCCTTGAAGAGTTAGAAAAAGCTGGGCACATGCTTGCGAGTGTTGAGAAGAAAAATAATCGTGCCTTATATCATTTAATAAACGGAAGGTATGTTTTTGAGCAGGAAAGTTATATAGAAGCAATTTCAAGTTTTCGTTCCTCGTTACAATTAGACGCGGATCAGCCAATTGCATGGAGTTTTCTCGCTTTATCGTATATGTATATCGATCAGTCTGAAAAGGCGTTGCAGTTTTCTCAAGTAGCTTTAGAGCGTAGCCCGGAACGATTCACTTTAACGAATCATGGATTAATATTAATAGATTTAGAAAGATATGAAGAAGCGTATGAAATCTTTAATGATTTGTTAAAAGAATACAAAAATGAAGCACATGTATGGTATGAGCGAGCGAGATGTGCGCATCATTTAGGGGAATTATATTTAGCAATAAAAGGGCTTAAAATAGCAATTCATTTGGATAGTAATGCACCTTATATTTATACAAAACTTGCGGAAATATACGAATCTGATTTGAAGGATGAAGAAAGTACGAAAGAAGTTTTATTAAAAGGTATTGAGAAGTGTGATGATAAGGCACCTCTATACGTAAAACTTGGTGATTACCATTTCCAAAATGATAGTCTGGAAGAAGCAGAAACATTGTATACTCGTGCTTTGGAAGAAAATCATGATGATGTTTATTCTCACTTCGGACTTACGCAAGTTTATATGGCAAGAGAACAATATAAGGAAGCGAAAGAATATATTCTCAGTATTGAAAAACAAATTGAAAAGAGCCAAGATTTCCTTATGAACGCGGGAATGGTTTTATGGGATGCTGAGGTTGAACTTGGTGGAAGTGAAGAAGGATTTAAAGTAGCATTGTCTAAGTTAGAGAGTGGTATAAAGCAGAGCGAATATAATGTAGCAAGTGCGTTAGATGAATATGTGAATCGAATTAAAGGAACCGTATTTGTACAACGAGGAGTAGCATTCTTAAGAACGTTACAAAAAGAAAGAAATGACGTAAGTGAATATGACTGTTATACAGGTATTTTATATGAATCGATTGGACAGTACGGCCAGGCAATGAAAAGATATAATAAGGCGATAGAACAAAAAGAAACGGCATTACCGTATTACCGAATTGGTGAAACACTTATGGCATTAGGACAATTGACGGAAGCAAAACAAGCGTATGAAACATGTTTAGAGCTTGATGGGAATTTCGTTGGTGTACATTTACAGCTTGCGGAAATATACGAAAAAGAAGAAAACCGTTTTAAAGAACAAAGTCATATGGTTCAGGCGATGAAAGAAGAACCGTTGCACATTAATATGGAATATTTGGCACAGCTTTCGGTAGAAATGAATCTTCAGGAAGAATTGCTGACTGAACTAGAACAATTAGCGGACGAAGTACCTGAAATATGGCGATTAGATGCGATTGCATATGTGTATGGAGCGATGGATGAAATAGATAAAGAACAAGAACAGATTGAATATGCGCTACAATTAGATGGTGAGCATACAGAAGTTTTATATCATTATGCAAAAGTACTAGTGAAAAATAGAAATGCAAAAGCAATTGAAGTTGCGATGAAAGTGATACAAAAAGATGTAAATAATGAACGTATATTTGATGTATATGTAAAAGCGATAGAACAATATAAGAAATGGTCTAACATACGAGATTTTCTTCATAAACTAAAAGTGAAAAAAGCTGAAAGAAGTATGGCATTTATGTATGCAGCATCTGCGGTGACGGAAAGATGGATTGAACGTCAACAAAATGAGCAGCCGAAGAAATCCATAATTACGAGAGCTTTTTATCGCATGAAAAACCGCGCGAAAGAAATTTCGATTATTACTACAATCATTGATTTATATGAAATCTCATTAAAGTTAAATCAAAAAAATAGTATGGCAGCACAGCGATTTGCACTATTTTACGAGAATGTGGCGATGTATAAAGAGGCGATAGATGTATTGCAAACATCATTAGAAAGTAAATGGGATTACGATGTAGCGAAGCAACTTGTAAATCTTTTCATAGAGTGTGAGGAAGAAGATAGGTTACGGGATGCTTCAGAATTAACGAAGCAAATGGTTCGAGAGTTACCAGATGATTATGATACGCTTCTTTTACAAGCACAAGTATTCCTTAAAATGGGAGAAGAAAGAAAAGCAGAAAAGATTACTTTACAATTAACGGAGCAAACACCGTTTGTAAGTAGAGCGTTTCTTGCTTTAGGAGAAATATATCAAAGTCAAGAACGGTTTGAAGAGGCAATTCACGTATTAGAAAATGCTTCTATACATCATCCGAATGAAACAGCAATTCTTCTTTCTTTAGCATCTTCTTATCATGGTGCCGGCCAAACAATAAAGGCAGAGAAAATAGCAAATGAAGCATTGGAAATTGATGAGAGTGATTTGTTAGCGAGATACGATCGTGCTTGTTATTTAGCACAGTTAAACAGAAATGAAGAGGCGAGGAAAGAGCTTAAAATTGTACTTCGTGAGGATGAGTCAGGATTTTTTGCTGAACTTATCGAGGATAATGAAAATTTAGCAGTATTGCAAGAATTTGAAAAGTAATTGTATAAGAAGAGCGAAAAAGGAAATAAAAAAAATATATTTTGAATTAGTTGACAATTTATCACCTAATGGCATAAAATAACTTTTAACAAAGTATACAAATCTGAAGACGAGAAAGAGTAAAATAGTGTACTGTTCCCCAGAGAGCCGGTATGTTGCTGAAAGCCGGTGTGCAGACGTTATTTGAAAATCATCTCCGAGGAGCCGAGGCTGAAAGAGAGTAAGCCCGGACGGATGTCTACCGTTACAAAGAACACGTATGATAGTACGTTGCTAAGTGCTATTAGCGAAGAGCTAATAGAATTAGGGTGGTAACGCGGTTAAACCCGTCCCTACTTCGTAGGGACGGGTTTTTTGTGTGCTTTAAAATATTCAAAGGAGTGATTGTAGATGAAGAAAGTAGATGTAAAAGAGTCAGCTGTAGGGAGAGAAACACGCATTCGTAAGCAGTGGAACGAGCAAAGTATTTTCGAGCAATCAATTCAGAATCGAGAAGGCGCACAATCTTTTGTTTTTTATGAAGGGCCACCAACGGCGAATGGATTACCACATGTAGGTCATGCACTTGGACGGACAATTAAAGATGTAGTAGCAAGATATAAAACGATGGCTGGTTATAAAGTGTTAAGAAAAGCGGGATGGGATACACACGGTTTACCTGTAGAATTAGGTGTTGAGAAACAACTTGGTATTTCTGGTAAACATGAAATCGAAGAGTATGGAATTGAACCATTTATTAAAAAGTGTAAAGAGAGTGTATTCACATATGAGAAGCAGTGGCGTGAATTCACTGAAAGCATCGGTTACTGGGTAGATATGGATGATCCATACGTTACGTTAGAGAATCCATATATCGAAAGTGTATGGCATATTCTAGGAACGATTCATGAAAAAGGTTTATTGTATAAAGGACATAGAGTTTCACCATACTGCCCAAGCTGTCAAACTTCACTAAGTTCACATGAGGTTGCACAAGGGTATAAAACAGTAAAAGATTTAAGTGCAACGGTTAAGTTCAAAGTGAAAGATAGTGAAAATGAGTATTTCCTAGGTTGGACAACGACACCTTGGACACTTCCAGCAAATGTTGCGCTCGCTGTACATCCAAGTATGGAATACGTGAAAGCGAAACAAGAAGGTTATGTATACATTGTTGCGAAAGAACGTGTACAAGATGTATTAAAAGAAGACTATGAAGTATTATCTGTTCATAAAGGCGAAGAATTAGTAAATACATCTTATATGCCGCCATTTCCAATGAAGGAAGTTACAAATGGTTACCGAGTTATCGCAGCGGATTTTGTTACAGCAGACAGTGGTACAGGACTCGTTCATATCGCTCCAGCATACGGGGAGGACGATTATAGAGTCGTGCAAAGTGAAGGATTGTCATTCTTGCATGTTGTAGATGAGAAAGGCGAGTATACAGAAGCAGTACCATTTTTGAAAGGGAAGTTTGTAAAAGATTGTGACGTGGATATCGTTCGTTATTTAGCGCAGGAAGGTTTACTATATCATAAAGAAAAGTATGAACATAGCTATCCACATTGCTGGCGCTGTGATTCACCACTTCTTTATTATGCAGGAGAGAGTTGGTTAATCCGAACGACTGCAATTAAGGATACATTTTTACAAAATAATGATTCTGTTACTTGGTATCCAGATCATATGAAACATGGCCGCTTCGGTAAGTTCTTAGAAAATATGGTGGACTGGAATATTAGTCGAAATAGATATTGGGGAACACCATTAAACGTATGGGAATGTAAAAGTTGCGATCATCAATTTGTACCGAAAAGCATTGATGATTTAAGAAAGCATAGTACGAAAGAAACACCTGAAGATTTAGAATTGCATAAGCCATATGTAGATGAAGTGCAAGTTGGCTGCGAAAAATGCGGAAGTGCGATGAATCGTACACCAGAAGTAATTGATGTTTGGTTTGATAGTGGTTCCATGCCATTTGCGCAATATCATTATCCATTTGAAAATAAAGAGTTATTTGAAGAACAGTTTCCAGCAGATGTAATTGCAGAAGGTATTGATCAAACACGTGGCTGGTTTTATAGCTTATTAGCAGTATCAGCACTATATACAGGAAAAGTGCCTTATAAACGAGTGTTATCACTAGGGCATGTATTAGACGAAGAAGGACAGAAAATGTCTAAAAGTAAAGGGAATGCACTAGATCCAGTTGATTTAGTAAATCAGTTTGGTGCAGATGCTTTAAGATGGGCGCTACTTGTTGACAGTGCTCCGTGGAATGCGAAACGTTTTTCTGAAAGAACAGTACTGGAAGCAAAATCTAAGTTTATAGATACATTAGTCAATGTGTATAGCTTCTATGTTTTATATGCAAATTTAGATGAGTATAATCCAAAAGAAACGTATGATGTAAAGCGGACGAAATTGGATGAATGGGTATTATCAAGATTGCATAGTACAACGAAAAAAGTGAGAACTGCACTTGATGATTATCAATTTACGAATGCAGCTCGTGAAATCGCGACGCTTGTAGATGAAGTAAGTAACTGGTACGTAAGACGATCACGTAATCGTTTCTGGGAATCTGGTATGAATGCTGAAAAAGCAGCTGCGTATGAGACACTTCATGAAGTGCTTGTGACAATTAGTAAATTAATTGCACCGTTTACACCGTTTGTCGCTGAAGATATTCATTTAAATTTAACTGGAAATAGCGTTCATTTAGAGGATTATCCAGTTGTAAATGGATTACTACTTCAGCCGAAATTAGAAGCGGAAATGGATGCAGTTTTACAAGTTGTTGAACTGGGAAGAAGTAACCGTAATCAGCATTCTTTAAAAGTAAAACAGCCGTTAGCAGAACTTGTATTACTAGCACATAATGAAAATGATATGGATTGGGAATCTTATCGTGATATCGTCATGGATGAGTTAAATGTGAAGGCATTCCATGTTGAGCTTGATGAAACAAAGTATACGTCTTATCAATTAAAGCTGAACTTTAAAATGGCTGGGCCGAAGTTTGGTAAAAGTGTGAATGCAGTAAATGGTTGGTTAAAACAACTGTCACAAGAAGAAGTACAAAACTTTGTATCCACAGGAAGAGCAGTTTACAAAGCTACATCAGGAGAAGAAGTAGTGGTAACAGCTGAAGATGTAGTAGTAGAGAAAGTTGCAAAATCAGGATTTTCTAATACGACTAACGGACAATATACAGTTATGTTAGATACGAATGTAACGGAAGAATTGTTACAAGAAGGAGTAGCACGTGAATTTATTCGAGCGGTTCAAGAATATCGTAAGCAACTAAATTTACCGGTTAATTTACGAGTCGATGTTATTCTTGATACAGAGGAAGAACTAAAGCGAACATTAACGAACCATAAAGATTTATTGGAAGAAAATTTACTCGTTAAGAGATTTGAATTTGGTCATTTAACGAATGAAGACGAGGAATTATCTTTAGGTGAGACAAAAGTCCGTATTAAATTAAGCGCGGCTCAATAAAGAAAAAGGAAGTTGGAATGATTCCAACTTCCTTTTTGTATGATGGAAATTTATCCCGCTTTAATGGGTAGTAAGACCCCCACCTCAAAATGCAGCGAAAGCAAAGAATTTAG
>NZ_NVEC01000037.1 GCF_002571225.1 Bacillus sp. AFS059628 | reverse complement strand
CCATTAAAGCGGGATAAAAGGAATCAAATTAACGACAAATATAATACGCTTCTTTTTTGTGTTTTTCAATAGTATGAAAAATAATAAAAAAAAATTTAAAAACCCATCGATTTCTAAAGGTTATGTATGTTATCATGACAAAAGACTTTTTGAAAGAGGTGGATACCAATGTTACAAGCGCTACTTATTTTTGTGCTTCAAATTATTTACGTTCCCATTTTAACAATTCGTACGATTTTGCTTGTAAAGAATCAAACCAGATCCGCTGCTGCTGTTGGATTGTTAGAGGGAGCTATTTACATTGTCAGTTTAGGTATTGTGTTTCAAGATTTATCAAATTGGATGAACATCGTTGCCTATGTCATTGGCTTTAGTGCGGGACTGTTATTAGGCGGTTATATAGAGAATAAATTAGCAATTGGTTATATTACGTATCAAGTTAGTTTACTAGACCGTTGTAATGAATTAGTAGATGAATTACGTCACTCTGGATTTGGCGTTACAGTATTTGAAGGCGAAGGTATTAATTCTATACGTTATCGCTTAGATATCGTTGCAAAGCGTTCTAGAGAAAAAGAACTGTTAGAAATTATTAATGAAATTGCACCGAAAGCGTTTATGTCTTCTTATGAAATCCGTTCATTTAAAGGTGGATATTTAACGAAGGCGATGAAGAAGAGAGCGTTAATGAAGAAGAAAGATGAACATGTATCGTAAAAAAGGGGAGTAGTGCAGCTTTAAAAGTGCAGTATAATCCCATATGTAAAAGAGAGGAATCTATTTTGATGTAGATTCCTCTCTTTTTTTATTGTTAATTGAAAAACTAAATCGTATAATTATTTTTTCTACTCATCCTCAAATTAATGATTAGCCATATAACTTGAAAAAATACAGGTATGATAAACGCGATTAATATAACGATAAGTGATATGGATTTAATTTCGGGTGTTTGGATAACACCAGCACCATCAACGTCGCGTAGCCAAATAATAGCAGCCCATATTCCAAAAATGATAATCCAAAATATGTTACCAATCCACCAAGAAATCCATCGTTTTTTCATGTTAACACCCCTTACATTTCTTCTCTGTTAAAAGTATATTTTCATTCGTTACATTTATAATGAAAAGACTATAAAATTAGTTGTTATTAACTGTATATCTAACCTGTTTAAAGGTTACCATTTCGCCATCGTTATCATCATCTTCATTCTGTAAAAGTTGAACTCGTGGTTTGTAGTCTGTCCGATGAGCATCCTTGATACCTGTAATATCAAGCTTGTAGGATTCACCATTCTTTATTTTTTGTTCGAATACTTTTGTATTGGCAACATAAATAAAAGTTACTTTATTTTCATCAATGCCCTCGGTCTTAATTTCTAATTGGTTATCTTTTGATGTAATCGTCGGTGTTAATAATTCAATACTGCCGTTTCCGGTTTCTAAAGAATTTTCTACTATAGTTGAACATCCGGATAATATGATTGCGATAAATAGCAGAACCATTAATTTCTTTTTCATAACATCCCCCAATTTCAAGTGATTTTTGATTTTGGTATTACTAGACTGCTAGTGTTTTATGTAAATGTTTAGTTAGCATTCTTTTTAATTATACCATAATATGTAAATGAAAGTAGGTGTATATCCAATTTAAGGGGGATTGAAAAGTTTACTTATTGCCGTGAATCAGTATTTTTACAGTAGGTATATATCTTCTTTAGGAAATCCTTTTTCATATTTAAAATATGTAGTGAAATAAAACCAATAAGTCCTATTCCACCGAAAATAAGCCATGGTGTATACATTCCGCTTAAGTTGGCTGTAAAAGATGTACCGGTATAATTACCGATGATAAAACCAAATGCGAGTGATAGTTGATAAAATCCGAAGTAAGTAGCTGTATAGGTTTCGTTACTGTAATTTGCAATAGCAATATCAGCGTTAGGTAATACGAGTGTTTCACCAATTGTAAATAAAATTACACAAATAAATAACCAATATGGGTGCTGGAATAAAGGGATGAGTAAAAAGGAAATCCCCATTAATAAAATACCGTATTTAATAATCGATAGCGTGTTGTATTTGTGAAATAGTTTTCGAAATAACACCATAAATATGACGCCTGTTATTGCATTTATCGTAATCACGAGTGTAGCAAGCTGATTGCTATCACTAATGTTTTTCATATGAAGTGGAAGTGCGACAGTAAGCTGAGTAAACATAATATAGAAGAAAATCATGATAAATGAAAACAGAAGAAAAGACTTGTTTTGCAAGATAGCCTGTATACCTAATGTGATAGACGTATTATCAGTAGTGACTTGGAAGTGATTTTTAAGTAAGTAAAAGATAATAGCGAATAACAGCATAAGAGATCCTGTTAGAGAAAAAGCATAGATTGGATTGAGTAAGAGTAAGAACCCTCCGGCAATTGGTCCAATTATTGCACCGCAATTAAAACTAAGGTTTAAATATGTAAATAAATTTTTTCTTGTATGAGCTGGTTGTGAGCCGAATATGGCGCGCGCAGCAGGTTCATAAAATGCAGTTCCAAAGCCGATAAGTGCAGAAGAAATAGAAATGGTATAGAAATCAGAGCATATTCCTAAAGCGATAAATCCAATTCCTCTTAAAGATAATCCGGCTATCATCATAATGATATAGCCTATTTTGTCAGCGATTAATCCTGAGAATAAAGGGACAACTCGTGATGTGATTGTCATAACCGTCAACACTGTTCCTACTTGGACGGCAGAAAAATGAAGAAAGGTTAATAGATAAATAGCTAAAAATGCGTATACCGCAAAATACCCAAAAGACATAAAAAATGAAGAAATAAGCATGAAACGTATCGGTAGTGAGAAACTTTTCATAGAACTCCTCCTAATGTTGTAACCAGTAAAATAATTTGATGGTTAACTATTTTATATTATAATTATACATAAAGTCAGAAAAAAGTAAATTTTAAGAAGAAGGTGGATGGAATTGAATCAAAATGCACCAAATGAACTAGAATATATTCGAGAATTTTTAAATACATGGAAAATACCAAATGATACGAGAGAAGCAATTGATTTGTTGCAGACCGAAGATGATATAAAGCAATTTATGAACAAACATTTTCATGAAGAGTTTCCGTTTCATACGATAGAGGAATTAAAAAGTTTTCGAGAAGATATTCGGATGACGATTGAAGGCGGAGGATCATTGCAAAAGTGGTTAGAGAAATATCCATTTCATGTACATGTAAAGGAAGATATGAAAGGTATTACGTATGAACCAATGCGCGAAGAAAATATATATACAAAAGTATTAAGCATTGTTTTAATGGCAGTTCAAGAACATTTGTGGGGGAGGTTAAAAGCATGTCCAGATTGCCGCTGGGTATTTTATGACAATTCACGAAATGGAAGTAAAAGATGGTGCGGTATGTACGCTGGAGAAGAAGGAGGAAGAGCGTGCGGTACGATTGCGAAAGTGAAAAATTACCGGGCGAAGAGAAAAGGAAGATCAGGTTATAATGTGTAATTTAAATTAGGGGAAGAAAATGGGATGGGGGAATGTAGAATATGAAGGATACACAAATGTTAACTTTAAATAAAAAGTGTTGGGACACAGTTGCACCTTATTTCTTTCAAGTAGATTGTTTGCCGAAATATGGTCCGTATACAGCGTCTGAAGATGAGATTCATTTGTTCGATTCAATTAGAAATAAAAAGGTTCTTGATATTGGGTGTGGAATTGGGCATTCGCTGCAATATATGGCAGAGCATGGGGCGGAAGAGTTATGGGGTCTTGATCTTTCCAGTGAACAAATTAAAACAGCGAATGAAACGTTAAAGGGTTGGAATCCAAAGTTAGTATGCGGAGCAATGGAAGAAGAATCGGATATTCCGAAAGGGTATTTTGATATTGTGTACTCGATTTATGCATTAGGTTGGACTTCGGATTTAGGGAAAACGTTAGAACTAATTTATTCATATGTAAAGCCAGGAGGAAGTTTTATTTTTAGCTGGGAGCATCCAGTATATTCAAATTTACAGTATGGTACAGAAGAAATTGTTTTCAAGTCTTCTTACCATGAGGAAACGCCTATTACGTTTGAAACATTTAAAGGTGAGAATGTACAAGCGACATTATATAAGAGAAAAATAAGTACATACATAAATGAGTTAAATCGAGCAGGTTTTACAATTGAGAGAATTGAAGAGCCTGAACCATCTAGCGCGTTTGATGAAGAATTAGCTGCGCCGTCTACGAAATATTATTCTTTATATAAAGCTAGGATGGTGCCAACTACTTTTATTATTAAGGCGAGAAAATGAAAAATACAGCGTACACTTTTTTCAGTGTACGCTGTATTTTGTTAAAGGTCAGTACTTATCTTTTCGGCTGGAAAATATGTTGAAAGAAGTATTTGTGATGTAAGTTATCTACAACTTTATTTGCTTGATATGTGCGGTGTTGTTCGAGTCGAAGTCTTTGCTCCATCATTTTGATTGCGTGATCAGATAAACGTAACATTTTACATTTCTCCTTTTCTATAAATATAGGTGACTATTTGGTATCGATCCCATATTTATAATTAAGGAGGCAAAATGTGTAGCATAGGCAAAAAGCACCTTCCTCTCCCATTACGCTTACGAGGTTAGCTGTCGGACTCGGGAAGTGAGAGTTTCCCTACTTAAATAAGATTCGCCCCAAGTAGCATAGCTACAAAAATGGTTCCCCCGCTCCAAAAATTGGACTCAGCAAAAGGTTTTATAAAGTAAAAGATAACATAAATAAATTTATAAGTCAAACTATTTGTTGTTTTCTGATTTTTTAAGGGTGGTTAAAACCACACCATCGGGCAAAACGATAGTTTGTACTTCAATAAAACCATGTTTTTTATATAAAGACAGAGCAGGGGTATTTTCTTTTCCTGTTTGTACAATATATGTTTGGGAAGGGGAGAACATGTCAAATACATATAGTAGTAGTTTTGTTGCAATCCCTTTATGAAAATGATCAGGGGATACTACTAAACGATGAATATCAACTTCCTCTTCATCTACTTTAAAAGAAATAAATCCGACCAGTGTATCTTCATGAAAATAGCCGTAAAACATTTCATCACAGGATTGTATATCGGCTACAGTATCATAAAGACGAGGGATAGCCGTACTATTTATATATTTTGCTTCAATTTCATAAGCGGGTATTTGAATGTTTAAAATAGAAGTAGCGGTATTGTGAGAAGCTGTTATTAATTTTTGAATCATAGGGTAAGACCTCCTTGTAGACTTTATTTTCATAGATTTGACAAGATTTTTCTTTTTTGGATATAATAATTACATAATGATTTAGTATGAAAAAGAAATACACCATAATAGAAATGGAGGACTAAAAATGGGATGGATTATCACATTAATAGTTGGTGCTATTATAGGTGCAATTGCAGGTTCTATAACGGGTAAAAATTTTCCGGGTGGTATGTTTGGAAATATTATCGCAGGTTTATTAGGTGCTTCGTTAGGTGGTAGATTATTTGGATCTTTTGGGCTATCATTTGGTGGGATTCATGTTGTGCCAGCATTATTAGGTGCAATTGTATTAATTCTTATTGTATCATTTGTAGTGAAAGCTGCAAAGAAATAGAGATATAGATTATGACGAAAAGCCCTGAATAAGGGCTTTTCATCTTTCGAAGAGGTGGTTTCGTTGGAGAAATTAAATATAAGAAAAAGAGATAAGTTGAAAAAGTTTTTTAGAGAACACAATTATTTAGCAGTGCTACTTGGGTTTGCACTATTGTTCATTAATATTTTATTACTAACAAAAATATCATTTGTTTTTACACCGTTTATCGTCTTTTTAAAGACAATTTTCTTCCCCGTATTATTAGCGGGTGTACTATTTTATATTTTGCATCCATTCGTTTCACTTCTCGAAAAGAAAGGTGTATCAAGAATTGTATCGATAGCTTCTATATATTTAATAGTAATAGGCTTGTTTGTATTTTTAGTCTTGACGGTTATTCCTATTATTAAAGATCAAATTGATGCATTAATAGATAACTTACCGTATTTCGGTCATGAAATTGAGAGAGCAGCACGTAGATTTGGAGAAAGTAATTTACTAGGAAAAATTCAGGAGAATTTAAATATCGATGTAGCGAGTATGGTAAAAGACTACACAGTTGATTTTACGAAGTCGTTATCATCAGTAACTGGAAATGTAACTGGATTTTTAAGCACTATTACAGAGGTCGTTTTAACATTTGTAATGGTTCCATTTATATTGTTCTACCTTTTAAAAGATGGTGAGCAGTTACCGAATCACTTTTTAAAGTTTATTTCAGAACAAAGACAGCCAGCAGCGATGAGAATACTAGATGATATGCATTATGCGATTAGCTCATATATTAGAGGGCAAATTATCGTTAGTTTGTTTATTGGAATTATGCTATTAATTGGTTATCTTATTATCGGTATTAAATATGCGGTACTCCTTGCTATTTTAGCGATGATTGTAAATATCGTTCCGTATGTAGGGCCAATCATCGCAATTACACCAGCTTTAATTATTGCGTTTATTGACTCACCAGCAATGGTGTTAAAAGTAATTATCGTTATGATGGTTGTACAATTAGCAGAAGGTAAGTTTATTTCTCCGCAAGTTATGGGGAAAAAGTTAGATATTCATCCGATTACTATCATTTTTATTATTTTAACTGCCGGAAACTTATTTGGTATTATGGGGATTATTTTAGCAATTCCAGGATATGCGATATTAAAAGTGTTAGTAACGCATGGGTATAGATTTGTTAAGTTGAATACGTGAAAAAAGAGCTAAAACAGGTAATACTGTTTTAGCTCTTTTTCATTCATAGTTTTATTATAGTAAACAAATTTACCTTATGCGTAGGCTTTTAATTCAATAATGGGTAGATTGCTTTCCTTTAGTTTGTAAGCAAATATTAAATCGCCTATTCGGAAATTAGCATCAACTTCAAGAGAAATGAAAGTACCCCCGATTTCTACTTGGTTTCCGTTCTCATTCTCAAAAGTGAGCGTACCTTCAAACGTTTCTATGTACTCATCACAAGTGTATACATATATAGCGACAGGTGTGAAATGTATAATTACCCCTAAAGTATCATCTTGCACCTTATCATCGTTATTAAACGTATCAATCTTTCCATCATTCTTTTTAGTAAACCAACCCATAACATCACCTCGTTTTTGTAGTGCAAATCGATTCTATATATATTGATTATATATCGTTCGGAATAAATTAGTAATTACTATTATTAAAACTTAACAAAAAGAAAATTCAGTTTTTTATGAGTGAGAAATATGAGATGTATATGAATGAGCCGAATTTATTATACGAAGCGTTAGAAAAAGGTGCTGAGAGGGCGCGTACTATTGCGAAGGTAAATTTAGCAGAAATTAAAAAACGGATTGGATTTGAAGGGGGACGTTAAGCGTTCCCTTATTTTTTTACAAAAAAACCGAACGGAATTTCAATTTGTTACCAATATAGAGTGAGGAGGGATAGAAATGATTACAACTCTCGAGTTAAAAGTGTTGTTATTCCAAATAGGAACAGAAATTGTACCACCTAGTAATTTAAAAGAAAAAATTTTAATTCAGGTTAATTTGATGGAGGGAATAAAACTTAATAATGTTGAGGTGAATCATGATGAGTGAAGTTGTGTTAGCAGTTCAAGATTTAAGTAAAACATATGAGAGTGTAGATACAAATGTTAGGGCGTTACAAAATGTAACTTTGAAGTTAAATAAAGGAGAACTCCTTGCCATAATGGGAACGAGTGGATCTGGAAAGAGTACATTACTTAACATACTTGGTGCTCTAGATAAGCCTGATGAGGGGGTTATCTATGTAAATGGTGAAGTTCCTACAAATATGTTTGTTGAACCATATGCAACGGAGTACAGGCGGGATAACATAGGATTTATTTTTCAATCATTCCATTTATTAAAGGATTTATCTGTAGAAGAAAATATTGCATTACCCCTCATATTATCAGCTGATTCAGAAGAGAAGATACGAGAAAAAACAAATAAAATATTAGATGTTCTTGGTTTAGTAAATTGGAGAAATCATCGACCAGTTCAGCTTTCTGGGGGACAACAACAACGTGTTGCAATTGGTAGGGCATTAATAACATCTCCTCCAATTGTTCTTGCAGATGAACCTACTGGAAATTTAGATTTCAATACATCTAATGATATTTTACGGGTACTAGTCGATATGAAACAAAAATTTAATCAAAGTATGATTCTTGTTACTCATGATCCTCACATTGCTACGTATGCAGATCGGGTTCTCTTCTTTCATAATGGAGAAGTTGTTGATGATTATACATGTTCTCATGGAGTAAATGATATAAATGTTATTTTAGATAAATTTAAAAAATTAATGGAGAAATCAAAATGATAAAATCAGTACGAGGATTAAGCTTACGCTTTTTTAAGACGAATAAATTTACTGCTACTTCCTCTATAGTTAGCGTTATGTTGGCTGTTTCTCTAATTGTTACGATGATTGTATTTTCGAGTCATGCAAAACAGTCTGTTATAAATGAAGTTAAAAATTTATATGGAGATATGGATTTATCTGTTGGATATAACCCTGATCAAAATAAGTTGATGGATAAATCTTTACTACAAAATATTAAGGAACAAGACAATGTTGAATACATGTCAAAAGTATTAGTAAATCATTTACAAGTGAATAAATTGAATACAGCTATTTATACAGTAGGTGTTCAAAATGATTCGTTATCTAAAAGTCGATATCACTTTTCTAAAAATCTATCAAATGAGGAAGTAACATTAAATGATGGATTAGCAGAAACTTTACAAGTAAAAGTTGAGGAAAAGATTGAAATAGAAAATAAATCCTATGTAGTAAAAGAAGTGTTACCTGATATAGAAGCTGGAGGTTCAGCTCCAGATATACTCATTTTATCGGAAGGTGCGGTGAAACAGCACGTATATGAAAAAATGGGTAAATATAATGAGGCTACTTATGTGTTGATAAAAGCAAAAGAGAATGCAGATGTACTAGCGTTGTCTAGTCAAATTCATAAAATAGACAAAGAATTAAGAATCGATATTGCGGAGGAAGATGAGTTTTTAAAAAGTAATTTAGCATCATTACATATTTTTACAATCGTTTTATCTGCATTAATACTTATTATTACTGCGTTATTATTGATGTCTAATTTTGAAGTGTTTTTATATAAATATAAAAGTCAATTTGCTATTATGCGATCAATGGGAGCAACAACGAAACAAATGTTTAAAGTTATATTTATTCAATGTAGTGTAATTAATTTTTTTGGTGGAATATTTGGTTTGTTACTAGCTGTAATCAGTAACCGTTTTTTACAAAGTTGGCTAGAGCATATATTTGCTTTTCAAATTAAATCAATGAGTTTCGACTATAAAATAGCAATTGTAACAATGATTTGTAGTATCTTTTTTATTGAATTGTTTATGTTATACCCTTCATACAGAAGTTCGAAAATATTGCCAGTAAAGCTTATGCGCGAAAATGAAGAATCCGACTTTTCTAATAAAAAAACACGCAGTATGATGGGGAAATTCCTTTTAATTAGTAGTATATTTTTAACTGTTTTTGGTGGCTTTGTAGCAAATGCGGGAGATACGCAGGCAATAGTGATATTAATAGGAGCTATATTTCTCGTTTTAGGAGTATATATTTTATTTCCGATTTATCTTTCTTCGATATTACTAGCATGTCTACCTTTAATGAAAAAAGTATTTGGAAGGAACACATTTGTTGCTATTAAAAATGTAATTCCGCAAGTAAGGAAAAATACATTTGTTATCTTAATGATAAGTACAATGATGGTGATAGTTGTCTTCGGATCCACTATATTTAAAACGATGCAAAAAAATAATGAAAGATATTTAAAACGAGAATTTCCAACACATATTGTTGTAGAAAATCGTTTGAATAATGATTCAACAATTACCTCACCTCATATACAAAATATATGTAAAGAAATAAGTAGTGTAAAAGGAGCTAGTACGATTAGTACGAACTCACTGGCAGAATTAAAGCAAGGTGAAAAATATATTACTTTTGACTATAATTTAGGTGATTTAAAAGAAATGGAAAAGCAAGGATTACTGCCAGAAGTACCTGCGAATTTGGAAAATAGTATAATTATTACAGAAGAGTTAGCAGAGCAGCATAAACTTCATGTAGGTGATATTGTTCAATTGGGGCTATTTTCAGAACAGGAACAAAAGGTTAGACCGACTAGTAAGGTAGAAATCGGATTAATTGTTAATGAGCTACCGAATTCGCCTTCCGTGCTCATGGATTGGAGTAATGTAACATATAAACAAGATTATACAGTTTTTGATCGTGCATTTATTAGTTCAAATAATGAGAGAGAGACGTTGGAGCAATTAAAGAAATTGAAAGGCCAATATCCACAATTAAAAATAAGTAGTTATACTCAATCGTTAAAGCAATCTAATTTAATGTTTCAGCAAAGGTGGTCCATCTTCATTGTTGTTATTGTAGTAATTTTGTTTAGTGTAACATTAGGGGTATGTAATACACTTATAAATAATATTCAATCTAAAAGAAAAGAGTTTGCTATTTTACGAGCAATAACAGTTAAGAAAAAAGGGATTGTACAAGTTATTTTGACGCAAGTTCATTTATATGTACTTATTGGAATTATACTAGGGGCTTTGATAGGGATATTATTAACCTATGTGGTAAGTATAATAGATCGTACACCTTTATATTTTGATTTCAAACTTATCGTAACGGTAATAGTGGGGATGTTCGGAATAGTCCTTATTATTTTTATCCCTTTTGCTAATAGAATAGGAAACAGGGATATTGTTCAAGAGTTAAATAAGGATAATAAATAAAATATAGTCAAGATGAATTCCATCTTGACTATATTAATAATTCAATTCGAATTCTGAAAGTCGGTAACAATCCTCTCAATAACAGAAGGAAGATTACTAGGTAACTCATCAAGTGGAAAAAAGTGCAGTTCTTTCGATTCCGTTTGGTCGCATACAAGCTCACCATGGAATTCACGGCAAATATAAACAACGAGTACACCGTGTACTTGATCGCCGTTTGGATAGATTTGAAAGAAATCAGGTCCTGAGTATGTACGGAATAGTTCTGGATTTTTAATAATAAGTCCAGTTTCTTCATATATTTCTCGTTTTAAAGCTTCTTCTAACGTTTCGTTATATTCTAAGGCGCCTCCAATAATGCCCCAGCGGTTGAAATCTGTACGTAGCTGCAGTAATATTTCATTTTTCTCATTTAATATAATGGCGTGTGAACCTATTAAAATAAGTGGATGATTTCCTACTAAATTTCTCATGTCTTCAATATAACCCATATTTGTTCTCCTTATATGTTAATAATAGTTAGGAAGTTCTTTTAACATTCTTTCTGTTTTACGTGCAGTAAAGGCTAAGTTATGGTCATCTTTCGTTCTGAAAAATAATGTGCGTAAAAAGGTTTTAATGTTGGCACATAAAATACAATATTCATTTAGCGAAAGGCGTTTTCTAATTTGAGGAAGCCTTTTTATTTTTTTATGAATAATTGAAATTAAATCATCTTGCGGGAAGTCATGATATAGCATCGATAGTAACGGCGTAACAATTCGTTCATCTTCATTGTTATGAAAAAGGTCAGATGGAATGAAGATTTTATTTAATAAACAATGAATTAATTCTTCATACCACTCAAAAGTCGTATAGGAATTGTGAACAATTTCAGTAAAGGCATCAGATACGTGTGCAAGACAATGAGCCCATCCTTTATTTTCAATATAGCCTCGGAAATCCGTTTCTAAGTTTGTGTATGTAATGAGTTTGTTTTTTATTTCTTCGATATCCTCCTCTGTAAAAAAATAGTGCGAGTTAGCAAATTGGAGTATTAACGCAATTAACGAAACAGTGTAAGAACGTGTGAAAACCCCATCTGTATGTGGGGAGTAAATGTCAAAATATAAATACTCATCACTTAAACAAGTTTGCAACAGTAATTTTAGTTGATCATCCATAAGGAATTCATGATGAATGAAATGTGCAAAACATTTATATATAAGTTGGTAACGAACGTAACTATCAGTCGTTCCGATATACTGAAGCATGTTGAGTGTTAACTCATTTATATCTATATGTTGCAGTTGCGTATAGTCATTTTGTTGTATAAGCTCTAACTGTTGTTGTAACGTTGTAATATCCAATGGAGAACCTCCTCCGCACTTTAAAGATGCGATGTTTTCTAGTATTCTATATATTCAAGGACAATCCTGCTCATGCAAGGAGAACAAATAGAAATTCGAGTATGACATAGATGAGGGAAGTATATGATGACTATAGAACAGTTAGAAAAACATTTTAAAATAAGAAGAAATGCTTCTTCTATCGTGATAAAAGAAAATAATGCAGAGCCTTTTACAGAAGCGCAATTAAAGGAAATGGTGCAATACTGCGTTGCTGAGGCTGAAAAAGAGGAAATAGAAAACTTACACTTTGAGATTTCGTCAAAAAGTCCAAATTACGATGTGTATAAAAAATGTTTCGAAACGTATTCATTTGAATATGTTACTGAAAACATGATTGTGTTTAAGGATATATATGAAGTAGAAGATGTAGGAAGTGAAATTGATTTTAAGCTGATTGAAGAAGTAGGAGAAGATACATTTTATTCTCTTTGGAACGAAATGACGGAAGAGCACGTCACTTATGATCAATTTATAAATATGATGCTACAAGAAATTGGTGAGCAATGGAAAGAACATTGTTTAACCGCGAGTGTAGGTGAACAGTTGATAGGAATTGTAATCCCACATATTGAAAGAGGAACGTTAGAAGAAGGAAAACTCATGTATTTCGCAGTCGCTCCAAATATGCGAAATAAAGGATACGAAGCAGCATTCTTTACAGGAGCAATGTTTGTCTTAAAAGAAATAGGTGCATCTTATTATATTGGCGAGACAAATGTGCAAAATGAGTGGATGAAGGATGTTTTTGAAAAGAATGGATGTCAGCTGCTGAGTTGTACTGAGCGATATGTGAGGGGGTTTTAGGAGGATGAATGGTCTATATTCTCGAACTCGTATAGCGGGAGGGGACTATTTATTCGCACCCTGATTGCGGGACAGTTGTATATAAAGATTTAGGTGATGAACAAATTGCATATGTCTTTCGAGGGAATCCGTGTACAACTTATGAACAAGTAAAAGAACTTTTTGCCTCTTTGTAAGATAAAAAGAAAAATGAGAACGACAAAATAGATATTCCTATAATACAATAAAGAAAGATTCGATTATATGAGAAAGCGTTGGTGAAAGAATGGAGCAGCAAAGAAATGGGTTACAAGCAACTGTAGAAAGAAACGAAGATAATACGTTACAAATAAAGTGGGAAAATAATATAGAGAAAGTTCACATTTACTGGAGTACTTCGCCAGATCATATTGAAGAAACTGGAGGATTACTTGCAACGGTAAATGGAGAATCATCATGTACACTTGTAAACCCGAGTGAAAATGAGCGTCCATATTTTAGACTAGTAGGAAGTAATGGACAAGCAGTGACAGTAGCTGAGCGTAGATTGCCATTACAAGGCGCGTTTAACTTCCGTGATATGGGAGGATATGAAACGACTGAAGGTCGTAAAGTAAAATGGGGCAAGTTGTACCGTTCTGAAGAATTAGCAGGACTAACAGAGTGGGATATCGACTATTTACAAAAGTCTGGTTTAAAGTTAATTTGTGACTATCGTACAGACTTTGAGGTAAAGCATAAGCCAAACCCAGAAATTACAGGCGCTCGTCAAGTGTGCTTACCAGTTATGCAAGACTTAGCGAAAGATTTAAATATAAACGAGTTTTTCCAAGTTGGTGACCTTTCTATGTTAGGGAAACCAGGCGAGTATCTTGTGAAAATGAATCAAGATTTCGTAAGTGGTAATGAAGCATTCGTGAGCTTCTTAAACTTAGCGCAAAACCCAGAAAACTTACCGTTAGTAAACCATTGTACAGCTGGAAAAGACCGTACAGGATTTGGATCAGCATTATTATTACTTTTACTAGGTGTACCAGAAAAAACAGTAATGGAAGACTACTTACTAAGTAACGGTTTCCGTGAAAAGTTAAATGAAAAAATGATGGCCTTTTTAGGTGCAAAATTACAAAACGATGAAAGTAGAGCAATATTAGGTGCAATGTTTGAAGCGCGTGCTGAATATTTACAAGCTGCGATTGATGAATTGAAAAAGCAATACGGTTCAGTTGAAGCGTATGCTGAAAAAGCACTTGGCTTTACGAAAGAGTCGTTAGAGGAAATGAAAGAGTTATTGCTAGAGGATTAATAATGAGGAGGGAGGCTGATTGGGTTAGCCTCCTTTTCTTATTGTTGTTATAATTAAGCTATGAGAATATAGGAGTTGAGGAGAACATCATGAAATACAAAGTTATATTATTCGACGTAGACGATACATTATTAGATTTCCCTGAAACGGAAAAACACGCATTACATAATGCGTTTGTACAGTTCGGAATGCCTACAGGGTATAGCGATTATCTTTCAAGTTATAAAGAGATTAGTAATGGATTATGGAGAGATTTAGAAAATAAAATGATTACGCTAAGTGAATTAGCGGTAGATCGATTTAGACAATTATTTGCCCTTCATAATATAAAAGTAGATGCGCAGCAATTTAGCGATGTATATCTTGAAAACTTAGGGAAAGAAGTACATCTTATAGAAGGTGCAGTGCAATTATGTGAGAACCTACAAGATTGCAAGTTAGGTATTATTACGAATGGATATACGAAGGTGCAACAATCGAGAATTGGAAATTCGCCTTTATGTAATTTCTTTGATCATATTATCATTTCAGAAGAGGTTGGTCATCAAAAACCAGCACGTGAGATTTTTGATTATGCGTTTGAAAAGTTTGGGATTACAGATAAATCAAGTGTATTAATGGTTGGAGATTCGCTTACTTCTGATATGAGAGGCGGAGAAGATTACGGCATTGATACGTGTTGGTATAATCCGAGTTTGAAAGAAAATAGGGCGGATGTTAAGCCGACTTATGAAGTGAAGAGTCTGCTACAAATTTTAGAAATTGCGGAAGTGGCGAAAGAAAAGGTAGCTTCATTTTAAACGTGTTGATATATTTTGAGTTATGATAGGTATATTGGAAAAAATCGTCGATATAATTTGAATTGCGTTCAATTTATCCCGCTTTAATGGGCAGTAAGACCCCACCTCAAAATNNAAAGTTTCACTTTATATCGATGATCGGTGTAATAACTAGAGGTGAGTGAAAGATGTTAACGTTTTTATTTGAGTTAGACAAGAGTATTCCGCAGAAGGATGAACCGCGGTATGTCGCTTATGCAAATGGCTTTATTGAAGGGGATGTAACGATTTTTGTCGGTGACAGCGTACTTTTTCAGAAGTCATGCATGAAGGTTGCAGAGCTTGGTATTTATTTAGGACAGTGGATGGAACAAGTGCAACATGGGCAGAACGAACAGTTGAATTATGAAACGAGTGATCGTGAGGAAGTAATTCTTGGATTCTTATACGAAGAGGAAGATCAGTGGAGAGTTGCTTCCAGTTGGCAGCAATTTGAACTGCAAGAGCGTATATCCACTACAGCATTAGTAGAGAGCGTTGGGCGTTATTTGAATGAACTAAATAAGGAACTGCGCGCGATAGAATATCCTGTAACGTTTGATCAGTATTTAAGAGGAGAGCGCATGATGCAGCTTTCTTACAAGCGACTGTGTGATAGTAAGGCGGATACGACGTCAATAGAAGTTTACAATGAAAGCGAAAGAGTAGGCGCAGTACGGGGCTATTATAAAAATACGTTGATGAAAGTACTAGACTTTATTCCGAAAGTCGGTAGTAATATCATTTATGAAATAAAGGATAGTAAGGACAATATTTGCGTCGTTGCAAAGGATGTAAGTAGGCAGCGTCAAAGAAGGATTTTATTAACATACATCGATCATCATGATGCAGAGCATGAAATACTTATATGTGACGGAAAGTTATTAGATGCAAATTTCTTATTTACCTTTACATATAAGAGAGAGGAATATGTTGTTCACAAAACTCCAATTGGACTTGGAAAGTTATTAAGAAACGGATATGTAATCGCAGATTGGAATATTCGTCTTGAGGAAGATATGTATGATATTGAGATGAATATATATGATGAGAATTATATAGAGGATCAATATTTATTGTTAGGCGTATTTCATTCGATATTGTATGGGTAATCATTGTTATAAACGAAAAATACCGGCATTCTTTGTGAAGAGAATGCCGGTATTTTTTATCCTACTTTAATGGGCAGTAAGACCCCCACCTCAAAAT
>NZ_NVEC01000036.1 GCF_002571225.1 Bacillus sp. AFS059628 | reverse complement strand
AAAGAAAAAATAAAGGACCATAGATTAATGTTATGTTTCATTGCTTTCTCCTATGTAATTAAAATATTTACATTTGATTTTACTGGAAAATTAAAGAAAAAGATAGTGATTATAATTTGAAATAAATTTTTTAATAAAATAATCCTTTTACGAAAAAAAGGCCCCGTTGTCTCCAACAGGACCTTTCCTAAAATGGCAAAGAGTAACTCTTACCTTACTCTTTGTTCATATACTACAAGGTTTTTAAAGGAAATCCAAGGCTCTTCATATTGAGAAATAAAGAAGAATCATTTTAAATAATTTTATCATTGTTATAAATAAAGGAGCAGTTAGCCAAAACTAACTGCTCATCTCCAAGGGGGAACAAGGAGAAAAATCTAATGTCATCTATATTATTGACGGAATATTGAGTTTTATTCATCGGGGGTGTACTAATTATGTAGATTACATGAGAAGTCCTATTAACATCCAGGCTGCTCCGAGCAGAATTAAAGCTTCGAATGTAATCCAAAACTTTCTTTTTTCTGGTTTTTGAAATTCTTTAATTACAGAAAATATGGCACTTATTCCTACAAGAGTAAAAAGAGCAATTCGAATTGTTTCAGTCATTTGCATCACCACCTAAGATTTGAATAGTTTAATTATATATTAATTACCATTTTATAGAAACTTAATAAAATAATCCTTTTAATAGAAAGCGAGGAATAACAATGGGAATAGGAAACCGTGGCATGGCATTTGAAATGCTTATTAATCTGGTGAATGAAATGTATCAAAGAGATGGAGTAGCGCTTATAAACAAGCGTCCGACTCCTGTGAAGGTGTTAAAAAGTAAAGGTGGCCGTGTACTAAATGGATTCTATGAAGCTAAAAGCACCGTAGACTATGACGGCGTGTATAAGGGACGAGCTATTGCCTTTGAAGCGAAATCTACAGAGAATGCTACACGATTTGATTTAAAGAACATTGCGCAGCATCAATTGGATTACTTGGAGAAAGCTGAGAAGATGGGAGCGATTTGCTTCTTTCTTATAGAGTTTAGTAAGGATAAGTCGGTATTCGCGGTACCACTATCAGTCATTCAATCTTACGTAAGGATGTCGCATCAACCAAAAGGTAAGAAGTCTATCCCAAGAGCGGACTTTGATATTTATGGGTACTTAGTAGAACAGACGGAACGAGCGCCAGTGGATTACTTGCAATATGTAGATGAAGCGGTGGCACCAGTAATGTTTGATGGAATGATTCAGTTTGATCAGGACCATAAGAAGGTAGCTAATAACATTGAAGCAGCAAGAGAGACGATGTCTAATAAGAAACGCAAGTTATTAAAGGCTTAATGGATAGCGGAACCATGCAGAGTAGATTGGTGGGGGCTACTTTACTAAGCATGTTTCCCTTATTCAACAAAGAGATAGTAAAATTTCACGTACCTGATGTGAATGTAAAAAGACAAATTCGAAATAGGGGGATTATTGATGGAGCAATTAGCATTCTTTCCAGAAATCACGAATGAAGAGTACAAATTAATACAAAAAGAAGTAGCAAAGGAGTTATTCAGTTACAGAGTTCTAAGGGTCCGTATGCAGAACCAGGAAGAATGTTCAAATCAAAATATCTCCTTGTTCCCTGAATTACGTGACACTAAGAAAATCAATGATTACAAATATATTCAGATTAAAAGAGCGTTGGAGCATGCGTTAGATCCAGAGCAAAGGGAGATCATTGAGCGGAAATATCTGAAGAACGGAATGGTAAGCGATAAGAATGTGAAAGCTCAAATGTTTTTAGAAAACAATTGGTTCTATGCTCAAAAGAAGAATGCAATTATGGCGATTGCTACAGCACTAAGAATTATATAAAGGGGATGAATTTATGAGAGTTATTTATCTGTTATTTCTAAACGGTAAGTATTATGGATGTGGTTCAAAAGATCATATTAATTCCTTGATAACAGATTATATTGTGAATTGCGATATGTATGGGAAAGAAGAAGCAAATTTTAAGGTTTTGAAATCAGAGAAAAAACACGGATAAAATGCGGATAAATTAACGATAAAGGGGCGGATAAGCAAATGCGTATTTCAAATTATTATTATCTTACAAGCTCATTCAAGAGCTTTTGGACAGCCCTTTGACAACCGCATATCGAAGAGGATTAGTACACCTATAAGTGAAACGTTCTTATGCGAGAATGTCACGGTAACGTATACCGCATAGTAGGGCGGGCAAGGCGGTACGAACCCGCAAAAGACGAAAAGACCAATGAATGTATTACAATGACATATTCCAGTGTGGCGGGTGTGAGATAACTCGCATTCGTCATGCTGTTTCTAATTTGTATCAATCGATCAGTACAGAATCCACCTTCTGTATTGAATATTGATATAAAATTCAATATTCCTGTTATGTTGATTTCTAAGAATGGGGATGGTTTTCATGATTGAATGAATGCCGTTCTAAAAATCTAAAACAGTATACGTGATCTCGTACATTAGTAATTACTCACGATTCTTATTAATGACCAAAACGAGGGCAAAGAGTTCCACTCTTTGTTTGAGCCAATACAGCGGAAACATTCCCCTTCCGTCTCTCTAGTGTATTGGTTCAAACAAGGCGTCGGAAGAAACGCATACGTCTTGATATAAAATTAAAAAACTTTATAAGAGAGTGCCTACCTCTCTTTGAGGCGAGACAGCTCTTACGCATGGAGCACCTACTGAACGTCGTCGGTTGAAAGAGATTATGGAAACTCTTGCTCTTCTCCAGGTCACCGAACACAGGGCGTGTAGCCATACTAGTTGATGCGGTGGCTTGGAGAAGGTTGAGAGTACTCAGCCTTGGACTAAGAGAAACTTTTCCATTTGTTTTCTCTCTTCCATCCCCTTGAAAGAAAGCTGTCACTTCGGTGGTGGCTTTTTCTTTGTTATATAGAAATTACATATTAAACGTATTTAAATACTGTTTTAGGTATAATGTGAATTGACTCATACTGGTACAGATAACAGATATTTTTCTATTTAGATTAAATGTTAAATGTACCGTGAAACTCTTGGAAATACAATGTTGGAAAAGGGTAATGATATTGGTATATTACGGGATAAGGCGGAATTGTAGGAGTAAAGGGAATGTGCACAGGTTGCATACCATATTGTCCATATGAAGGATGTTGAGGTAAATGTTGCCAAGATGAAGCTGGAGCTACAACAATCCTCATCGTTAAAGGATTCATAATATAATCACTCCTAAAGTAGTATTCATGTATTAGGGTATGCGTTCACTTAATATAGATGTGCACAATCTAGGCCTATAAACGTAATAATTAACGAACAAAAAATATGGTTACTAATCTTATGATGTGTCCATTATGGATGTTTTATTTTTAGAACAAACATGTGTATAGCAATTAGAGCAGGCGCTGCCGTGATTTGGGTGGCGTCTTGTTTGTTGTTAAGGAAAGATAAGGGGGAAAAAAAGAGAGCTAATGCTCTCTTTTTTGGAATGTGGTAATTAATCGCAGATTGGTATTCCGAGAACTCTTAGAGCTAATGCTACTTGAAGAGAAATCTCTAATCTAGCAATTTCAATACCAGCTACTGAGAGAACTAAAAAAGGTTGTCCATTTACAAACAAAACGCAACTATCCATGGTTACGCCTCCTTTCTAGCAATCTACTATAGTATATGAATGAAACGGTAATATGCAATAGTTAGATTAATTGATTTAATAGAATTGATAGATTAGCCCATTTAAACAAAACAAACGAACATAACGATTGAAAATAGAGGGGGAAGATAGACTCGCAAATAGAAATATTATTAGTCTAAAACACAAAATATAGACTAGTAAACAAGCTGTTTTCCCTTTTTAATCATAGAATATGATGAATTCTATTTTTAGAGGAGGGAATCATATCTATGGGATGGAATAATAATTTGGGGCATTCTCGAGATTGTAATAGCTTTTGGGATGATTTAGTATTTTGCGGATGCGGTCGTAGACGCAGAAGAAACGATTTTAATGACTGTCATTGTAGACGCGATTGCGATTGTGACGAGTGTCGTCGTAGACGTAATCATGACCACGATCGTGATCATGATCATGGTGAACATCGAGATTGGTAAAATCTTTCGAAAGAGTGCATATCTTAATCGCACTCTTTTTTGTTATGTTTTTATGATTACTTATTAACGCCAAGGATACAGTTTCAATTTGATTGAACATCTAACAAAACAAACGAAAACAATTAATGAAGATACAAGCGCCAGTTAATTAACTAATGCTTGTACCAATTTAATAAGGACATAGAGGATTTGAATTAAAAAGTAGATGTTTTCTAGTGGTGTGGAATTACGCTGTTTCTTATCCATATCTACTTGCAGTTTATTTCCGTTTGATGATTTAAATTCTATTTTTAGTTTCATATATGGTTCTCCCTCTTAAAATGTCGTGTCATTACATTAGATCATACAGATACTAGTTTATGAAAGTAATGTCCAAAAAATAGACATGTGTTTCATTTTCTATGTCTAAAAGTTGACCCTTTTGTACAGTTAAAATTTATAGGTTAAAAACTTTGTAAACAGATAGTTGTTAATGTCTAAAAGATAGTCTAAAATAAAAGTATATAATTCTTAATACTTTTAGACTATTTTGAGGTGATTTGGATGGCGATTGTTGGTTATGCAAGGGTAAGTACAAAAGATCAAAACTTAGATGCACAAATTGAAAGGTTAACAGAATATGGTTGCGACAAAATATATTCTGAAAAGTACAGTGGAGCTAATAGTGATCGAGAAGAATTGCAAAAGGCATTAGAATACATGAGAGAAGGAGATAAATTTGTTGTTTGTAAAATAGACCGTTTAGCTAGATCAATATTTGATTTGCATAAGATTGTAAATCAATTAGCTGATCGGGGAATAGCGGTGGTATTTCTTAAAGAACAAATTGATTTCTCTACACCTGCTGGTAAATTAATGTTCACTATGCTAGGAGCTATTGCTGAGTTTGAAAGAGATTTAATTAATGAAAGAACAGCTGAGGGCAGAGAAAGAGCTAAAGCGATGGGTAAACATATGGGACGTAAAGGGCAGGATGAAAAGCAAGTGAAACAAGCTATGAACTTATTCTTTAATAGGAAAGAAAATGGCTTAAGTGTAAATGACATTTCAAAAATGACGGGGGTTCCGCGTTCTACTATTTATGCAAAAGCAAAAGAACTAAAGTAGCGAATCCGCTGCTTTTTTATTTTATAAAAAATTCACTTTAAACATTTCTTATAGCTAAAAATACTTATGTAAATATAGAAAACAGATTTGATTCTTGGAATGAGGGGATCGATGTGGATATAACACATACTATAGCGAGAATAGTGGTTAATGGGAAAGATCTTCCGTTTACTTCAGTTCGGACTACTGCATGGATAAATGGACCGGCGAATGATTTAATTGTTACGACTAAGCAAAGAATAGATGAGCTTTATCGTTTTATGTGGTCACGGGTGCCAGTTATGCTAACAATGTATTTCCTTCAGGGTGCTGACGTAATGCGATTTGCTAGGGTCGCAGGAGTTGATGAAAGTATAATGGGAGAATATATATATCATTTTATTTGGTGATAAACCAAACTTTAAGTAGCCTAACAGCTGCTTTTTTATTTTATAAGGAATTGATTATAATGGCTGTTTATTTATGGTAATATGAGTGAAAAAAGATGGTGGTTGAATGATATTAGGATTAAGTTTAATTGTATTAGGGATTTTAATTGTTGGTATAACTACGTCCTATATAGCAAGGGAAAATGGAGGGATAAGTTGGAAAGAAGTCCTGGTATTCCCTGTGGGATTAATTTTAGGTATGATTTTTGATCACTTTGATTTACCGGAGTTTTTTATATTAGTAGGGTTAGTATGTATTGTATTAGGTAGCCTTATGACAATGGGGATCAGTATAATATAGAAAATTTAATTGCAGAGAGCATCTAAATTAGGATGCTTTTTTATTTTACAAAAAAAGAACCTGCAAACCTGCAGATTCTCCTGATAATGATTTATGGAGCAAGACCCGAAAATATAATACAATAATTCGAAAATGAGTTCAAGAGTGTTTGGTAATTCAAGCCGCGCTATAATTTTTGTTTTTATGCTTCTTTCTAATATCCATAAAAGCTAACAATGCTCCTATAGCACAAAGGCCTTTAAACCAAAGGAATTCAGAAGAAAATAATCCGCCAAAGAAAGCGACTGAGTGTACAAAACAAGTAATACCAAATAACCAAAGCATGAACTTTAATTCTTTTGAGGAATATTTATAGTTTTTATATCTTTCCCACATACGTATCAACTCCTATTGTTATGAGGTTCTGTAGTTTTTCTTTTTGAAATCACGCATGTTTAGGATAAAGAATAGGAGGAAGATAACAGCTGCGATACCATTAATCCAATAGTATGTACGCCCTGTTGTGTATCCGCTATAGAAGGAATAGGTATTCCAAATTATAAGAAGTACTGAACAGACAGTAGAGATCATTAATGAGCCAAAGCTTCTCATGATTTTCACCTCAATTCAAAATGTTAGAACTTACTTATAATTTTACATTTAAATAAAAGGATTTACAAGAAGAGGGAATAAAAAAAGAACCCGCTGGAGTTCGGGTCCTTTTCAGAAGTGATGATGTATTCTCGGCTTGGGAACTGAGAAAAACACAAAAATATAATACATCGAGTTTTAGAGAATTTCAATACTAAATTAGGGATTAATGCAAGGTGGTGAATATAGCTAGGAAACGAAGTTTAAATTGTAAAGGGAATAATTTGTTACTACATTTTAAATTTTACAAAAAATAACTATTTCCTTCATATTCCAAGAAGGTTTTACAAAAAAATACATAGAAATATAAATATATGGTAATGAAATGAGTCGAATTTTCATCATGACTGATATCCATAATATGTTCATTTCAATTAACATGAAATACACATAGAGGAGAGCGATTATGAAAAGAAAAATCGGTACAGTAGTCGTAAGTTTATCTGTTTTAGGATTTGGAATTTTTGGTGTTAATCATGGAAATGGCGGAGGAATTGTTAAAGCTGACTCTGTAGGAGATCACGGAGGAGCACCTGCATATGCACATGGAAATCATGGCGGAGCACCATCTTATACTCATGGAGAGGGATGGTCTCCGAGTTATGCACATGGACATACCGGAGGAGCGCCTTCCTATACTCATGGGCATACAGGAGCAACAGTTTATGGATATGGAGACTATCCAACATCTTCTTTTAATGGAGGAGATACTCCTTCACTTAAGTTAGAAGCTGATGGAGATCATGGAGGAGCACCAACTTATACTCATGGACATTACCCTGCACCAAAGTTAGGTTCGGAGGGGCATACAGGAGGGGCGCCTGCTTACAATAAGGGAGATACACCTGCACCCAAGTTAGAATCACATGGAAATACTGGCGGAGCACCTGCTAACACAGAGTCTGGTGGAGGGATTTAACTAATTCTAATATGAAAGTTGTAAGTTTATATAGAAGAAAAAGACTTTGTAATTTACAAGGTCTTTTTTCTTTGTAAAAAAGTTATTCGAAGGGAGAAATGAACGAGTTTCTTCCTATTATATAGAAGGTGGTGGGTGATATGGAGTGAAACAAAAACACGAGTTGGCTCAAGAAGATTACATGCAAGGTATGAAGTATAAGGAACTGGCTGAGAAATATGAGGTCAGTATTAATACAATTAAGTCCTGGAGAAAAAGGCATGGCTGGAATCGAAAAGGGGTGCACCCAAAAGATGAAAAAGGATGCACCCAAACCAAGAAAACAGGTGCACCCATTGGGAATAAGAATGCAGTGGGTAATCCGGGAAACAAGAATCCTAAGTATGGGAACAAGAATGCAGTAGGGCATGGCCCGCCAAAAGGGAACCATAACGCTATGACGCATGGATTGTTTAGGAAGATAATCCCGAGTGACGATCCGCATGCAATGGAATTGCTAGATGAAATACAAAACCATACTGAATTAGATATGCTATTCCACTCTATTCAACTGCAATACTTCAATATCCTTAATTCACAACGTATTATGCATGTTCGCAGTCAAAACGATATGTCAAAAGAGCGGATTAGCGAATCACTGAATGGAGATGCGTACACAGTGCAGTTTGCATGGGATAAACAAGCTAATTTACTTACAGCTTATTCGCGCGCTATGACAGCGTTATCCTCTATGATTGAGAGGTTCGATAAGTTAGCAAATGCTGATGATGAGAGACGATTGAAGTTAGAGCAGATGAAAGTTAACATTGAAAAAACAAAAGCTGACACTGCACGTATTAAGGGGGAAGATGGCGATGAGTACGAAGATGATGGTTTCAAAGAAGCGCTAGAAGGAAAGGTAGAGGAAGTGTGGGATGACCATGACGACGATTCCGAAGCGTAAAAAGAAACCTGCTCCATTCAAATTTAAGCCATTCTCCAAAAAGCAGCTGAAGGTATTAACCTGGTGGAAGCCTAACAGTCCCGTTAAAGATTATGACGGGATTATTTGCGATGGTTCTATTCGTGCGGGAAAAACAGTATCGATGGCTCTTTCCTATGTTATGTGGGCAATGGAATCATTTGAAGGCGAGAACTTTGGTATGTGTGGTAAAACAATTGGATCACACCGTCGTAACGTTATAACACCACTTAAAAAGATGCTGAAGTCACGCGGGTATAGGGTTAAAGATCATAGAAGTGAGAATATGCTTACCATTACTAAAGATAGCGTAACAAACTTCTTTTATATTTTTGGTGGTAAAGATGAAAGTTCCCAGGATTTGATCCAAGGAATCACTGCCGCTGGCATGTTTTTTGATGAAGTGGCACTTATGGTACAAAGTTTCGTTAACCAAGCGACAGGCCGTTTGTCTGTAACTGGTTCGAAAATGTGGTTCAACTGTAATCCGGCAGGCCCGTATCACTGGTTTAAAGAGAAGTGGTTGGATCAAAAGAAAGAAAAGAATCTACTGCACCTTAAATTCTCCATGGATCATAATTTGTCATTAGATGAGAAGACGAAAAGAAGATATCATCGCATGTATAGTGGCGTATTCTATCGTAGATATATCAAAGGTGAATGGGCAGCTGCTTCTGGACTTATATTCGATATGTTTGATGAAAATAAGCATAAAGTTCCTACGATTCAAAGGGAGTACGTGGAATACTTTGTCTCTTGTGACTATGGTACGCAGAACGCCATGGTATATGGATTGTGGGGTAAGTGCATCGAAAAAGGTGAAGAAGTATGGTACAAGGTGAAAGAGTACCGTTATAGCGGTAGAGAAACAGAAAAGCAGAAAACAGATCAGGAATACTACGAAGACTTTGAGAAGTTTGTAGAAGATTTGCCAATCCGTGGTACAGTAGTTGACCCGTCCGCTGCTTCATTTATAGCTTTGCTAGTTAGGAACAAACGAAAAGTATATAAGGCCCGAAATAATGTTAAAGAGGGTATTGGTAATGTCGGTGTTGCGCTTAACACGGGCATTATTTATTTTAACGACTGCTGTAACGAAACATTTAAAGAGTTCGCTTCTTACATATGGGATGAGAAATCAGTAGAACGTGGTGAAGATAAGCCACTAAAAGAGAACGATCACCACATGGACGAAACGAGATACTTTGTTAATACAGTTATTTACGGATTGCGTAAAAAGAAGAAAAAGAAAAGAGGTGAAGCAGCTTAATGACGAATAAAAGGAAAGTGAGTGCGAAGGTAATTAAGGCAGCAGGACCAAGTGCTCAAGTATTATCTCGCCAGCAAGAGAGCGAAGATGAGAAGTATGCTATAAATGACATCATTGAACCGCCTTATAGAATAGAAGACCTGCAGCAGATTAGAGAAAATAGTACGATTCTTGGGCAATGTATTGATGCGTACAAGCGTAATATAGCTGGGTTTGGTCATGAAATGAAGTATAAGCAAGATGATAACAAAGAAACTCCTGAAATGAAGGCAGAGTGGACGTTAGTTGATACTGAAATTATTCCGTTATTTAGCTTCGAAAAGCCATTCAAGGAGATTCTTGAAACGGGTATTGATGATAAAGAAACGACTGGTAATGGTTATATTGAGACGATTCGTAATTTAGAGGGAAAACCTGCAGAATTAATAAATATGTTACCGCAATACATGCGAGTGACACGTAAAGATGACAAACCTCAAGAAGTAACATACTTAATTAATGGAAAAAAAATCAAACGAAAAAAGAGATTTCGTCGATATGTACAACGAGTAGGATCAGTAGATACTTATTTCAAAGAGTTTGGCGATCCACGTTTCTTAAATAAAGAGACTGGTGAGTTTTCTGATGTTTCGTTAGGAGAGAAAAATGCAACTGAAGTAATCCATTTGAAGATTGGAAACGGACCATATGGCATTCCACGTTGGGTATCGCATGTTGTTCATATGGTAGGTGCTAGAAAAGCAGAAGAATTAAACCTGCGTTATTTTAAACAAGGCAGACATATCCCAATGGCTATTCTATTAAAGAACGGCATTTTATCAGAAGAAAGTGAAGCGGCGATTACTGATTATGTTTCAAATGTTGAAGGCGAGGATAATCAACATAAATATCTCTTGTTGCAAGTGGAAAGCGCTGAGGAAGGTATTGTAGGTGATACTCCAACGCCAGTCGATATTGAACTTAAATCTTTGGCTGATATCCTGCAAAACGATGCTCTATTCCTTGAATACGATGAGAAATCACGCCAAAAGGTACAATCAGCATTCCGCTTGCCTGACGTATATGTCGGGTACATTCGAGACTTTAACAGAGCAACTGCTGAATCTGTTCGTGAAATTACAGAGGAGCAGGTATTTGAGCCTGAGCGTAATAACTTGGAGTTCATTATCAATAATGTTCTACTGCTTCCGTATGGATTAAAACACGTATATGTGAACTTACGTAAGTCAGAGATTAGTAATACTGAAGATATGGTTAAAACCATTGAGGTATTGGCTGATAAGGGCGGTTTAACATTCCGAGATATACGTAATATCGCTGGTAATATGCTAAACAAAGAATTCTCTGATTATGATATTCCTGAAGCAGATCAACCGGTTGCTTTAGTTTTAGAAAGACATCGTAAAGTAAGTGGTTGGCAAAAAGGATTAGGAGAAACTCTACAGAAGTCAGCTGATAGCAATTCAAATGAGGAACTAGTTAATGTAATGAAAGACCTACGTGACGTACTGGAGTCGATGCAAAATGCAGAAGATTGATAAGCTATTAGTTTCTCTTAATGAATGGATTGCAAAGGCTGATACAGACGATTTCATAGCTTCATTGCCTACGGATCTAGAAGTATTGGACATGTTACCAGGATACGTTGAGGAATTTGAAAAAGAAATTGCTAAACTGCTTCGGAAACAGAAGAAGTACTTTTTTGATGGAATTAAGAACTATACGAGAAAAGATGGTGTGGAGAAGGGTATCAAGATAAAGGACATTATCGACTTTGTCACTGGTAGCCTATTTGGGGCGGATACCTTTGCTAAAAGTCTGAGCAAAGCAGCAAGGAAGTTTCTTGATTATACGATGAAGGACATGACAAAAGCTTTTATGGATGCGATTGACCCAGATATTCAATTTAATATCTTCTCAAAACGCACTACAAAGTGGATTGACAGTTGGGCTAATGAATTAGGAAAGATTATGAAGATTAACTCTCACAAAGCAGTAGAGCGGATTTTAAACGAAGGATTAGAGAAAGGAAAAGGTATTCGTGAAATAGCAAGAGAGCTTGCGAAGCTTCCGGAATTCGACCGTAAAAGAGCGAAGAGGACAGCGCAGACCGAAGTCCTTGCAGCATGTTCCGCTTCTCAATTTGAATCATATTACCAATCCCCTGCGGTTACTGGTAAGAAGTGGCGTCATAGCGGTGCAAAGAATAACCAGCCACGCGATAATCATGTTGCGTATGACGGCACAACGGTTCCGATAGAGGAAGAGTTTAAACTGCCCGGATCTGGTGAGAAATGTATGTTTCCTCGTGATAGTTCGTTAAGTGCGAAAGAAAGAGTGAATTGCAAATGTGTTCTTCAGCCGGTAGTAGATAACAACATATTAGGTCTATCTGAAGAAGAGAAGAAGAAGATTAGGGAAGAAACTTTGAAGGAGTTGAGTAGGAAATGAAGATTTCTAAAACTACGCTGATTTATATTTGAAAGGAGGTGAATAAATGAAAAAACGTAAGCTAAAGAATTTACAGGTTTCACACGTCTCTTTTGTAGAGAATGGAGCAAATCAACGCAAGTTCTTTTTAACAAAATCAGAAGAACAACCAAACTTCGAGAAACCTGTGAAGGTGATTAAGTCTGATGATGAAGCAGAACGTCTTGTTTATGGAATTGTATATGAGCCGGATACAATTGATGCTCACGGAGATTTCGCAGATGCTAAAACTATTGAGAAAGCAGCACATGAGTTTATGCTTAAGTACCGCCAAATCGATAAGAATCACGATTTTGTAGCAGGAGTTGGAGAAGTTGTTGAATCATATATTGCACCTGCTGATATGAGTCTTAATGGCGAAACTGTAAAGAAGGGGACATGGATTCTTACTACAAAAGCAGACAAGGAAACATGGGAAGCTATTAAGAAAGGGGAGTTCCAAGGGTATTCTCTTGCAGGGGTCGCAGAAACAGAAGTGATTGAGGAAGCAGTAACAAAAACTGAAGAGAAGCAGAAAGAATCCCTTTTTCAGTTATTGAAGGGATTTTTTAATGGGCAAAAACAAGCTGAAGTTGTTAAAGAGGAGGAAACATTTCTTGCGGTGGTAGAAAAAGCAGGTAAGAAAATTAGTGCTCCAAATATGGCGGATATCGATGCTGCTATTGAGTCATTAACAAATCTAAAAACACGCGTCACACCTTCAATGGAAGGCGCAGGGAGTGAGGGAAACAATATGGAGTTTAACCAAGAACAATTAGAAAAAACATTAACTTCAGCAGTAGAAAAGGCTGTTGGCCCAATTAGGGAAGAGTTAGCTAATGTTAAGAAACACCTTAATCTCGACGAGGAAAAAACAGAAGAAGATATTAAGGTGGAAAAAGCTGTTGAAGCTGCTACCGCTCCTTTACGCCAAGAGATCGAAGCATTAAAGAAATCTCAAGGTATTAGTAATCAGCAAGATACTGATGTTATCGAGAAATCAGAAGTTAAAAAATCTGTATGGAATGGCTTACTGTAAGCCTGAAGGAGGAAAATATATATGACACTTAATAACAAAACAATTATTGAAAAAGCGGACGTTACTCTTGCCACATTAGCTAGTGGTGGTTTAATGAATCCTGAACAAGCTGATACATTCTTACGTATGGTACAAAATTCTCCTACTATTCTAAAGGACTCACGTTTTGTTCAAATGGCTTCAGACACACTTAAAATTGAAAAAATCGGCTTTGGTTCCCGTATTCTTCGCCCTGGTGTTGAAGGTGTACCTTTAAAAGATTCTGATCGCTCTGCTCCATCAACTAGCACAATTACGTTAAATGCTAAAGAAGTAATTGCAGAAGTGCATATTACTTATGATACATTGGAAAACAATATTGAGGGCGGTAATCTTCAAAATACTATCATGCAGATGATAGCAGATCGTGCTGCATTAGATATCGAAGAGCTAATTCTGAATGGTGATATAGCGTCTACAGATTCATATTTAGCTTTATTAGATGGGCTTCGCAAACAAGCAACTTCGCATGTTGTAGATTGTGCTGCAGGTACATTTACTAAAGATGTATTTAAGAAGGCTTATAAAGCTGTTCCTGCTAAGTACCTACGTAACCCTAAGGACTGGAAGTTTTACACATCGCATGGTTTAGAAATTGAATGGAAAGACCAAGTAGCGATGCGACAAACTAACTTAGGGGATGTTTCACTTCAAGGTGGTTTAGCTTCTGCTTATGGCGTTCCAGTAGAGGGGATTGCTATGTTACAACCATATAATGATGGAGAAAATACTGTATCTGATATTTTATTAACGCCACCTAAAAATATTGTGACAGGTATGAGCCGTAATATTCGAATTGAGGTAGATAAGGATATTCGTGCTCGTAAATTCATTATTGTTTTAACTGCGAAGGTTGATGTGAAGTTCGAAGAGGAAGATGCAGTTGCAAAAGTTATCAAAGTTAAGGAGTGATGACTTTTGAATTATTACGTTAAATTAATTGTTGGTAAAACATATGACGTCCATGAACGTCTTTTTTTATTGGACCAAGAAGAGAAGGTTACAAAGAAAACCTATGATTATCTAAATGGTAATGAACAATTTGAAGTTCGGAAAGAAAGTAGTAAATCTAAAGGAGAGGAGTGATAAGTATGGCACTTATTACTCCTCAACAATTGATTGATTACACTGTACTACCCGAAGTAAAGAATCGTCCTGTTCCTCTATTGGAGCAAGACATACTTGAAGCAGATACAGAGATTTATAATCTCTCTAAAATAGATTTTAGTGATAAGACGAAATATCCTGGGGTTCCAGCAGAAGTGAAGTTAGCGTGTAAGAAATTGGCACAGTATTACGCTTATACAAACGCTGATACAACTGCAATGAAGGGTATTAAGTCTGAAAGTATTGGTAGTGGTGACTATTCTTATACAAAGGATAGTTCCGGCATCACAAAACCTTCTGTATTATACCTTTTGCAAAAGTTTATGGATTATAAAGGGAAAAATAAAATCACATTCAAAATGAGGACTATTTAATGTCTTTGCAAGGGATGATGGTCCATGAATGTGATATTTACCATTTGCAGAAGGAAACAAAGCCAGGTAAGTATGGGCAACCAGGAGAAGATGTGTATTCATACAAGGATACTCCAGATATAGCAGAACAAAGCTGCTACTTTATAGAAGGTACAACTGCCTCTATACAATCAGTACCAAACCAATTAAACAGTCAAGAAATCCGAGTATTGTTTATGCCGGATGCTGATGTTAAGCATAATGACAAAGCAATCAAAAAAGATACGAATGTCACTTATTATATACGCAATCCCTTTCCAGTAAAGAATCCACACACTGGTGAGGTTTCACATATAAAAGCCATTGCAGAGAGGAAGAGTGAGCCATGGCTAGCCAAATAACGACTAGGGGATTCCGTGAGTTCAGTGCAAAGTTGAATCGCATGGCAAACGGATTAGATCGGAACGTTGCTTTATGGCTTGAAGCTAGCGGTTTTCAATTTCTAGAAGAGGTGCAAAATCAAATCATTTCATTAGCGGTTGTGGATACAAGAAGACTGCTAAACTCGTTTGATAAGGGCGGAGATGGAAACGTGTGGCGCTCATCTGATGGTGGATTAACATTAGAGATTGGTAGCAACTTAAGCTATGCAAAATTACAAAATGATGGCTGGCAGCAGGTAAGAAGATTTGTTCCTGGTAGATGGGAAGGACATAATTTTGAATATGATCCGCATGCACCTACTGGCATGATGCTTACTGCAAAATTCATAGAGGGCCGTCCGTATTGGGATAATGCAGTAGCGATATATGAGCGCATGTTCCAACGTTCATTTGACCGCCAATTTAAGCAATGGGTACAGAATGGAGCGAGATAATTATGTATGAGCAAATACATGGCTCTATGAAAGCTTTTGTATATGACAGTTTACCTACTAATATATTTGCTTATCATGATCAAGTTCCAGAAGAACTAATTATTCCATCGGTATATTATCCGATTTTATCTATAAATGATGATAAAACTTCAAAAGATCATTACACCTTACTATATACGATGGTAGTAAGGTTTTTTAATGCAACGACAGATAAGGCGATGCAAGAAGCAGAAAAGGTCGCTAATAAAATTAGAAGCAACGGTTACACAGTACATCTTCGAAATGAGGATGGTAGTGAATCGATTGATACGATTTATTTTCGGAGAGTAACAACTGCTCCAAGTGGAGTTGGTTCTGCGCAATTAACAATGATTTTTGAATACCAACAAGCTTATGTAAATTAAGGAGCGTGAAATATATGGCTGAAACAGCTGGAACAGTTAAGAACAAAATGTACCGTGGTGATGAGTTTATTATCGCTGCTAAAATCAAGGATCAAACCAATCAATCCATATTAGTTAGACCATTTGACCAAACCGAAGACTCTCATAATATTGAGGCTGATGAAATTGAAGCAGAGTCTAAAGATAGATCATATTCCGATTATGGAAAAAGAAAAGAAACTCGTTCATTCTCTTGTACGTTAGCAGAAGGAGATCCATATTATCCAGCTGTTAAAGCTGCCATTAGAAATGGTGAATATATGGAGATTTATGAAATTAATATGAGAACGAAAGAAGCAGAATCTGGTAGCTATATGATTACATCTTTTGAACGTTCTTCATCTAACGGTGAATTTGTTTCTTATTCAGTTGAAGTAAAATTATCCGGATCTGTAAGGACAGAAACACTTACTACAATTCCTAAAGGTGCAGGTCAGTAAAGAGCGGTTTTTGCCGCTCTTTTTAAATTTGAAAATAACATCCAATTAAAAGGAGATTGATATATATGCGTTTTGAAATCGATAAAAAAGAATATGAATTGAAACTAACTTTTGGAAACATCTATGAACTAAATAAAAAATACGAAGGCGGTTCAAACGAAGTTGTAATGGCTTGTATGCAAGGAGATTTAGAGTTGTTTGTTGATGCGATCTACTTTGGATTAATGCATACAAAAGAAGGATTTACACGCGATAAAGTTATGGAGAACATCGAAAAACAATTTGAAGAGGGGAAAATCTCTCAAGAGTTTATTGAAGAACTTTTAAATGAGGTGGTAGCAGAAAGTACTTTTTACCAAAAGACAACAAAAAAGTTGAGAAAACAAATGAAGAAGCAGTATCTAGCGAAGAATCCAGAAGCAGCGGAGAATCCAGAGATGATGGAAATGGTAGAGGAAATGTTCGGGAAGATCGAAGAGTAAGAGAATTTACCCGCGAGGACCTAGATAAAATCCAGCAAGATGGTTTTAGATATTTAAAATTATTGCCTAACGAGGTTATGGAACTTACCCCTCGTGAATTTGAAAATATGATGATAGGTCGGAATGAGCAACACCTTGATGAGTTGCAAACAAATAGCGTGTTTGCGCTTATGATGCGTGTTGCCTATCATCACGATCCTAAAAAGAAATTGAAATCAACTGATTTATTCGACCGTAATAAATTGAATGGAGAAAATAATCAAGAGTTAACTATTGAAGAAAAAATGCAAAAAGCGCAAGAACATATGCAGTTCTTACAAAATCTCAACTTCAATTAGAAAGGAGGGAGAGATTTGGCTACACAAGAAGAATTGGTTGTTCAGTTTAGGGCGGAAACGGATCAAATGCGTCGTGAAATTCAACAGATGCGTCGTGAAATGAACGATTTTGTCACATCAACCAGTCGAAGCTCCAGACAATATCGGCGTAGTATTGAAAATATGGGAGATGCTAACAGTGAATATAGTCGTCGATTAAGGCAGATGAAATACGAACAACGAGAAGCTATGAAGCCTCATATTGAAGAACTAAAACGAACTAAACTCGCTTATTTAGATGCTGCTATGAGCATGGCAACATACTCTGGTAGCGCCCAGGATTTAATTGCTCAAGTTAACAGAATTGGTAAGGCAGAAAAAGCAGCGAATGATGAAATTATGAAACTAGACAGAATGAAACAAGCCAGTATTTTGCAAACCATCGGCATGTTGAACAATATGTCTACAACATCAAGTAAACTACAGGGTAACTTACAACGTATGGGAAATCCATTATATAACGTTTCTAGAGGTGCTTTAGCAGCAACAAATGCAATGGAACGATTGGCGAATAGAAGTAGCGCTGCGCAGTTAGCTATAGAATTTCTTGGGCCTACTGCGAATATGAAGCAGTTAAATGATCAAATTCGTATTATTAATCAATCTGTTATGGGAATGGGACAAGCATTTTTAGTCGTTGGTGCTGGAGCAGTTATGTTTTATGGAAAATTGCATAAAGCTAATATGGAGATGAACCCTAAATACGCAAAAGCATATAAAGACATGATGGAGTCACTTACTGAAGCGTTACAGCCAATGAGGGATGCGTTTGCTGCTTTAATGATACCTATTTATAATTTTGTTAACACCATGGCAAAAATGGTCATCGCATTTAATGAAGCCCATCCTACTTTAGCAAAATTCATCCAAGGGACAATGATGTTAGTTCCAGCCTTAACACTCCTATTGCTGCCATTAGGTGCAGGAATGGGATTATTAAAAGGGTATAGGGCGGCGTTTGCTGCTTTATGGATGATTATTAAACCAGCAGTAATGGTGTTAGCTATGGCAAGTCCCGTAGCATGGGCGCTAGCAGCTGCAATAACAGGTTTAGCTTTAGGATTTACTTATGCTTATAAAAATATTGAACCATTTAGGAACGCAATAAATAACGTGATAACCGTTTTTAAAGCGTTTTGGCAAGTTTTACAAGGAAATAGTGATGGTGCAGTTAGTATGCTCACTTCACTAGGAATGTCACCAGAGAATACTAGAGCGATCATATCATTTGGTGAAACAGTTCGAGGGGTAATTGAAACAATTAAACAAGTTTTTTCAGGCTTTGCAGTATTCATGCAAGGCATTTTTGCGTTGTTCGCAGGTGATGAAGAAAACGGAACAGCATTATTAAAATCGTTAGGAATGAATCAGGCAACAATTACAACAGTTGTTAATACTGTATCGTCTATCAAGCAGGCAATAAGCGAATTTTTAAGCGAAATCTGGTCCTTCATGACTGCGATTGGAACCCAAATAGCCCAGTTTTGGCTAGAAAACGGTAGCCAGATAAAACAAGCCTTTTCCGATTGTTGGTCCGTAGCGAGTGAAATAATAAAATCGGTAATGCCGATTATAGTTGCGGTTTTCCAATTTGCGTGGCCTATTATTAAGGGAATTGTGATTGGAACGCTAGAAGCGATACGTGATTTTATACAAGGAATTCTAAGAGTTATACTCGGAATCGTAAAAGTTTTTTCTTCCCTTTTTACTGGCGATTGGGCTGGAGTTTGGGAAGGGGTTAAGGAAATTTGGTTCGGAGCACTAGAAGCGATTTGGGGTTACCTGCAATTATGGGGTGTTGGGAAAGTCCTGAAGTGGCTTGGTAAATTCGGTGATGATATAGGTCGGTTATTCGGTAAATTTTGGGGAGATATAAAGGAAGTTTGGAATGATGCTCTTGCAGATTTATATGTATTTTTTGGTTCAAAACTAGAAACTATAACCCGTCTAGCACAAAGTTGGGGCGGTATGTTCAAAAATTTCTTTGTTGGAATTTGGGATGCTATTATAGGCGGAATACAGAGCAAAATGAACAGTGTGGTTTCAACGATTGGTTGGGTACTAGGACAAGCAGTAAATACAGTCCAACGTTTTGTAGGCTACTTTTTCACAATTGGTCAGCAAATAATATCCGGAATGATTAATGGTATTTATAGTTACGCCAATAAACTGATAGATCAGGTGTTTAATATTGGTCGTTCTATAAAAGATACTATTACTGGATTTTTCCGTATTCATTCTCCTTCACGTGTGATGAGGGATATAGGGGTTTACGTAGGTCAAGGTTTAGATCAGGGAATGGATAGTATGATAAATCCTCTTGTGCGTACTGCATTAGACATGGCATCGGCTGTTAAAGATGGGTTTTCAAGTTTGACAGATTCAATTCAGATGGGCGATATTCTCCCAGGTGATGTAGTGGCACCTGTAATTCCTTCTATTTCAGGAAGTTACAAAGCACCATCATATGTATCAGGTGTTAATTCATCATCAGATTTTGGGCAACAAGCAATGGTTAACTCTCAATCAGATAATGTCACAAGTCAAAATGATACTAGATTAGTGGCAGCTGCAGTTAAAAATCTAGGTGACAAATTAGATAATCTACAGGTTGTTATGGAAGGTGAAACAGTAGGACGTATTGTACGACCTCATGTAAATGAAGGGAATGCGGTCGAAAACACAGTAAGGAGGTATTTCTAATGGACGTACAAATCACAAGAATAAATGGACAAACTATGAAACTATCTGACATAAACGTCCAGGCACAAGACTTTCGTGTGGGATCGATTGAAATGCGTCCTACCTATATAGATGTAGAGGGAGCAAGCGGAAGAATTAGCACAGGATCTACTTATGGGGTACGGACTATAACCGTACCCTTTTATTTTAAAGCGCAGGATTTATTAGATGTAGCAATAACGCGAGATAAACTATTTGAAATGATACTAAGTACAGAACCTTTCTATATTCGTGAATTACGACGATTAGAGTATCAAAATGGAGAGAATCTGATTGTTAGTGGCAAACGATATAAAGTAAATATCTCGTCTACATTCGATATAAATCAGCAACTCAAATATGGATTTGGTGAATTAGAATTTGAAACAGCAGACTTACCATTTGCTGAATCGATTGGCAAGTCATCAGATATTCAACGTGATGGAGTTAATCCAGGGAGTGGATTATGGGGAACAGGGATGGGAATTATCAGTGATCCTGCGTCAAGGATATATAAACACAAAGCCATAGCAGGTCAACGATTTCAAATTTTTAATCCTGGTAACATTCCAGTTCATCCTTTTGAACAAGAATTAAAAATAACAATTAGTGATGTAGCAGGTAGTACAGCAGGATTTATGCTTAAGAATCATACAAACCTTAGCACTGCAACAATAACATCAGCTTTATATATTACAGACACCATTATTTACTCAGGTCCGAATATAGGTAGGAACGGGTTATCTTTTTTAAGGAATACAAAGAAGGATTTCATTGAGCTTGTACCAGGGTGGAATACCTTAGAAGTGTTTAATTGCACCTCAGCAACAATAGAATTCGATTTTAGGTTTTACTACAAGTGAGGTGAATTGATATGTATGTACGTGATTTAGAAAATATAGAGTATATCACACAAACAACTTATTTAATTGAAGAAGAATTAAATGGGAATTGTGTGTTTTCTGCAAAGATATCACCCAATAAAGTGAATTTGACATTTCTTAATAGACTCTCAGAAATGTGGACTTTAGTCGATGATAATGAAACGGAATACAAAGTTGTTTACCTGAAGAAACAGGGAGAAGGGCAAACGTTAACTGCTGAGATAAAAGCGGTACCAAAATTTTATGATGACTTCGACAGTGGCCGTGTGTATGAAGAATATAATCAATCTTTTACTGCGAATGCCTGTTTTGCAACCATTTTTAATGGAAGTGGATATGTTTATCAATTAAACGGAAGTTACAACTCGTTACAATGGGAAGGATTTGGTGGTGGGTCTACCCGACTTGAAATGTTTAAAGATGCATTGAATCGTTATGGGGCAGAATTTAAGGTGCTCGGCAAGGTTGTAACCATTGAACCGCAAATCGGAGTTGACTTAAACGTCATGTACCGCCATAGATTGAATGCTTCTAATATAGTTCAAGAAGTTGATGCATCAGGATTTTGGACACACGCTAAAGGTTATGGCGATTTCACAGAAGAAGATGGATGGCAAGGCGCTAAATTGATCCGTGAGTATACATCACCGCTTGCCAGTATTCCTGGAATTGGTGTACGTCATGCTCCACCTTTAAAAGACGGTCGTATAAAATTATCTGCAACAATGGATAGCGGTTTAAAAAAGATTGTGAACGAGAGTTTAAAAATTAGTGTAACTGCTGATATACACAATTTAACGAAACAGAAATACCCGATTGCTCAGAGCGGACTTGGTGATCGGGTATTTCTTATTGATGAAAGAATTGGATTGGATGCTGAAGTACGTGTTGTAAATCGGAGTGTATTACGTGATTGGCGCGGGAATATACTGGATGTTCAATTGACCTTTGGGAATCAAGACATTACCAAAAGGTATCAGTCTAATTTAGATCATGCCACTAAAACAATTAATGATTTGATAGAGGGGAGAGAAAAGCTCCCAATCAATGCGATGGCAGTAGAAGTTGCAAATGTCACTAGTATGATTTTAGGCGTAACTAGTGAACTAGATATCACACCACAAGGGTTAATTGCGAAGGATAAGAATAATCCCAATTATGTTGTAGTTTTGAATAGTGCCGGATTAGGTGTAAGCACTGATGGCGGAATGACCTTTAGGAACGCGATTACAGGCAGAGGTATTGTGGCAGAACGGATTTTAGCAGGAGAAATTAAAGGTTCTACACTGCGCACTGATAGTGGATCTAACTACGTTCATATCGAAAAACAATTTATACGCTTAATGGAATCGAATTTAACAAGAATGTATTTCGGGTACTACTGGAATAAAGATGGAAGAATGCAACCTACAATTTTGCTTCATGAGAATGTTAATACTAGTAGGTTTTCTGATGGAACATTTGCAATTTCGCAACAAAATCTAGGAACTTCTTATGCGGCAAGTATGGGGGTAGTTAAAGGAGTAACATCTACGGATGACCCGTACTATCCAAGCAAAATAAATCTTTATTCAAGTGGAGATGCCCTTCTATATGGAGACAACAAGACAACAATTACGGGTGAAATGGGTATAGATTTTCGTTCATTTCGACAAGTAAGTACTTTTGCAAGCCTTATCCGTTTAGATGCTTCTGGTAATATGGACATTTTATCAGGAGATCGTTTATTTGTAAGAGGAACAAACGGAATAACCTTCAATACTAGTGGGGCAGTTTCGTTTAATACTCAAGTAAGTACACAAGGAGTAAATATTGCTGGTGGCGGTCCTGACGCCTTAGGAACTATCAAATACATGAATGGAAGTAAAGGATGGGGCGCTTATCTTCATATAGGTACAAACGGATGGGCATTTATGAACATTTCAATATAGGAGGTATTTATGACATATCAATACTTAGGAGTAACAGTAACGATTTCTGAAGATGGGACAGTAAAAGTACCGTTAGATAAATTAGCCGATATTGGCGTTAAACCTGGTGATGTAGTTGAGATTTTCTCAGATCATGACCAGGTTTATTTACGTAAAACAGATACATTTTGTGAGTTGTGCAAAAAGAATGCTCACTTGCATAAGCTAGGCGCTTTAAATGTATGCTCTGATTGTTTAACTAACTTACAGCAACAAGCAATGCAAGTATCACAACAATAAAAGAGGTGAGTCGATTTGGCAGAAATACTTAAAATAAGAGAAATAACAATTGATACGATGCAACACAAGGTTTTCAATATAAAAGAAGAGGAACTAAAGCTCATCCGGTTTTACCAGAATGATTTAAACTCTGCCAAACTATTAATCAATGTTACTCACGACAAAGTAGTAACAGATTTTTCATCAGCGACAAGCGTGCAAATTGCGTTTTTAAAGCCAGATTGTAAGCGGGTATTCCAAGATGTACAGAACGTAAATCAAATGCAGGGTAAGTACTATGTTGTTTTAAGTACACAAACTCTGATTGCCTATGGTAATGTCATTGCACAATTGAGGTTCACTTTCCCAAATAACAAAGTAATTGAAACCTGTAAATTTGCATTTACAGTAGATGAATCGATAATGTCTGACGATGCGATGAAGTCTACAAATGAATTTCCAGTAATCCAAAAAGCTATTGAAGCGGGTAAGAAGCTTGAAGGTATAGATATTGATGGGATTATTGCAGCTGGTGCGAAAGCGGATGGTGCATTACCAAAAACAGGTGGTACTATGACGGGTAACCTCGTTATGGATAAACTATCTCGTATTAACTTTAAAGGTGACGTTGGTACAGACATCCTAATGTTTCCTAAAACGGGTGGAGGACTTGATATTTGGGATAGAGGAAACAGCAAGACCTTCCTATCATGGAATGGTTCAAGGCTTATTTTTACTAACCCTACAGATATCACTGGGGAGACGAACCTCGTAAAAAAATCCGATATATATCCTAATTTTGTACAACCTAGCGGACGATCTATCAGTTTAACTACTGGTACAGATTTGAATACTATTGAGACCTCCGGATACTACGTAGGTAATGCATTACTAAATGCTCCATACTCGTCGGGTGTATTCTATGTACAAGTTCAACAACATAGTGTAGCGGGATATGTTATGCAGGAAGCTACCTATCTCAATGCTACTCTGAATGAACGGTTTGTACGAAGAAAACGGGATACTAATGGCTGGACTCCGTGGGTGAGGATGGCTAACTATGATGATATTGTCACCAAAGCAAAAGATGGACGAGTTGCTCTAACCTTGACAGCTGATGCTACAGCAGGTAGTTCTAATCCGCAATTAGCTACTCGTAGAGGAAACACCGTGACATTAAGTCTTGATCTTATGAGAAACGCGGGTTCAACTAGTGCAATTGTAACAACTTTACCATCAGATATGACACCAGTAGATTCTTATACATTTGATGCAATTGCTACAGATGGTACCCCTTCTAGGGTCCTTATAAGGTTCAACGGAGAAATACACCTAGATATAGCGGGTAAGAGATATAGAATATTAGCTACTTATGTCTGCAACTAAGGAGGGGAATATATGGCAAAATACTACGGTTATTGTTATAACGAGGAAGGTAAATTTACTGTGATGATTCCGATTGAAGAGAAACCGATTTATGAGAAACAAACTTTCTTCCGAGAAGAACCAAAAGAAATTGTCATAGAAGAGAAACTTTGTGAACTTCATCAATCCATTGAGGACGGTACTTATGAGCCTGCTCAAGAGGATGAGGATTTTCCAATCAGTAAGTATGATTGTCCTGATTGTGTAATGGAACATGTAGAGTACGAAACTATTAAAGTGCCATATGAGGAAGATGTTATTATAGGTTATGAGCCTGACATTCCTGCAAATTGCACTTTAGAAGTTTGTCCAGATTTAATCTATGATCCAGTATTTAAAGACGGTAAATGGGTTAAAACTGTTGAACCGAAAACAGAAGAACCAAAACCAGAAGAACCTTCAGAGTTAGAAAAAATAAAACAACAATTAGCTGATATTCAGAAAGAACTCGAGGATATCAAAAATCAGAAGCCACCAACTCTTGATGAAACAGAAGCGCCAATAGCATTTGCAGCACCTATACAAGCTACACCAGATTATGAACATGAAATTAATAAAATTAAGCAAGTCATTCCGGATTTGGGAGAACAAATTGATGATTTAAATAGTAGAATAGCGAATTTAGAGAACACAGAGCAGGTGTAATTATCTGGTCTTTTTTTATTGCCTAAAAGGAGATGAACCAATGCAAGAAATTCAAGATTTAAAGCAAGAGATCCTCCAGATTAAATCAGATCAAAAGGATATGCAGCGTGACATTCGTAGCTTAGAAACACGCACTACTGTCAATGAGAAGGACATTGTAAATATCAATAAACAGCTTGAAAAGATTAGTGCCAATACTACATGGATACTACGTATTATCATTGGGGCGATTGTAACAGCGCTAATTGGATTACTAATGAAAGGTGGCATGTAATATGTCGAAAGAAAATATCAAAAAACGATTCCGCAACTGGAAAACATGGTTGGCGGTTTTTTCTTTGCTTGGATTTTTATTTACAAAGTTTGGTGTGCCGGAAGCTAAGAGTTTCTTAGATGAGCTGGCACCTTATTTATTTACTGTTGGTATTGCTTTAGGTATTTGGTCTGATCATGAAGATAATCAAAAAGGAGATGTTGAATAATGGGTAAATTAGCTGGTTCAGGTGGTCACAACTCTATCGTACAAGGTGCAAATAGCATTTATGGGAAAGAACATGTGGAGGATAGAAGGTTTCTTGACGCAGTTGCTAAATATGTACAAGTAGCTGGATGGAAGTATGTGAATTGTTCTGATGAAGTTGGAACAACACAAACCGCAGTTTGGAGTAATGCAGCCAACAATCATTTACGCGTGAAAGATAGCACTGTAGACACACAATTTCATTTAAACGCTACTCCAGGAGGTACAGGTTGTGAAGTTTGGTTACATCCGGAGTATGGTGACAGAAAATTAGCGGCAGCGATTTCAAAAGCAATGGCTAATGCATTCGGATTAAAAGACAGAGGTATCAAGTTTTCAACTGAATTAGGTTGGATTAATAAAACTAAGACTGGATTACTTCCTGAAATTTGCTTTATCGATAATGAAACAGATATGCAAAAATATCGCGCTAACTTTGACAAGGCAGCTAAAGCGGTAGCTGAGGTTATTGTTGGCAAAACAATTCAATCAAGTGTAAATAATGAAGGGGTGGCGATTAGCATGAATAAATTTAACAAAGTTGTTACGTATGAATTTGGGACAGCATTAGTACCTGAGATGTTAGGAATGATGGATGCTCTAGGTTATGAATCTCGTATCATTTCTGGCGGGGACAAGCAAGGTCTAGTAAGATATGAGACAAATTACCGCCAAGGTAATGAACTAGATCGAGCAACAGCATGGTTAGACGCTAAAGGGCTTAAATACTTCTATACAAAAGAATAGTTTGATGTATAACAAAGTCGCCCTTAATTGGACGGCTTTGTTATGTAATACGAAGAAAAGACCGCCTATTACAGGCGGTCGATTTTTACTAATGATTTTTTAATGCTTGTTTTAACGTTTCAACTGTTTGTTCAAGCCATTCTATAGGATTAAGTTTTAAAGAAGGAAAATAAATTTCAGTATAATATTCAATGAACGCTTCTTTTTCTTGCGTGGATAAATCACTTTCTAAAAATTCAGTTATGTACTTTACAGTATTTTCTATACACACTTTGTGAGCTTCTTCTATAAATTCATTTAAGGCTTTTTCTACTGTTCCCATATCTTGATGAAATGTTCCGTCTAAAAAATCACTTACTTCTTCATACATATAATCTTTATCATTCATAAGTATCCTCCTAAATTTCTATCTTACGGGATATCCTGTTCGAATATAACTTCCTTGTCCGTCTTTTTTTAAGATAATTTTAGCATTAGTTACCTCTAAAATATTTTCAGATCCTCTTACAATAGATCGACCAATAACTTCATCACCTCTATACCTAAACGCTAGAGTTGGCGGGCTGTAGGGATCATCTAACCATCTTTCTATTTTACGTATATTTCGAGGATTGGTTAACACTTCATCAGCAATTTTTTGGGCTGTTTCTAAATTATTAAAAGATGAAGACCCTGTGATATCGGGATCGTCTTTTAAGCGTTGAGCCAATGCTTCATTAGATATTTCAACATGCTTTTCCATTAAATGTCCACCTTTGTCTTCGTGTTGCTTTAAATCACCATCAAATACACGTGGACTATATTGAGTTGATCTATCTATGTTTTGAGCAGATAAAATAGTATCTTCAGCTTTTCTAAAATCAGGTGTATCAAATGCAGAGCGTATATTATTTCCACCAGCTAAAGCAAACTCATTGCGATTACGATTGAATAAGGATGCAGCGTCTTGCATGCTTTGATTAGCAGTTCGTGAAATCTCAGCTAATTTTGTGCCAGGGTTCAACATTGCAATTTTATCCACGCCTTTTGTTCCTACGAATAGTTGTCCAACAGCCAATATAGTATGACCAGCCGCGCTTCCATACCATTCTGCACCACTATACGAGTTACCATTGGTAACATCACGATTCCAAGAATCAGAAATTGTTTGTTTTATCGCATTGAACGTCTCGACTGGGTGAGAAACGGCTTCAATCGTGTTATTAAATGTGTCAATTGGATGGATAACTGCATCTGCAAGTCCTAATAATTCATCACCTATAGCGTCGCCCATTCCCTTTTTTAAGTGATAGGGGACACCTAATCCAGCTTTTTCAAAAGCAGATTCGATTTCATCATCTATAGTGTCTTTTATTTTATTCACATCTTTATAAGCTACATCGATACCATGTTTAAATTTATCATATAAAGACTCATCGGAATTTTTTACTTTACTAAGATCCTCATAAGTTTCCTTGAGACCATGCCAAACCTTGTCACGTAAAGATCCATCATTTTTCTCACTATTTAACTTACCACACATTGCTCCTTCTTCAAGATTTCCGTCATATGAAGCATCTGTGGTACGGAATTTTTCGGCAATTCGTTTCAAATCCTCTTCCACTTGTATAATTGAATTGATAGCTGTAAAAGCTTTTGGTCTCGCATCATTGAACATTTGAATGAATTGTTGATTAGAGGCACCAATCCATTGAAAACATAAACGATCTATTTCATTACATAGATTATTATGTATAGATTCTAATGCGATTCTGGTATTATTCGCACGATTAGCGACGTCTTCTAGCATTTCAGGTGTTACTTTGATTTGAACCATTTTTTTCCTCCCTTTCCCCAATTAAAATTATGAGATAAAAAGAAAAAAATGTAAATATGGAAACTTTAGATTAGTATAATAATATTTATGTGAAATAAAATCTGTTTAATTGTAAATAAAGCTTATGTGTATGTAAAGTAACAATAAGAGCCACGATTGTGAGCGGTTTTTTATTTTGCATCAATAATATCAATAAATTTCAACGTCATATTATTGTAAAATGCATCCGTACAAATTATAGATTTATTCAGCGGATCAATATCCACGACAGTCATATAGTTAGTAAGTAAAAAACCATCTTCATAATATGTAATCAATATTTCTTCTTCAGAAAGTAGCGAACATAAAAGCATATTCTCAATACGTTCTTGTTCTTCCTGGGTTAATGTAGGGCGTTCTACTTTTGCCTTGTCTTTAACAATTTCACGGATACCTGCGAATTGTTCTGGCATCGCTGCGAATGGAGTCCATTTAACCATTCCTCGTCCTTTTGGCATATTAGCGTTGTTCATGCTTTATGTCCCCCTAACAATGTGTTTCTGTATCTTGCTGTTGCACTATTTGTATACGAAATCCCTCGTAATATGCTGTTCTTACCAAATTTAGTGCGTATTTCGTCCATTACTTTAGTTAGTTTCATTTCTTTTTCTCGTTGTATTACATTATCGAATAGTGAGATTTGTTCTTCGCCTTCATTGATTAAGTTAGTTAAAGAAACATTGATGGTTCTAATGGGTTCCCCAGTATAAAACTCGTGTAAAAAATATGTACAAATCTTGTAAATATCCATTGTTAAATTGGTTGGTCGGTTCATAGTGTGAGTTTTTCTGAAACCACCAGCGTAATTTTTGCTGTAACTAATGGAAAAATGGATGGTTTGAGCTAGTTTGTTTTGCCTTCGCATTCGATAACAAACTTCCTCGATATGTTCCAGTAGAATAATTGGGAATTCCTCTATGGTGTAATCACGCATAAGTATTTGGCTTTTACCAATAGAAGTTGTTGCTGGAACGTATTTTTCTGATATGCGGCTAAAATCAATGCCGTTGCTATGTAAGTGTAGTTCTTCGCCAATGACCCCAAAGCTTTGCTTTAAGTATTTGAGTGGATATTGTGCCAAGTCTCCGATTGAATGAATCCCTTTTCGGTTTAACTTCGCTTCTGTTTTACCCGAAATCCCCCAAAACTTACTCAGCGGTCGTATTGGCCATAATTTTATGGGTACATCTTCGTACTTCCAGTATGCTATGCAATCTTTCGTTTTCTTCGCTTCTACATCTAAGGCAACCTTGCTCATTAAAGGGTTTGGACCAATTCCTATCGTGCATTCAATTCGCGTCTTCGCATATATCTCTCGTTTGAATTTCAATGCAAACTCATACGGATCGTTTGCAAACAAATGAATACTATCCGTAATGTCCATAAAGAACTCATCGATGGAATATTGGTGGAAATCCTCAATTGGCACGTATTGTAGAGCCAACTTAGTAATGAAATTAGAACATTTTATGTAAGTACTCATAATTGGATTTACCACAAGGATATCTTTACGACGTGGTATCTCATACAATCTCGCCATTTTCTTAACACCTAATGCTTTTAATGGTGGAGTTGCAGCCAAAACAATTGACCCACTCCTATTCACATCACCAACTACAGCCAATTTAGTATGAAGTGGGTCTAATCTCATTTTGATGCACGATACGCTGGCATAAAACGAACGAAGATCTACACATAAAACAATTCGATTTGGCAATATTGAATAGTCATACACCGTTATTCCCCCTAAATAACAGAACGTTAGTTCTTATTATATGCGAATGTATGTTCTTTTATGAAGAGGTTTTTTCAAAAAAATAAAACAAACTATAAGGAATTGGTTTTGAGCTAACTATCTTTTGGATTAAAGTAGTATCCTAACTAATTGCATCCGTTGTAGCGCTATGCGGTGGTTTGTTTATTATGGTAGGTAGCCAGGAACGGGGATTCTCCTTAATAAGCCGTGCAGGAATTGGTTATATAGTGGTGCAAATGATACCGTTGTTTATGCGATTACTTGTTGAAATTGCTAAAGCTATTTAGTTGTCCCTAACAAGTATTGTTCTTTATATAAAAATAACTGTTTATCGTTATTAACAAACAACATATCTTAACTAAACATTCGAAATTAACTGTTTTATATTTCTAAAAATCCTATATATTTACAATGGTTATTTTTAAAAATATGATTAGGTGGCAAGCTATAAAACTATAAAAAGGGGGATTTTTTATGTTTAAAAAGTTAATAATAGGAACGCTAGTAACTGGTATTGTATTAACTGGAGGAATTGGAGCTTCGGCAACTACATTTGAATCAAATTCATTAGCTGATAGTAAAGTAAAGAAAGAAGTAGCTAGTTACGACATTGAACTTAAGGTAGGGGAGAAAAAAAGAATATCTGGAAGTTGGGCTTATTCTGAATTTGGAGACGGAAGTGTTTTTAAATTAACGATAGAAAACGGAAAGTATTATGTTAAAGGTTTAAATCCAGGCACGGGTGGTATAGTAGTAGATGGAAAAGGAAAGTCAATTCTAGTGACTGAATAACATAAGAAATAGAATACTTAAGTTAAAAGCTCTGTATAATCAGAGCTTTTTTCTTTGCAGGAATTCCCTAACCATCATGGAATATTGTCACTAGGAGGTGTTGTGACGCTATGACGGACGAAATTGTTTATTCTGCTAGTGAAGTATATATACGGCTAGGAATAAGTGGTATATTGTAAAATAGTGATGAAATATAAGCTTAATGTGTTAATGGGGTGTATAAATTGAGTAATGAACGGGAATCAATTATGGTCATAGATGTAAGCAAAATTTATAGTGCAAAAGAATTGCATTTACTTCTTAAAGAGAAGCTTGATTTTCCTGATTTTTACGGGGAAAATTGGGATGCCTTTTGGGATTGTATTACAGGGTTTGTGTTTCCTTTGCCAAACAAAATGATCTTCGAAGGATGGTCAAAGTTAGAAAAAAGGTTACCGATAGATACAAAAATAATGAAAGAGTGTCTTCTTAATTATAATGAAGAGGATAGAAAGGATCCTGAATGGAAAAGTGAATTCTTATTTAATTAAATAACAGGAAATATTTACGATGTGAGTAAGAATCTTAATATAGAAAAAGAATCCCTAAATGGGGATTTTTTATATGCAGGAATTTGCTAACCATCATGGAATACTGTCACTAGGAGGTGTTGTGACGTTATGACGGACGAAATTGTTTATTCTGCTAGTGAAGTATACAAACGACTAGGAATATCCGATAGCACCCTTAGAAAGTACATGGAAGTATTGTCACGTGAAGGATTCGCAGTAAAGAAAGATAATCGTGGCAGACGCCAGTACACAGACAGTGACATTATGGTCATTGAGAAATTAATTGAACTGAGTAAGCATGACGGTATGACGCTAGAGAAGGCAGCGAAGATGATTGCGCAGCAAATAGAGAAGGTTAATCCGGATCTGATTCAAGAAGAAGCTGAGGAAACGGACTTAGTGCCATTCCACATTAAACAGCAATTGCAGGAACAGTACGGCGTTATGGCGCAAGAAATGAAACAAAGCATGTTAGCGATGGAGAAACGCTTAAGTGAGCAGGCCAAGCAAAGCAACGAGGAAATCAAAGCGAGTGTAGAAGCGCATAATGAACGAGTGGAAAAACGATTGGAAGCCCGGGATGAGACGCTTATGAAGACACTACGTGAGATGCAGGAAACGAAGAGAATGATGCAGGAGTTTCGGGATGAGATTGCTGCTGCGAAAGAGAAGAAGAAGCCGTGGTGGAGGTTCTGGTAAAGGATTTCTACAAAACTACGCGAAAGTAGAAAAGTATACATTTCTACTTTTCTACTTTGTAGGAAGATGTATTTATTATTGTATTTTTAACATAAAGTGGTATCGTCAGCATTTCGAAAAAAAAGCTAAGCAACAAAAAAATAAGCTGTCCATATAGACAGCTTATTTACATAAAATTCGTTATTGGAAGTTATTTTAAACTTCTCCTGATTGGAGAGGTTCAATTCTCCTCTAAAAAGGCATCCACTTATTCGTTATGTATTTTATACTTTTTTTGTTTTCTTTGCTCTTGTAAACTTCCAAAAAGCTAAAAGTAGTATGAGGAGCGGTATTCCTTGAATGAAGAGAAATCCTCCTAAAAAATAAAGCACATGACTAACTAGAGGAGGAGCTGTTGCCGAATCACCCGCAACATAAGCTCCATAATTAGCCACCACACCTGCATAATCAGCTATCCCGCCTATAAAAAAAGCCACTGGACTTATGAGTAGGTTTATCCCTAAACAGACGATTATCAATGATAGGTTTTTAGCCTTAATTTTTGATGAACTAGATAAGAAAAATAAGAATATTGCAGTGCCGAATATAAGAAATAGTAATACATAATAAATCCCCATAATATCCCTCCAAATAATATCCCTCCAAGACTTTAATTGTACCATCAATCAGGGCTATTTTGGATGAATATGATATTCATATATAGTTAACATAACGTCCTATTATCGGTAGCAAGGAAAAAGTGGATTCCTTACTCTTAGAAGGAATCCACTTTTTTATTTTCTATAAATCTATTCGTCTTTTTATACATTTCTATTAAGGCTCGGTTTTCGGGTTCTCGTTTGTTACTGGATTACCCGAAAAATCGTATAAAATCTTGCATACTCTTAGCGTTGTTTTTTTATGAAATACTGGAGGTACCTCATAAAAAGAAGTACCCCTAATTAGAAAAAGGGATACTTCTTTTTATATTTCAGTCAGTAATTTAAATTTCATTTTCTGCTCTACAGTTAATTCTTTTTCTACATAATTATTAATAAGTAAATCAATTATTTCATGAGTGAATTTCTTTTTGGTAATTTTCATTAGCGCTTCAAGTTCTACTTTTGATTCATTAGAAACTTTAATACTTCCTTGTTGGTTTTTAAATTTCTTTTTCGCAGGTGCCTGTATTTCCTTATCTGAGTTGTCGTTAATAGGCGTAACTGTTACTACAAATGAATTGTTCTTATTCTCCACAGGTGCCACTCCTATCAGAAATTTTTATTTTTGTTATTTCTTCTCTAACATCTCATAAAGGTGTTTGTACATCCCTTTATAACCTTCAGATTGTCTCGTTGTTAATTTAGTATTTACATAGCTTTCAAGAAGCATATCGATAATACTGTTAATAGATGCTTTATCCATGCTTTCTTGCTCTTTAATAAATGGTTTAAGGGTATTTAGCTTTAATAAAACAGCGGGTGAAATTTTAGCTGTTTTAGATGGAACTAAACGTTGATCAGGCTTCTCAGGAGCAGTTACTTTTCCTTTATTGATAATAGGCTTAATAACTTGTTTTTTAACAGGCTCACTATTACGGCCAAAATCGTTAGTTCCTTTTATCTGTACACCTTTGTCATTCAAAGTGTTTCCAGGTTTTGTGACTATAGGTTGAAATGGTGCTTTAGACATTATGAACTTCCTCCTTAAGCGTTAATAGTAGCGAAATAGTTTTCATGCTCATTAAGTTCGCTAAGAACATCGATGAATAGCTGATGTGCTTTTTCATCCCACATATCAATATTACCGCTAACGTTAACGTTTTTATGAATCCCTTCAATATCATATACTTTTAGGCGTTCTTGATATCTCACAATTGTATCTAGAACGTTTCCGCCATACATTTCCTGAGCTTGTTGTAATACTTTATTATCCACTCGTTTTCCCTGGTGTAACATCATTGGAATAATACCTAGAACTTGTAGGTCTGCATCATATGTTTCTGCTAAGAACTGCATATAAGCGATGTATGTTTGAGCACCTTCTAAAGATAACTCTTGTGTTTGTAGAACGATGATACAATAATCAGCTGCTATCATAGCGTTATCTGAGTAGTCACTGATTGTTGGTGGTACATCAATGTAGATGCGATCATATTTATCTTTTAATGGTTCTAGTAACTTCTTTAAATATGTAATTTGTGCAACTTCATCCTCTGGGAACATATCGAAGAGGATTTTCGAAAGCTTTCTAAATGAAGTATTAGATGGAATGATATCCAAATTCTCGATAACTGGGATAATCTCATTCTCTAAATTTTGATTTAGAAATCCATCAGTAATAGACCTGTCTATTTGTTCAATGTCACCTGTTTTAGCAAGTACTCTTGTAGCATTACCCTGAGGGTCCATATCCACTAAAAGACATTTCTCGTTAAATACAGTAGCTGCTTCATAAGCTAACATTGTAGCTGTTTTTGTTTTTCCAACTCCGCCTTTAAAGTTACCGATTACGTATGTAGTTGCTTGTCTAGTCATTTTCGACATTCCTCCATAAAACTCCGAATAAGTATACCTTCGAGTAAAATGTAACATCTACATACAATATTCGCAATAGTATACCGGAGAAAAGTTTATATTTTTCAACAAATTTATCGAAAGAGTAGAAAAGTATACTTAAGCGTAAGATTTTTTAGTATACTTTTCTACTTTTCTACTTTTACGTAGGTTATAGAATAGGCGATTTTAAAGGTGTAAAAGTATACATTTCCACTTATGCGTAGTTTAGGAGTCTTGTCTATATATACCGTTAATAAAGGGTTAATTGCAATTTTAAAGAAGGGATCAATTTTAAATATGAGGTTCTAAGTATACATTTCTACTTATGCGTAAGTTAGAAACAGTATACCAAATTTAAAAGTATGGTAGAAAAGTATACTTTTACACTTTTTCGTAGGTATACATTTCCACTTACGCGTAGTTTTAAGTTGTCATTTCGCTGTTTACAAACAAAAAAGCTTGTTGTAACGTAATAAACAACAAGCAACATTCTACAAAACAAAACACAATTTGATATTTTACATAAACGAAGATCATGAAGATCGAACGAGATAGATTAAAGACAATTGAATATGAACACAAAACAAAAAGCCACTCCCATATGCTATTGGCTACCAACCTTTAGCGGGAATGACTTGCTCTAGCAAGTGTACCACCACTTGACTAGAAAAAACTGTATTAACCGACAGTGTTAACGTTTAAGAAGTGTACCACCACTAACCTTAAACAACTATGCCTTTTCACGAGGCTTCTTTGATATACCCATTTTATCTATTGTTTGGATAAATATCAACTAGTAAATACTAGTTTTGATTAATTTATATTCCAAAAGATATATAACGGGCATCTCTAATCCTAGAAGTCTTGTGATCGTACAGGCCATTTAGGAATTTGGGATGCCTTTTTGTTTTGGTTCGCGTGGAATTGCCTGAAACCACGTAAATAAAAACTGATAAGCCGTAATTCTGTGCTTCTATATAGAGGGAACGTGTTACGTGCGTGGCTAGCTGTTGGTCGTGCAGGGGGTACAGAGTATGCGCCTACAAAAACAGCACCCCTCATTAGAATCCTGTTCTTCTGGTGAGGGTGGGCGAGAACTTGCCCAGGGACGATTCTCTAAAAGGTTCGGGTGGTTATCGTTAGCATTACGGTGCTAGGGAGTACATTCAGCTTGTCGTGTAGGGACGATATTACAAGGACAAGCCATAGAAAAAGGATGTATGCGGTGAAAATCGCTGAGTGAACAGGGTCTATACATACGGATACCTTATAAGTGACCGCATGGCGAAAACCAAGACGCTTATCCATCTATTTTGATCGATTACTTTTTTTGTAGTCTTTCAAAGTAGGGGATAAATCTGCCTTCCAGCCGTGTTCCATAATCATTCCCACATGATAAAAACCCTCAAGACCTTCAGTCAAGCTTAATTGCGAAGAAAAGATGAAAAAAATGAGATTGTTTAAGACCTGGGGGGATGACTCACTAAGATAGAGGAATAAATAAAGGATTTACAACTTACTTGGTTAGAGGATAAGGGGATGCATGGTAGAATAGGCCTTATTGCGGAATTAGGTTTTACACAACGGATATAGTACGTGAAATTTAACTTGAATTTTAATTTATAAAAGGGAGAAAACATTGATGTTTTGTCGTAAAACTAAATTAAATGAGTTACAGAGAGAATTAGATGAGTTAAAGAGAGAACTTTCTTTTTATAAAAAAAGAGATGTACAACAAAGAAGAAGTAATATAAGTTGTAAGGAATATCCTTGTATTTTGTTAAAAGATACTAATAATTATATCATCATTGATTTATTGGATGACATTCGTATTACTGCAATCTATATTTATAAGCTAAATCGCCCTGCTGAGCAATGGATGTTTGATTTAGGATCTGATCTTAGAGATGAAAGTTTTGCTGAAATTATTGGAGAACTAGAATTTGGATCAATTAGTGATGGTAAGGCAAAGATAGGAAGGCTTGGTGTAATTGAGGAATACAGAAATCAAGGATTTGCTACATATATGATGAAAAAAGCAATAGAGTGGGGGGAATCTCAGGGATTTTCAGAATTACATTTAACTGCTTGTACTTCTGTATACAAACTAGGAAATGCGCTAAATCAAGATGAATTAGTTTCATTTTATCGTAAATTAGGGTTTGAGAATATTTCTCCTAAATCAAATCGAATGACGTATAAATATTGTGATTCTGGTGTCGAAACTTAATAGGGGTTACCATATCATTTCGGGAAAATTGTACGTTTAAACACAATTTGGACACATTTCAAGTGTTTCCTGTACGTTAAGAGACATTTGTCCAGAAAATCTTCTTTATTTATTGTAATTTGAATGTATATTTTTGTTGTATAAGTTGGGGATATTAGGGATTCAGTGGAAAAGTAATGTTTAAAAGGATATGAAAGTAAACTAATATTCAAAAGTTTACTTTGGAGAATGAGAAAAAGAACTTCGATTTTAGGTTTTTTATTTTGATACTATCGGTATCTTATTTCATTTTATATATTTTATAATACATAGATGATACCTAAGAAAGAAAAGACAGCTGATTTATTGCTGTCTTTTTATTATTTGATTTTTGATCCAATCCATTGTCCAAGTTCTTTACCCCATTTTATAGGATAATAAGATGCATTAGTTGAAGTTGTTACAAATGTTGTTTTACCACCATTCGTGTTTAATAATTCTTTTTTTGAAAGTAGAGTATATTTGTTTTTATTCATTTTTATTTCTCCTTTTAATATAGGGGTATGTGTAGCAACGGAACCAAATCACGCAATAAGTATTAGCGGACATTCATTTTAAGGGTTATTTCGTATATTAGTGGACATAAAATAGCTACTTTTATTAACTTGATGTCCGCTAATGATACTTATAGGACATTACCAGTAAAATATGCTTTTGATCTTTTTACAAAACTGAACTTTTCTGTTTCATAAGAATGAAAATGTATCTAAATCTAAACGATTTTCATATAAAAAGTGCATTTTTATCATTTCTGATGTCCGCTAATGCTTGTTGCGTTATCCTGTTCCATTGCTACACAAAGGCCATATATTAGTATTTTTTCTTAAAGTTATATGATTGATGGAGGGATTATTACCATTTACCGCCTGGCATACCATGTTTATATTGCATTTCCATTGATGGACCTGGTCCTTTTGTGTATGATTCGAATTGTTCACGTATCCATTTGTTAACATTTATAGCTCCGCCATTAGTTTTTTCTATTTCTTTTTTATTAAGATTTTTTAATTTTGTTTTTTTTAGTTCCATGATTAAAATTCCCCTTATTATATAGATTTTTTATATGTTCTAATTTATAAAATACCCCTATCAATTATATAAATTGATAGGGATATTTTTAATTATTATTACCATTTACCGCCTGGCATGCCATGTTTGTATTGCATTTCCATTGATGGACCTGGTCCTTTTCCATAGTCCTTAGCAAGTTTCCAAAGTTCTGATCCAATTGTATACATATCAAAAGGACTTACTCCACCATTTACTTTTTCAATTTCCTCTTTGTTCATTTCTTGTAATTTTGCTGTGTTTAGTTTCATGATATTTCCTCCTAATTGTAATGTGTAGAAAAATGCATCAATTTTTTGAAATTAATAACAATAATAATTATATATCCTAATATATTGAATTTGATATGCAATTTTGCATATTTTTCAAATTGGAAATTTTATAATTATATAATTTATTTATTAAATTTTATATAGGAATAAGAGAGTAGGATATAACTTGAAAAGAAAATTTATTTGTGTCAAACAACAGGATTTAAAAGATTGTGGGCCAGCTTGTCTTTCAATGGTTTCCCGTTATTATGGTCTTTCTGTAGCTATATCAAAAATTAGAGAAATTGCTGGAACAGATTTAGAAGGGACAAATGTACAAGGATTAATTGAATCTGGTGAAAAATTAGGTTTTGAGGTAAAAGGTGTTAAAGCAACTGATTCAGAGGCATTAAATGAAATTCCTTTACCAGCAATTGCACATGTTGTTATGCCAGGAGGATTACTTCATTATGTAGTGGTTTATAAAATAAAAAAGCAAAAAATATATGTAGCTGATCCGGCTGAAGGGTTAGTGGTATATTCGAAAGATGATTTTTGCAAAATTTGGACTGGAATATTAGTATTATTAGTTCCTAGTCAAAATTTTCAAAGGGGAAATAAGGATGTAGGAACATTATCACGTTTTTTAGTATTACTAAAAACACAAAAGTCTTTGCTTTTTCCTATATTTTTAGCATCCATTTTCTTAAATTTATTTGGATTATTGGGAGCGTTTTATTTTAAATTTTTAATAGATGATATTGTAGTTAATCAGTTAATACAGTCACTTCATATTATTTCTGTTGGAGTTATTGTTTTGTATATTTTTAAAGTTTTACTTTCTTATTTTAGAACACATTTAATTTTATATTTGAGTCGAAGGATTGATGTTCAATTAGTACTTGAATATTATCGTCATGTAATTAATTTACCTATGAATTTTTTTGAGACCAGAAAAGTAGGTGAAATTATTTCAAGATTTATGGATGCTGGTAAAATACGTGATGCTTTATCAAATGTAACTATTACATTAATGATTGATACTGTAATGGTTTTATTAGGTGCAATTTTATTATATGCACATAGTCCAATGTTATTTGGAATTACATTATTATTAATTCCATTTTATATAGGAATTATATTTGTATTTCATAGACCATATCAACGTATTAATCGTAAGGAAATGGAAAGTAATGCAAAGTTAACATCGTATTTAATAGAGTCTTTAAATGGGATTGCAACTGTAAAATCTTATAACGCTGAAAAAGAAGTGTTTTATCAAACAGAAAGTCGATTTATTAATTTACTTAGATATATATTTAAAAAAGGAATGTTATTGAATTTACAGGGTTCTATTAAGACAGGAATTGAATTGATTGGTGGTACAATTATTCTTTGGGTGGGTGCTATGCAAGTATTAAAGGGTAATATGACAATAGGTGAATTGATTACATATAATGCACTTTTGGCATATTTTCTAAACCCTATTGAAAATTTAATAGGAATTCAACCTACTATGCAATCTGCATTGGTTGCAGGGGAAAGATTAAATGAAATATTTGATTTGGATATAGAAAAAGATGAAAAAGAACATAATAAAGTTTTTCCAAAGTATTTATCTGGGAAAATTAAGTGTTCGAATATTACATTTCGCTATGGAACACGTAAGAATGTTTTAAATAATATAAGTTTTTCTATTGAACCAGGTAGTCAAGTAGCTTTTGTAGGGGAAAGTGGTTCAGGTAAAACAACAATTTCAAAATTATTAATGTCCTACTATGAACCGCAACAAGGTGAAATATATTATGATGATTATCATATTAAAGAGATAAATCGAACAGCATTGAGAGAACGAATTGCGTATGTATCACAAGAATCTTTTTTCTTTAGTGGATCTATTTATGATAATTTAAGATTTGGACTTAACAACTCTGTTTCATTAGAAGAAATTATTCAAGTATGTAAACAGGCTTGTGTTCATGATTTTATTAGTGATTTACCTTTGCGTTATGAAACCCCTCTGGAGGAAAATGCTTCGAATTTATCAGGTGGACAAAGACAACGTTTAGCAATTGCGAGAGCCTTATTGAAAAAACCAGATATATTGATTTTAGATGAAGCAACAAGTAATTTAGATTCTACAACTGAAAAACATATTACAGATATGTTAAAAGAATTAGGTTTACAAGGAATAACAGTAATTATGATTGCTCATCGTTTAAGTACAATTGAACATGCAAATCAAATTTTTGTAATGGAAAAGGGTAATATTATAGAAGAGGGTTCACATGTAGAATTATTATTTAAAAAAGGTGAATATTATCGTCTTTGGAAGAATCAAACAGTTCATGTAGAGCATATAGAACAACAATTTTATGCAATGAGGGGTGATCAATATGAGTAAAATCTATTCTTTTGATCAATTAACAGATAGTGTGGAGCTATTAGAAAAAAAACCACCTCGGTTTATTGCTTTATTATTATCTTTGCTTTTTTTAAGTTTAATAGGTTTTATGATTTGGGCATATATTGGGAAATTTGATGTTGTTAGTAAAGGAACTGCAATAATACAGGGTAAAACAGATATAAGTGTATCTAGAACTGAAATTGCAGGTATTGTAGATAATGTTGTGGTTAAATCTGGAGATGAGGTAAAAAAGGGAGATACTTTGATTCAATTAAAGAATCAAGAGTTAACTAATAGACAAAATCAAACGGGTCAAGCCGTACAATATTTGGAAGAAAAAAAGAGGATGTTGGAACAATTAAAGAAGAGTATTCAATCTCATCAATTTTCCTTTTCTAATGAGGTAGATATAAAAATTAGGGAAGAATATAAAACCTATGAACAGGGATATCAATCTTTGCAAAATGAAAAAGAAAATGAAATAGAGGTAATAGAGAATAGTAAATTATCAAATGAACAAGATGAAATTCTACAAGAATTAAATGCAGAAAAAGAAAATATTCAAAGAGAAATAGAATCTATTGGTAAACAAAGAAAGAGAGAGAATTTATTAGAAGAACAAAAACAATCATTAGATGATAAAGAAGATTCTCTAAAATTTCAACAAAGTAGTATTGAAAAGCGAATTGAACAGAGAAAGGGAAATTTAGAGAATGAAAGAAAAAAGGTTGATATTGTTAGGAAAGGTAAACAAGAACAAAAGAAAGATAATTTAAATCAATATAAAGAGAATGCTATTATCTCAGTTAATCAACGAATTCAATCTTTAGAACAAGAAATATTTGTAAAAAAACAAGATTTAGATGGATTACACAACCAAAATGAAACGACAACTATAAAAGCGAAAAGGGATGGTATTGTACAATTCCCTTCTATTATACAGCAAGGTGATTTGATTGAATCGGGTCGAGAGGTAGTATCAATTATTCCAAAAGAAGATGAAAAAAAGGTGAGAATTTTGTTGTCAGCTCAAGATATAAAAGGGATAAAAAAGGGAGATAGAATCCAGTATTCATTTAAGTTGAAAAAGACGGATAAGCAAATAGGAAAAGTAATATATTTATCAGCACATCCAATTTTTGATAAAGATTCAAAAACTTATGTATATGAATTAGAGGGGACAATTGATACTAAAGAATTATATGAATTGCATACAGGGATGATAGGTAGAGCTTCTGTCGTGATAGGAGAAGAACCTATATGGAAATTTATATTGAGAAGATTAGATTTGACTTCCAATTAGTAGAATTTGATAAAAGCGAGAGTGAATACTTATATGTTAGCGAAATTGAATAGATTTATGCTTGATTTACCTATAATTTGGTTTGTATTACTTATAGTATTGGGATCATTTTTACTTGTGATACCATTAGATTTATTTTTACCAGCGATAAAACAACATCCGATAAAGGAAGACCCCGCTATTATACAGATTTTAGTAGGAGTATTTGCGGCACCTGTATATGAAACAGTAATTTTTCAGGTATTTTTATTTTGGGTATTAAGTTGTATTCCTCTTATTAAAGATCGTGATTATCTTATCATTTTAATAGCATCAATTATATTCGGATTAAGTCATTCAGAGGGTATTACTTATATAGTCGCTACAGCAATAATTGGAGTATTATATAACTACGCTTATTGGTTATATCAAAAAAAGAATGAAAAAGTTGAAGTTACTATATCTGCTTTTTGGATTGTTTTTTTGATTCACTCATTACATAACTCTATTGTTGTTATAGCAAATGTTTTTTAATAAATAATAATTTTATTATATAGATCGCTTATATTGGTTTGTTGGATAAATGATGACTCAAATTATTAAGAAGAATATTTGCCCATCCCCCGAAAAGTGATATTAATACAAAATACTCCAAAATAGTAGTGGTTAACGTTTTAGATTACCTGGACCATGTTACTCTGGTAAAACAACTATATGCATGATAACAACGAGTTTTCTTAGTCCAAATGAAGGATTAATCTTACTAATCAATTTTGTAAGATTAATCCTTCATTTTTGTTACAAAATAAGCTACTTTGCCCCTAAACTTAGCTACGCTGGTATTGGGCCTATAAGGAAATTATTGGTTAATTAAAGGTACATATATATTAGGAGGTACATAAACCATGATAGAGGTAGTTACGGCGTTTTTCTTACTAATTCTCCATTCCATTGTTTATCTCTTTTCAAGTGGAGAAACTAAGCAAATAGCAAAAAACATATAAAAGAAATTCTTAATAGTCCTGATGGAATAATAATATTAGTCTTTGCTGCGGCACTTTTAATCGGGGGGATATATTTATTAACATTATGATTTCAGATATCTTAGTTTAAAACGTATAAGGAAATTAATAGCACGCATTAGGGAGGTACATAAGTAATGATAGATATAATCACGTCATTCTTTTTACTAGTTATATATTCTATTCGTTATCTATTTTCAACAGGCGAAAATAGGAAAAAGGCAAAAGCAGATTTAAAAGAATTTTGGACTGATACTGATGGACAAATACTATTAGGTGCTGCTATGGGACTGGCTGTAATAATTTTTGGTTATTGGTTTATGATGCAAATAAATTTTTAACTAAGAAGAAAAGCATTAGAGAAAACAAGATATTAAATAATATATAAGGATCTCGCCATTTGTGTAGGATGGTGAGTTTTTTTATGTACAAAAAAAGACACCCTAAGGTGTCTTCTCTTGTTGTGGTAAATAAGAAGTAAGGTTTCCATTTTAACTGAAAAAATAGAACAGGTGCTTAGATTTTATCACGATTTTTTTCTAAATGAACATGCATTATTACATACCACAATAAATCCCTCTATTTTCCATTTGATAAAATGCATTACAAATATTGATAAAATTTAAATAAATATTTCTACAAATTCAAAATATTTACAGAAATCACAAAAGTGATACATTTAAGATGCAAGTTATAAAAAATATTTAAGGGGGATTTATTATGTTCAAGAAATTAGTAGTTGGAGCATTAGCAACTGGAATCATGTTATCTGGTGCAGGTGGAGCGATGGCTGCAACACCTAATACTGACAGCGCAAAGACGGAAAAGGTTACTATGGCAGCGGATAAGAAAAGTATAACTTTAACAGGTTATTTTTCAAGAAATTCTATACCGAGCAAAACTGTACTATATGGTATCACGTGGTACTTGAAAGACGCATGGCAAGAATCGGATGGCACATGGACAGGTTATTTTGAAGGATGGTATTAATTAATAAAATCTATTTATAATAAAAAGCCTCTTTATAAAGGGGGTACAACCAACATTTCGGAAATTTTGTACCCTAACCCTAAGCTAGATTCAACCTAAAAAGTCGATTTCCTGTACGTTAAAGAATCTACTTCTAATAAAAAAGACAGTATAAATACTCTGTCACGAGTAATATACTGTCCTTTTTATTTATACTGTTTATTTGCTTCCTAATCTCGATGATACAAATCCTTTGAATGATTTTAACAATCCTTTTGCAAAACCATCTGCCTTTTCTTCCATATCATTAAGCTCTTGTTTTATCTTATCTATCCGTTCATACCATTTATCAATTCTTTCTTGATTGTAATCTTCCTTAGCTTCTTCTTTTTCAATATTTTTTATTAAGTTATTGAAGTCCCTTTGCAGAATTGCCCTTCTATCCTCTCTAATTTTCTTTATTTCATCTCGATCATCATCGATTCTTCCTTTTATCTTTTCTATGACAACTGGTGCTGCTTCTTTAATAATTTCTATTACTACTGTAGCTGCAACTTCTTTTCCGATTGACCTATTACTGGCAGTAGGACTAATAGTTGAACTATTACGTTCAACTATCTCACCCTCATGAGTATCGACTTTAAATATATCTAATTTTGTAGGTTCTGATTTTCGGCTCATATTGTTCCCCCCATTACATCTTTAATTTATTAATACTCTTATTTTTCTTATAACAGGATTTTAATTTTATAATTACATATTACCAGATTATACTATATTATTTCGTAACTAAGCTGCATACGTTAGTTGAGGAAACATAATCCCATAAACGTTCGTTTTTGATACTTATAACGAAAACATTGTTATATCAAGGGATTTAACCTTAACGTACAGAATTCGCGTTTTGTTAGTACTACCCCTAAAGGGGCTTTTTATCTGTGTAAAATCATAAAAAAAGACACCCTAAGGTGCCTTCCTCCGACTTGAACCACTTTAATTTTAACAATATGTATTGGACGCCAATCCAAATATTATTTTATCATGTTAAGTAATGTTGTGCATTGAGAAATACAGTACACTTCTTTATTTAAACGTAAAAAACCCTAGAGGGGACTAGGGCCTTTTGACAGAATGAATATGATCCAAAAAGGACTTATATAACGTAACATGTGAATGTTTCATAAATGTATCGTAAAAGTGAAAAAATCTATATTCTATTTTTAGCTCGATGTAATTTGAGATTATTCCAATGATATTTCCTCTAATAAAATTGTGTGATAGACTGTATGTAACTGTATATTGTGAGGGCGGGAGGTTGCTATCCTTTCTCTGATTCTAGAGAGAAAGGAGGTGACCGAATGGATTCTTTATTTAATTTATTGTATGACGCTGCTAAGGTATTCCTTACAGTATTTGCAACAGCTTATGCGAATGAGCTGGCGAAGAAGATTAGCAGTAAACGAAATAAAAGAACCGCCCCAAATGCCGGCAAGCGAAAGGGCGGTTCTAAACGCAAAAAATAAGTTTAAGCAACCGACCACCTTGCGGTAGCAGTTACTTGAAGAGATGTTAGCGCATCTCTTCTTTTTATTATATACACAAGGTATTACTGTAATACTATTACAATAATTATATCAAACGTACATAAAAAATCAATGAGCATGTAATAGATATAATGTACAAAAGAAAAGACACCTAAAGGTGCCTTCCGATTTGAACCACTTTAATTTACTTGATTACGCCACCAGAAACTCCGGACATTGCCATAATATCAATTATTTTATCTGATGCACTAGCGTCTTTTCCGCCTCCATAGTAGGCGTTTAATGCATCAATAAACCAATATGCGTCGGCCGTTACTGATCTACCTGCAGACTTCATCGATTCAATAACTGTTTGAACATATATAAATTTATCATCAAATGATAAATCAACCCAATCCCTACCAGTAGCATTCTTAATCTTTTCTACTTCTTCATTAGCTGAAGAGGAAGTGTCAGTTGAAGGTGGTGTAGTACTGGTTTCAGTTTTGACGGGTTTAACAGGTATTCCATCTTTAGCACTTGCATCGTAAATAATATTACTTTCAATATAACTTTTATCTTTATCATCTAAGTGCAGCTCATCTCCAACTGAATGAAGGTAGCTATAAGATGCGTAATATTCGTGTTGCTCTGTTTTCAATACAATACTAAACACTTCGCATGAAATGCCTTGTCCACAGTACAGATCTCCCGCACCATCTTTACCTTGTGGTTTTCCACCTTGTTTTTCAATGAGTTTACCTATGGATACTAAGTATTCATATTGTTCTTTAGGTTGTAATTTATCAAATGAATCGTTAAGGGAAGCCACGATGTCATAAGAATAATATGGATTTTCAGCATTTGGATCTGTATTTTCTAGTTCTTTATATATTACGGACTTTAGATAATTCTTAATTTCTTTATCCTTTGATATTTCGGAGACAATACTATTCAAATTCTCAGTAGTATGTTCTGGTCCACCACAACCGGATAAAATAAACATTGCAGTGATAATAGTCAAAATGATTCTTTTCATAGTTTTCCTCAATTCTTGTTGTTTTTCTGGAATGCAATTTGCAAAATGTAAGATTTCTCATCTTATATTAGCAAATGAATCATTTACTAATTGTCATATTTTGTCGAAAAAAATAAAAAAGACACCCTAAGGCGCCTCCCTCCGACTTAAACTATCCTGTATAAATGCCGCCCCGATTAATACATTAAACTATAAAAATAATTTGTTATACTTCTGTTTACCCTAGCTGATATAATGTATAAGGAAATTATTGGTTAATTAATAGCTAACATATATTAGGGAGGTACATAATTCATGGTATTTATAATAGGGTTATTTTTCATATTTATAATCTCTATTATTCTTTCATTATTTTCAAAAGGTGAAACTCAGCAAGAAGTAAAAGAAGTTGTAAATGACATTGTTACCGGTCCTAATGGGAAAACACTCTTAATCGTTGCTGTGGTATTTGTAATCGGAGGGATATTTATTGTTGGTAGTATTGTAAATAATGGCAATGAACCACCTTCAAATCCAAGTATGAGAAACGATCGTACCCCTTTGAAGTGTGCTCATTATGGTGGCGAATGGGACACCGGCGGTCTTTTTGGAGAAGCTAAATGTGTTTATAATAAAACCGATGAATCGGATAATAGGTAGTATATAAAGGCCTTATCTTTTTATAGGAAGATAAGGCTTTTTTATGCATAAAGAAAAGACACCCAAAGGTGCCTTCCTCCAACTTGAGCTATCCTGTATAAATGCCATCCCTATTAATAAATTAAATTATAAAAATAATTTGTTATACTTCCATGTACCCTAGTTGGTATAATGTATAAGGAAATTATTGGTTAATTAATAACGAACATATATTAGGGAGGTATACAAGTCATGGAACTAATAATTTTTTCATTTGTATTAGTGGTAATATTCTTTATTCTTTCAATAACTTTAAGTGGTAAAGGTCAGCGAATAGCAAAAGAAGTTTTAAAAGAGCTTATTAATGGTCCTGAGGGAAAAATGTTGGTAGGTTTTTTTGGAACTTTAGCAGTTATAGGAGTAATTTTTATCATTTGGTTTTTATTGAACTAAGCATTCCAGTTACTCAGGCTGATACAAGGTGCAAGAAAATTACTGGATAATTAAAGGTACATATATATTAGGAGGTACATAAGTAATGATAGATATAATATTCTCATTCTTCTTAGTGGTTACTTATTTCATTATTTATCTCTTTTCAAGTGGAGAAAAGAAACAACAAGCAAAAGAAAATCTAAAAGAAGTTATTACAGGTCCGGATGGTAAACTCCTATTAGTTACTGTTATGGGAATTCTAATCATGGTAATCTGGTTATATTGTTATGGTTTAGGTTTATGAATATAAACTAAAATCATATCCAAGTATACGAGATAATGGTTTACCTGGGAAGTATGCGTATTATGGTGGAGAATAGGACACTGGTGGTCTTTTTGGAGAAGCTAAATGTGTTATGAAACTGATGGATCGGATAATAGGTAGTATATAAAGGTCTTATCTTTTTATAGGGAGATAAGGCTTTTTTATGCATAAAGAAAAGACCCCCTAAGGTGCCTTCCTCCGACTTGAACTACCGTAATTTTAGTAATAGATGTTAGAGATTATATTAAGATAGTTTGACGAAGACAGTTATACATTATAAGGTATATAGTGGAAATGAATAGAAGAAGAGGGGATTTTATGAAAAAAGGTATAGTTATATCAATGATTACGGCGTCAATACTACTGTTACAAGCTTGTGATAATTCTTCAAGTAAAGCTAGCGAACAACAAAATACTAGTACTAAATCGAATAATGAATCACAAAATACGAAAGAAGAACTAGAATCATTAAAAAAAGAAAATGAAGATTTAAAACAAAAAAATGCAGATTTAGAATCTAAAACAGATGAAAAACAAAATAATACCGATAGTACAGAGATTAATAAGGAAACTGAACAAAAAACGTCACCAAATACTGATAAAGAAAAGCTGAAAAAACAATTAACAGATAAAACCTTTATAGCTCCTAAATCAAATGCAGAAGGACGTTTAAGTGTTGCAGAATTAGAAATGTCATTAAAAGAGTATCTCATGCCTAAAAACGCAAAACATGAGGAATATGAATTAGAGAAATCTGAAAGCACAACGCCTGATAACAAACTAGTTTATGCGTTCAAGAAAGATAACAATAAAGGAAGAATGGTTACTACTGGATACTATGCCTTAGATGAAAATGGTTATGTTTATAAATATAATTTTATGGAAGAAAAGGCTGAAGAAACACCTTTAACTAATATATACATTGAAGGTGTTTTACCAGATAATAAAGATGATTCTACAATAGAAAATGAAGGTCAAACTTATGAAGAACATCAGAAAGAAAGAGAAGAAAAAATAAAAGAAGATAAGGAAAATGGTACATATGATAAGAAAGATCCATTAAAGTACCAATAAATTTAATAATATCCGCGATATATTAGAGGGATTTTAAATGAATAAACAAAAAAGACTAGTAAATTCTAGTCTTTTTTGTTTTTAACATATTTACTTTCTCGTCCCTCTTTAACCACAGCGGATATATTTCCACCTGTATTATTAACGATATAATATTCGCCATCTACCTTACTTAGAAAATAATATACTAATCCAGATCCTGTTTTTGCTTCATTTGGTTTAAGTTTGTCAATGAATTCCCTATAGTTCACCATTACCATTGACCAATTTTTATCATATTTTTCATCAAAACTTTTGATGTTTTCTTCTTTAATATCTTTTTTCTCTATTTCTTTAAACTTAATTTTCTCTAAACCGCCCAATTTATCAATTTCATTTGAAAAATCATCCATATATTTTTTTACTTCTTCATCAGAAGGTGTTTTACTAGATTCACTCCCTTGATGTATACCAATTTTTTTAGCTGTACTTATATCTTTTTTTATTATAGCTTCATGATATTTTTTTACTGTTTCTGTAGGTGAATGATCATCAACAACATTTGAATTACTATTAGTGGATGAACAAGCATTTAATAACAAAACACTAAATATTATTGCAATAAATTTGAATTTCATTTTGTAGCTCCTTTTGCAGCATTATTTTACCTAATTTTAACATAAAGGAACTATAATGAACTTATATTTCAAGATAAGTAATATTCTGAAAGGGTAGCATAAAGAAAAGACACCCTAAGGTGTCTTCCGACTTGAACCACTTTAATTTTAATAATATGTATTGGACTCCCATCCAAATATTACTTTACTATATTAAGTTATATCGTTCATTGAGAAATACGGTTCGAATCTATATTTACTCGAAAAAGAGAAACGTAACTCTTTTTTTATCCGACAACACCATGCGCATCCATCTGACTGATGTAATCATTCATCTCTTTTTCGTCATTGTAAGCAACTGTCATTAAATTAACCTTAATATCAATATTTGATGAGATAGTTTCAATTATGTTTTTTAAGCATGTAATACCTGGATCGAAGCAGGATGCTACCATCTTATCATTATGCTTTTTATTTTTCTCTCTTAATTTAATGATTTGTTTTTTTGCTTTATCGATTTGTTTGTTTAATTCATTTGTGTTTTTGACGGAACTAATTATATCACCATGATTTAAGAAATGACCGGGTAATTTATAGTAATAACAAGATTTGCACAAAATATCAAACTTACATATAAATAAAGCGTCTGTAACTGATTTTTCTGTAGTTGGTAATATGGAGTTTAAATTTTTACTTAGATATAAATATTTAGTGAGAAGAGATTCGCATAATTGCATTCTTTTACTTCGATTTTCGTTCCAATTACTATTGGATAACCTGTTTAGCTCTTCGGACATTGCAATGATTTCAGGTGTAGCATATTTCATATTATTATTCACTATATCTAGAACATTCTTAAATGCTTGATCGGGTGTGGAATGTGTTGATCTTCCTAAATAGCTTGGCATCAGAATTTTTTTGAAATAATCCTGTTCACACTCTAGGTAATATATTATTTTGTGTGCAATTGGAGAGTAAAGATTTTGATATTTTTCTTTTGTATCTTTGATTGTGTCTCGACTTTGTGTGAAATAATGTCCGACAACTTGACCAATAGACGCCCCGGTGAATCCGCCTATTAAACTAATAATTGGTATGGTTTTTGGATCTGATTTTTTTAGAAATTCTAAAATATCATAAAAGAAAATATAAATAACTATGCTAATAATAGCGCCTAAAAATAGAAATACAGCTTTTTTATTCACGTAGTTTGTTCCTTTCATTTAATGTTTCAAGTAATAAGAGCACTCTTTCGAGTGTCTAATTACGACTAACACCTAATTTTGATTCTACCTCAGTTAAGCTGGCTACAGCATTAAGTAACTTCTGATCAGAAAGCTTAACTGATTTTTGAGCTTCATTCATTCTGTCTTTCATTGGTGCTAAACCTTTTATACCTTGAGTTACAGCTCTTCCAGCATTACTTCTATAGTTAGTTGCTAGTCCAAACTCCACTCTAAATTTCTCGATCTTTTCTTTTAACACAGGATCAGTTAGCTTTGAGCCACTTTTAAATGCTGTATTTTTATTTGACAGTGCATCATATCGATTTGTAATTGACTCCATTTTCTCTTTTAAAGCGTTCTTGTCTAGAGATTCTGGGTCTTTACTCGCTTCTCCCCAAATAGGTCTCCAGTCCTGATTCCAAATTTCATCATATTCCTTTATCATTTCATCAATAGTAGGCTTAATTTCGTTTTCATATGTAACTTTATCTGCATTTGCAGCTGGCTTGGAGTTTTCTTCTTGTTTCTTCTGTTCTTCATTATCCTTTTTTTCTTGCTCTTTCTTTTCTTTTTCTTGTTGCTTTTCAGCTTCCTTCTGTTCTTCCTTTTCTTTTTTCGCTTTCTCTTTTTCTTCAGCCTTCTGAGCTTTTTCTACTTCTTTTTGTGCTTTCTCTTCAGCTTTAGAGTTATTAGAAGTACTTGTTGTTTCGTTAGATGAGCAAGCTGCTAATCCCATGATTAAAGCGCAGCTTGATAGTGCGATTAATAGTTTATTTTTCAAAATATATCCTCCTAGTATCTAAAATGTAAGATTTCTCATCTCATGGTAGCAAACAAATTATTTGTATATTGTCATATTTTGTCGAATTACAATAAAAAAACAGCACTTTAAGGAACTTTGGTGATGCATTAGTGGAAGTAAATAAAACTGATAGTGTTTTTATGGAGTGCCTCATCAATCAATCACAACAAAAAGACAAAGACCATTACCAATTTGAGAATTAAAGAGGGGCGTAGAAAAAATATTTCTTTAAAATTAAGGTTGAACAAAATGACTGAACTTAAAGGGAGGCGGGAGTTTTAAACAAAATAGTATTGGTTTTTTAATTCGAAATTTACTAAAAATATAAAAATATTCCTTTACAAATCTTGGGCCTTTCACTTAAGATGTAATTAGCGAGTCTGAAGGGTCTCATGGCAAAGTCCGTGGGAACAGAATGTTCAGTGTAATCGTTGCTTACATACCATTAGTATGTTTCTTTCAATAATGGTTTTAAATGCTATAAGACTAGGGATTTTTTGTCTTATATTATATTGGCACGAATTTCTGATTTTCTGTTACCATAATTTGACTTTTAATGAGACCTGCTGACAGCAGGTCTTTTTTGTTTTGGTAATTGAAAACAGACTCGAAAAAATTATTGGAGGGAATATCCCATGAAAAACAAAGTAACAGTAGGAAAAGGTAATTTGAACGTCGAGCAGCCATTGATTAAGGCCTCGAATTTATTTGAATCACTACGCTATGCAGAATACAGTTTCGATAGCGGAATTGGTGAGATCATTGACAATGGTGTGGAAGCAAAGTCAAGCAAGATTTGGATTGATATCGAGACTGAAAATAAAAAGTTTGCTACAAAGAAAAAAGCAATTGATGTTATTAAGCAAGTCGCAATCACAGATGATGGTACAGGAATGACAGAAGATCTCTTAGCTAAATGTCTGGTTTTAGGTTGGACTGAACGCTCTGTTCCGGCTGGTGGAAAAAAAGGAATTGGAAAATTTGGTGTTGGGTTAACACTTGGGGGGATTTCCGTTGCTCGGAGAATTGAAGTTTATACGAGAACCAGCAAAAATTCTCCTTTTTTATATACCTATATTGACCTAAATGAAATTCGTGATGAGGAGCAGATGGAAATTCCTCATCCAATTGAAAAAGAGCCCCCTGCAACATATGCAGAGCATCTATCAGATTCTTCTGGTACTATCGTTATCTTAGAGGATTGCGACCGATTACAATATGACATGATTAAAGAACAAGGAATTGAAGCCTCCCAACACATCGCGGGATTAACGACCTTCATTGGTAGAACTTTTAGAAAGTATATTTTCAGTGGAGTTGAGTTCTTTCTTAACGATTCTAAAGTGTATCTCCATGATCCGTTATATATGATGGGGCCAACCGTCTTTGATACAAAAGATGGTGTAGACCTAAAAGCTGAATTGAAGGGTGAAGATACAATTATCCTACCAATTCCTAACTCGGAAAATGGAGAGACTGCCGAAATTAAAATAAAAATGTCCTTACTCCCAAAAGAATGGCGGAAAAGTCAAGGTGACGGCCGTGTTGATTTTGCTAAAAAGAGAAAGATTCCTGATAATGAAGGTATTTCAATCCTTAGAGCTGATCGTGAAGTTCTTTATGCTAAGGTTCCTTATATTTTGGGGGTACGTGGGCAAGCTTCGTATGATTTTAGAGACCGTTTTTGGGGATGCGAGATTTCATTCCCTGCGGAATTAGATGAGTATTTTCATGTGAGATACATCAAACGCGGTGCTGAGCCAGTTCCTTCTCTTCGTGACAAGATCAGACAGGTGATAGCTCCTGTTATTGAAAGTTTACGAAAAGAAATTACAAATAACTGGAAGCGTGTAGAAGCTGAAAAAGCTAAGGAAACAGGTGATTTTGGCAAAGCAGAGGACGTAATGGCCAAAGCAGCGGATACTCTTCCAAGGGGTAAGAAAAATATTGATATGACTGAGGAAGAAGCAGAAAAGAAAATTGACAATATTGTACAAGAGACTGTGGTAACAAGGGAAACTCCTGAAGAAACCCAAAAAGCTCGTGAAGAAAAGAAAGAGGCAATTAAACAAAAGCCTTATAAAATTGAGCCAGTAAGTTATCCGCAGAATATCTTCTTTGAAACGGAACACATTCTTGGCAAGGTTATTGTCAAGCTTAACGTGAATCATCCGTTCTATGAAAAGGTATTTGTTCCACTATGTGGTGAACTTCAGGTGGGTGAAAATGAGGAAGTTGTGCAACGAGGCCTTGATAAGCAAAGAAACCGTGATGCATTTATGTTACTTCTTTTAAGTTTTGGTAAAGCAGAGTCTATGTTCGACGATGAGGATATGCTTTTTACCAACTTAAGGTCCCAATGGGGTACAATACTTGCTACTGCCATCAATCAGTTGGAGAAATAATTATGAAACTGGTAGCAACGCCTCAATTGTTTGTCCCTCAAGTCATTCGGAAGGTTGTTAAAGCAGACTGTCCAGGTGTATATGTGCTTGGTAATGATAAAAATGGTTTTGATTATGGATATGTTGGCAGATCGGATACTTGTCTAAGAAGCCGATTACTTACACACAATCATCTATATGAATATGAATATTTTATTTTTACTTATACCAAGAATGCACAAGAAGCTTTCTGGTTAGAATCACAATGGTGGCATAACTGTCGGGGGAGTGGGGTAAGCAATCTTATCCATCCAGCATCGCCGTCTGGTACTGGTTTGGAATGCCCTTACTGCCATTTTGCTTCTCATGTGAAAAATGCCTTGGCTTCCTAGTTTTAAAGCCAGACGCTAATAAGTAGCGTTTGGCTTTATTCTTTTGAATTAAAGTGTTGAACGGCTATTAGAATCTCTTCTAGGGAACGGAAGGCGATGGTGCAGGTATGATATACGATCATATAATCTTAATGGGCAAGTGAAGTATATCGGAGTAGAAATAACAAGGGAAGAAAAAACACCATTTTACTTGATAGTGCGAGAGATATCTATTATCCTTTTAGGATATTTGCTTATGATGCATCCAGAAACACTGGGAGTATATAAACTTAATGGGGACTTGGAGCAAAATCTTCAATTAGAACCATTAACTTACAAAGTAAGAAGAGGTTAAAACCAAAAATTATTATAGTTGAGGTGGAGTTCAATGGATAAAATAGAAATTACGGAAGAACATATTGAAAAAACGTTAATAGAGTTTGAAGAAGATGGTTATGACTATATTACAATAAAGACTAAATGTGAAGAATTTTTTGTGTGGAAGAAAGACAGTTTACTTGCACATTATGGCTATTATATCAAGGAATGCTCAGAGGCATTAGAAGACTTAACAGATAAGGATAAAATAATAGAGTGCCAAGAAATGCTGGATGAGTTGTTACTTAAACAGCAGAAACATGAAGAAAGTCTCTTCAATTTTATTATTAGTAACTCTATTACCTGTGATACTGATTATATAAGTGGGGCGAATACTAAAGAAGAGGTTCTAACAACACTAAAAACCGTAATAGGAATTAATAACATTATAGAATTGGATCTTGGACATGATATGTCTTATATGGAAAACTTTGCTGAGAGTTATTTCTCTTAAAAATGACTAGGAAGATAATCTGTTATTAATAAGGATTCCGTTACAAGAAAATTGTTAAATTTGAACATATTGATATCGCTAATCTAGAAAAGGTACGTGAAAAAACAAAAGAGGTGTGCATAATCACGCCTCTTTTGTTTTTCTCCATTTTCTCTCAATAACAATTTCTATTTTTCCGGTTTTGGGGTTTCGTTTAAAAGAAACCTTATCGTATTCACTAATTATTTGTTTCACCAATGTGAAGCCTAGATAAATGATTGCTGCAATAGCTGCTATTTCTAATCCGCTTAAAGTTGCCACTGGTATAATGGCAGTTGTACTCATTCCAACAGTAAAAGGTATCCCTGCAATAGCCGCTGCTAATATAGGTAAAGTGAATTTTGATACAGTTTTCATCTTATAAGATCTGTTTACCTTTTCGGCAATATCTCCTGTGCAGAGTATAGTAGACACCTTATTTTTTATTGCAAGCTCTAATTCTTCTTTATTCGATACAGTAGTTATTGTTTGCACCCTTTTAAACTCCCCTTCAAAATGTAAGATTTCTCACCTCATGGTAACAAACATATTATCTTTATATTGTCATATCTTGTCGAATGGAAATAAAAAAGAGAGCTGACCCCCTCCTTTGTTATGCTCTATTAATCCCACTCCTTTGAACTTAGTAATCCGTTATGTCTATTATACTTTTTCGAGGTATAAATGGTAGAATATAACTTAATATATTAGATTAGTAATTTTGGAGGGGAATTTATGAGAGAGGCATTTAATAAATTACTTACTGAATATCAAACACAGTCGAAAATTCCTTTTAAGCCAACGGAAAATAATTTTGCAAAATACATATTAAATGAAGTACCTGATATTCTTGTCAAAGATGTACTTATGGAAGATATAGAAAGATATAAAGTACAAGCCTCTGTAGGACAAGGTAACTGGACTGAGACTCCATGGATAAGCATATTTGACCGTAGTTTAACTGAAACTGCTACAAAGGGATTTTACATAGTTTATCTTTTTAGAAAGGACATGGAAGGTGTCTACTTATCATTAAACCAAGGTACAACGTATCTGCAAAACAAATATAAAGGTAAAAAGCCAAGGGATAAAATGAAAAAGGTAGCAGAGAAACTGCGGAGTATAATTGATTATTCTGTAGAAGATTTTCCTTTAGAAGAAATTGATTTAAAATCTAAAACTGATAATGCAAAAAATTATTCAGCTGCACATGTATGCGGTAAATATTACTCCGCAGATGATCTACCTAGTGATGAAGAACTTAGGGAAGATCTTATAAAATTATTAGGAGTGTACAATAAATTAAAATTCCTAATGGGTCAGAAGAGCACGGATCAATTTATCGATTTTTTACTAACACTAGATGAAATAGAAGATACACAGTATCAATCAGACATACAATCGGTAGTACCATCTAATACCCCACAAACACCACGATCAATACCACCTCAAGAGAATGCAGGCGCGGGTAAAAGATGGAAGCGGGATGCAGCTATTGCAAAAGAAGCCTTAAAGAAAGCTAATTATGTATGTGAAATTGATCCTAGTCATAAAACGTTTATATCTGATGTGTCCGGGGAAAACTTCGTTGAAGCGCATCACTTAATTCCAATGAGTTTACAATTTGATTTCCCCTGGAGCCTTGATGTGCCGGGGAATATTGTTTCGCTGTGTCCTAATTGTCACAGGAAAATTCATCATGCGATAAAGAGTGAGAGGTTACAAATTATAGAAAATTTATATTTACAAAGGAAAGATGTTTTATCTAGTTTTGGGATTGAAATAACGTTAGAGTATTTACTTAAAGCATACTGTTAACTATAAAGCGAGAAAAAGGCCTACCATCATTTTATGGTAGGTCTTTTTGTTCAAAGTGATGCAACAACATATAACATAAAAAAAGACACCCTAAGGTGCCCTGTGATATCTATTTCAATTTTGTATATACCTCAATGAATTCTTTCAAACGATCTGGAGTGTCTAACACTTCTAATCTTCGTGCCCATCCCCATTCTTCTACTGAAAATGGTTCCCCACTCCATAATATTTCTACATCACGACGATGGCGGGAATCCCAACTATCTGGGGAATCTATATAGTACGCATCGCTAGTTATCCTGACAATCGCATAAACATTAAATTTAGTTGTTTGGCCAGTTCCAACAACTATGATATCGCCTAATGCAACATCATGGTGAAAACGATCAAAGAATGTTCGTATTAATCCCCAGCGACGTTTTTTCTCTGCTTGTTCATCTAATGTTTTAAATAATTGCGTTTTTTTAGTGTCACTTAACTTTCCATAATCAAGGTCAATTCCATTTTCATCTAATGCTACAAATGGCTTCTCGTTATTAATAAAACGTTCTGCCCATTCTCTAAAAGTTTTCATTAAATAAACGTTCATGATATCCCCTCCGTTAAGTACTTAGTAAAAACCAAAAAGTTACTTAATAAATACTGTTAAATCAATGTTTATAAGTAAATAGTTGATTTGAATTTATTATAATAAACATTAATTTAACAGTAAATTAAGTATTGTTCGACAAATTACTTGTGATATTCATAAAGAAAAGACACCCAAAGGTGCCTTTCTTTGACTTGAACCAGTTTAATTTTAATGATGAGCTTTCCTCATCTAATATCAAACTGGTGCATGCATGTGTGGAGAAAATAGAAAAGAAATCCTTATTCAAGGGATTTCTTTTCTAGCCATTCTAGAATTTTTTTGCAAAAACAATCTAAACTATCCATTCCTAATGCTTTTATAAAACGAAAAAGGATAGGGAATGAAAAATTATACTGGTTTGGTCAAACATGCTATGAATCAGAGAAGTATATCATACGTATAAAACAAGGCACTAATTCATAGAATACTTATAGATCCTATATAAATATCGAAGGAGCTAAGTCCTATGAAAAAAGAGAATATTACACTTTCAGGAAATGAAATTCAGCGACTTAAAAAATTATTAGAATACTCTAATGAAGCCATAGAGTACTGGTTTAACGACTGCGACGCCGATCCTTCATTACTCCAAGAGAACAATGTTTACAAATTAGAATGTAAATATTTTTTGGGAAAATTAAATTACAGATAGTAAATTGCTTATTATGATAAATTAAGTCCTTTCTTAATTTGCTGCAATAAATTATATAATGGGGCGTTAGCTGTAAGTATAGATTGCTTTTTTAATTCTTTAATAAATTTCTCACCTCTAATACCAAGCTTTTCACCTATAGCTTTAGCGGAAATATTTAATACTTGTTTTCCAGGACATAGATATAGATATTCTTCATTCCATTTTTCTACACTATATTTATCTGTGCAATTTGAAAATTTACCATAAAGTTTTTCTTTCAATTCATTCATGTTAGAATCAGAAAATAACTCATCAATGTATTTTTTATAGTTATCTTGATCGACTTCTATATTTCTATGATTAACAACTTGTTCCCAACGATTTAATTCTTCCCTAATTTTTTCGGCTAAATACAATTTTTGAACTTGATTAAAAGAATGTTTTGCATTGTCTTTAAAGATTCCTTCGATATGTACTTCTGTAATCTCTTCTTGATCGTCATCCTTTGGAAACTGATCCACAGTTTTTTTCCATATGCGTGTATCTAGAAGGTAATTCTCTATTTCATGACGATCCAGTAAAATAAAATCGTTTTGATTAGAATTAATTATAGTCCTTACCCGTTCATCATTTATTACATCCCTATCCAGCATAAAAACAAAGTTACATCCTCTTAAAAATCTCTTTACTTCCTTAATCCCCTTATAAATTTCTATTAGTTTATTGCAATTTTCTATCTTTTCTACTTTGACATTATATCCTTTTAAAATAGAATCAAAGATTTCAACTTCTGTCTTACCTTCAACAAATAAAACGTTTGTATTAATTGTACTTATTCCTATCTCACGTAGTTGTTTCTCGCAAGTTTGATAATCTAATAAACTTAACTGATCATCGATTATATAATTACTACCTGTATTAAAATTAGAATATATTAACGCTTTAGAATGAGTAATCAAAAATGTTTGAGAAATTTTTTTGATTTTTGATGTTCCATATACTTGTTTAACTTTTTCTTTCAGACTATCACCCGTATCGATTTCACTTAAAACATCTAATAATGAGCTTTTCTCACTACTTAATGAATCTAACAAAATACTGAGTTTTATAATTAAATCTTCATGTAAATGATTCTCAGGCTCATCTATAATTATAATACTTATTTTTTTCACCAGATTTATGTATAAAAATAGATAAAATATAGTTTTTTCACCTGAGCTTAAATGTCTCATATCATAAGATTTAGATTTTGGTTCCATATTTTTCACAAGATTTACAACTTCATTCGCTCTATAATTGTTAGCAGAAAAGTTATTGAAAGAAATATTTGGGAAAAAGTAATTAAAAAATGCTTCGCCTAATTTATAGTATAAGTTAATTTTACCTTTTGTTGGTATCAAACGCTCATAAGCCCAGTCAATCAATAAATTTTTGTATAGTAAATTAAATGTTTCCCTTGGGAAAAATACCATATTTAATGTTATCCACGCCTCTCGAGAGATTGGCAGTTCAAAGTGTGTTTTAATACTTAGCTCTGAGAATGGTGTATTTGTTTCATCATAAAATTTGCTGGATTCTATGTATACAATTACATTCTCTGGATTCATAATATCCCAATATTCATCTATTATCTCTTGTCCTTTTTTAACTATCAAATCATGTTTGAAGATCACCCCAACTGATATTGCTACTAACTCAATAACAATATCATTATTAGAATCATCTACAAACTCCACACGTATTTCTAATGATTTATCTTTAGCGCTTATGCAATCAAACAATTTGTCAGTTAGACTTTCTCTAGCTCTGATAGTAAAAGGATTATCTTTAAAAGTCTTCTCTAGTTGATTGTAAAAAAAAGTTTGTTGAACTAATACTAGTGCATCAGCTATAGTGGATTTTCCAGATCCATTTTTTCCACTAATAGTGTTCACATTTAGAGCTTCCTCAAAATTAAATTTTGTTGGTAATAAAAACTTTTTAAATCCTTTTAGGTGTAATGACTTTAACTTCATTTTGTACACTCTCCAAATAATACAATTCGTATTTTATATAATTTAAAACCCAAGACATCTTGATGAAATTTTTATATCCTCAAAACATCTTGGGTAAAATAATATTTATCTTGGTCCTAAGAAACGATCTCCATTTAAATGCATCATATGTTCTGGCGCATTTGCAAACCATACTTCCGTATCCCAAGCAATATCATCTGCATATTTTTTAAAAACTGACATGTCTGGAAATGCCGTCACATATATACGCCCCGCTGAACAATTCTCTAATACCTTTTCTAATTCGTATAAACGTTTAGGTGAAACGGGACCATGTGAAGTAACCGCCTCAATTAAAAATAACCAATTTTTTTCTTTGTCATAGAGAACCACATCTGGTAATTTATCATGACTAAAAGGCGGAACATTTAGTGCCTCTAGTTCCTCTGCCTTAATATACAAGTATTTATTTTCAGTATCACCTAAATATAAAAGCTTTGAACCTGGCGCAAAAATAGCACCAAAGTCTTCTACGATTTGTTTTTGTAAAATATTATGTTCTCCAGCAGATAAGCTTAAAGACTCTTCTTCATTAATTTTTACTGGAATACGAGTTTTGTTTCTTTTTTGTTCATACTTTTGAGATAATGTTGAAAATTGTTGTTTAAATTCTGTAACTTTCTCTAGCCATTGATTTATCCCATAGGTCCTAACTACAGATAAAAATTCGTCAGTTACAGCATAAACTGTGTTTCCACTATTAGTAGGTCTAGAAGGGTCATCTGGATTTCTCTCAATTAAATTTGCTTGTTCAAACTGATGAACTGTTTGTCTTCTTATTGTTTCTCTACTATTAGGAGCATAGACTTGATTATAGTTCTTAGCCATAAAATCCATTATATCTACAATACGAAGTAATCTTTTTTGAGCATTGCTCCACTCATCATCTTCTTTAATGTCTAATAAAGCTAATAAACTTAGACCTGAACGCTTATTCTGTTGTTTTTTAGGTAATCCTAACTGCAGTAAGATATCTTTTGCTTGTTCTTCTTTATTCATTTCTCCCAACTCCACAAGGCATTCTAGATTCTTTTCTTTTTGATTTATAAATTCTTCTTCTAATATTGTATCTACATCTGAATAACTGATTCTTTCTTCAAGAATATCCCTTCCTAATTTTACAATAAATTCATATTCAGGAAAAGGTAAAGGCCTAATGTCTGAAGCATTTACTTGTGTGTTTCCGTTAACGATCCTAAAATATTGATCGACCAAATCTGAATTTAAGAATGCAGTTATTCCTAACGCTTCTTCTTCACATAGACTCTCGTCAATTTTATAAATATAATTCAAATGATTTTCCAAACCTAACATTTGAAACGGATATTTTTTTGTTAAATATGTACCGCAATCAACCCTCTTTTTCTGTTCTTTTGAGGTAAAACGTTTAAGTAGTACATAATTATTGGCCGGAACAACAAGTTTTTTTTCAATAGCTTCAAAAATAATTCCCTGATTGTTTTGTTCTAAAGGGAATGTTACCTCCAGTTGTTTTAAATTTTTCATATATAATAATGGATAGGAATCCTTTTCATCATAATCTTTAATATATTCTTTATGTCTAAAAGCTACTACAGGGCCAGTGGAAATATTCATATGCATTAATGTTAAGTTATTACTCCAATTATCAAACATTTCTAGTACTTTGGACTGTTCTTTATTTATAGGTAATCTAATTAAATTAATTTGATCTGTGGAATCTATAATGAGCGATTTATTAAATGTTTCTTCACTATAGCTCTCTTGAATATTTAGGCTTAAAGATGAACTAATATTAATATGTGGAAGCTTATATTTTCTTTTGAATCCACTTAATATAATAGTCTCTTGTAAAACATTTTCACTCTTAAAATTTCCTTTTCTTGATTCAAATAAGTGGAAATGATCTGGATCAATACTCTTAAAAAAAAGATCCCTAAATCTTTCAAAATATGCACCAGAACAATAACTTCTAGGAGTAATAAAAACCAATTGTCCTTCATCAACTAATAATTTTTCAGCAATGGCCATAAACATAAAGTAAATATTTGGTTGTCCGTGTACATATTCCTGTAGTATTTGTGAATATATATGACTTTTATTTAATTTGTAATAAGGGGGGTTACTAATTACTAAGTCATATTTTTTATTACGTTTTTCTTCATCAAAAAGAGAGGATTCAAACAGATGACTATGGACTAATATAAAATCTTCTTCATGTATCTTATAATTTAGTTTATTACCCTGTTTCTCCATCAAATTTTTACATAGTTCCATCGTGTCATATAAAAAAGGAAGCACTTTCTCATCGTTTTCATATAAATCTATTTCTAAATGAATATTTTTTCTTCCTTCTTTAATAATTCTTGCAACAAATGCAGCAGTCAGTATTCCTGTCCCACTACCTGGGTCGAGGATCTTAATAGTGTCTTTTTTTATATTAACTCTCTCCGCCATAAATTCAGCAATTGAACTTGATGTAAAGTATTGTCCTTTTTCCTTTTTTTCTGTAGCTGCAGATATTTCATTTATATGAATTGATGCGCTCTCAACAAATCTTAATAAGTCACTACCTTTAATTAATTTGTTACTCATTTATACACCTACTCTAGATTAGTAATTCACCGATTAGTCTTGGATACTTAGTTTCTTTTTCCTCTCTCTGGTTCTACATAATAAGTATCAAATGCAAATGTAAACAAACATTCTAGTTTACCACGTAATTTATAATCATTTTCTACAATAATAAATTGAACGTAACACTGATTTTTTAAAAATTCTTTAGCACTGTTTAAATCAACTACTTCACTTCTAGAAGAATCTTCAATCAGATATTTCTTTAAACGTGCTGTGCTTAAATTTCCTTGTAAATGATTTGTATAAATCCGTCTTTGTAAATTTAAAGTTCTTCCAACATATAGAACTGTGTCATCAATCTTATCTCTTATAATATACACACCTGGGGCGATAGGAAGTTGACTTGGTTTTAGACCATAAAACTCAATTTTATCGCGTTTCAGGATTTTCTTTATGTAGTTTTTCCCTATTGACAATTGATTTTGTATAGCTTCCATACATTCCCTCCACAAAAAATATATCAGTAACTGATATATTAGTAACTGATATATTAATTCATTAACTTTAAATTGTCAACGAGCTAAAAAGATGTTAAATAAAATAAAAAATTTCTTTATTTCTCCTAAGTATTGAACATATTTATTATTTAAAACTACTGTTTATAATAAAAAAAGACACCCTAAGGTGTCTTTTTTCTGAGTTGAACCATTTTAATTGTAATAGTATGTATTGGAATCCTATTTAAGTATTCTTGATGGTGTTACTTTCTAATAACTTGTAACAGACATGCTACGTTGCGAGTGTTTTTGGATAGTAAGAACAATACGGTCTTTCTCAAATAACATATTTCCATTAATTAGCATATGTGCCAACTCGATTGATTGTTCTTTAGATAAGAGAATAGCGATTGAATTTTCTGTATCTCGAAGCTCAATTGGTACAGTTGTTTTGAATTTAACTTCTTTGTTTGCAATTTCTTCTGCTAGTTTTTCAATAGAATTATTAAATGTTTTCGCTCCCATTCCATTTCCCTCCTGAATGTAAAACTTCAAATTAATCATATCAAATCTGATTATAACTATATTGTCATATTATGTCGAAAGGGAACAAAAAACTGACCTGTTCAGTTCTATTAAAAAAGTTGTCGGCTTAGCATAGTAAATTTATTTTTCCTTGACGTTATCTTATAAAGAAAGAATACCCTCATAACTACTTTTAAAATAAAGCTATAATATATTCAGGTTTTTTAATTGCTACAATGATAAATACAAGTATCAGTACCATGAAACCAATTTTAATATATTGTTTAGTCTGATAAGGAATTACACCTTGTATCCAATTTGAGAAAATTAATAATCCTGCACCTAACAAGATAAAAATCAAAAAATAATCACTGCATTCTCAGGAATTGTTTGGAAGGGGCTTGGTATATTTATTTGAAAATCCATAATATATTCCTTTCTAATTTAAATCTTTTTATTTGAATAATACAACATATGTTTAATAAAGAAAAGACACTATGTGGTGCATTTCTACTCTGTAACAAATTTAAATACATAGTACATAAAAAATAGACAAGATAGATATGCTAGTCTGCCAGCAATTGATTCTTTCATAAATTTCATAAGTATCACTTTGATAATCAATGCTAAGAATAGCGGTATAAACAATACCATAGCAAGCTTGATTGCGATGTCATTTATAGTTGGATTAAACGGTTCAAAATTAATTATGATATTCACTTACCTTTCCTTTTATTTTTATAATACAATTTATATTGTTTTGTCTACAACAAAAAAGACACCTAAAGGTGCCTTTCTCCGACTTGAACCACTTTAATTTTAATAATATGTTTTGAACCTTCTCCAAATATTGTTTTACCATATTAAGTTATATTGTTCATTGAGATTGGGTCAGGAAGATGCGGGTTTATAACGCTAAATCAATTTTCCTGACGGCCTTCCTACTTGTACAATCAATATTCGCAGTAACACATTGAACAAACTTTATTTCAAAGCAACAATAGATCGGATGATTATGTGATATCTAAATCGGAATTTTCATACAATAAGTATTTAATAAAATCAAAATCGCTTCTTCTAGCATCTTGATAATGTTTATTAGCATAATTATCAAAATTTAATTCTCTAGCAAATGATATCATATACTTATTAATACATATGTCATACAGTATGATGTTTATAGCTTCGCTACCAATTTCATCATATAAATACTCTAAATAAAAAGTTAACTCCCAATTATCCATACTCTTTTTGTATTCATAAATAATTTGCATGCTACGATCAACGCTACGAAAGAAAGGAGGGATTAACTTATTTTGATATATGCCACTATTGTCGATAGCAAGGGATAAGAGATTACCATATAATTTATAATACTTTTCATTTTCCTTTTCTCTAAAAAGTATTTCGGCATTTTCTTCAATAGAATCCCCCATAGCCTTATCAATTTTACCTCGAATTATTTCCATGTACTCATTAAATGTATAAGGGAGATCAAGAGAAAAGAAATAGTTTGCAATTTCTTCTTTTGATTTTCTTAACTCATTAATTTGGATAAAGAATGAGTTTTCAAATCTTTGCATCCTAGCGGTTTTACTTTGTTCTTGTAATGTTTCCTTTGTGCTTTCCATTTCTTTTTGAAGTAAAGATAACTCCCTTTGTTGTGTGTTAAGTTGTTCTTGTTGAAGATTATAAGTTCTATAAATGAATAATATTGTAACAACAGTTAAAAATGGAACAGTTGAACCACCAAGGAAGTCTCCATAAGTACCTAATTTATCAAAATCAAATTGGAATATTTTAACTAACAACAAACCGAAGAAGGGTGATACTATAGCAAAAATAAAAATTAAAAAAATTAATTCACTAACCTCGAATTTTTTGCAATCATTTTTATGATTTGTATTATCTTTTAGATCATCAGACATTTCACACCTCTTATTATATAATTTTGTATTAGATTTTTTTCGCCCACTTATCAGATATAAAATCTAAAATTTCTTGTTTGGAAATTTCACCATTAGTATAGCAATGAAGTGAATCCCCCACATCTACACTAATTAGTTGATTAATAAAATCATATAAAGCATCCATAGTAGGATAGATGTCAAAGGAAACCCCTAAATCTGAGAACTCTATATATGTTAAATATCTTTCTCGTTCCATATCTAACAGAAAGGAAATTAATTCTAACTTTTCAGCTGGAGAAATATCATCTGCCAGATCATGTTTGATGTGAATTAGTCGTTCTGTAAACTCTTTTTCGGTTTCTGAACCTTCACAGTAAGGTGTAACATTTTCTAAGTATAATTCTTTAAAGACACCTTTTAATAACACATTGACAGCATCTTCAACTTCTAACATAGTAAAGATTTCATAAATGCCATCTAATCCAGCATCGGAAATTGGCTTTAATCCTTGCATTATTGATGTTTCTAAATCTAATAGTTTTGTTACTAAATCAATCTTTCTCACTTTAATCCCTCCTGTTTCATTGTTCTAAACAATTATATAACGGGATATTCCTGGTAGATAGTTAAATACCCCCTTTACTTTATTTAATTTTGTAATCTCCTGCTAGTAAAACGTACCTTTTTTAATAATCCAATTTGTGAAATATCTCATTTTATTATGAATTGTTTTAGTGGTTATAGTAGTATGTATCTGTGCGTATGTTAAGTCTCTGTTAAGGGAGAGAATGGCTATTCACTGTAGAAGCGATGAATGTTTTATATCCTAAAAAATAAAATATGAAGGAATATAGGAGGAGAGATTTTTTGAGTAAATTATTTATTTTAGGAAATGGTTTTGATCTAGCTCATAAACTTCCCACAAGTTATGAGGATTTCCATCAATATCTTTTGGAAACTTATCCAAGAGCTAGAAAGTTACAACCTACCTTTGATGTTTCAATTGAACATACAGATGATGGAATTGATGTGGACGATACTGACGCAGTAGCGTTTATTAGGAACGCAATTGATCAAGTGGAAGATGAACACTGGTGGAATGTTGAGAGTAGTTTAGCACATTTGCCGTTTGAAGATTACCTTAGTGATCAAGAAGACATGTTTGATTTAGATGATGATAGAGAGTTATATAGAAATGTATATAGACATGAAGACACTTCAGATGCTTTTTATCGCGTTATGTTAAAGTTTCATAAGTTTCTCGTTGATTGGGTTAGATCAATTGATATATCTGATACTATTCCAATTGAAAATTTTAAGACGTTAATTGACAACGAAGATGACTATTTCCTTACGTTTAATTATACATGTGTACTAGAAGATATATATGACGCTAATGAAGATAATGTTTGTCATATTCATGGTGCACAATACAGCTGTGATTCTAAGATGCTTTTTGGTCATGGTCATGTAAGGGATGAATATGAAAGTTTACATATTGGTGCTACGGAGAGTTTGGAAAAAATACATAGACTTTTAAAAAAGGATACGAATAGCGCTCTCGATTCAGCTGAATTTTTCTTTGATGATTTATCTTCAGTGCAAGAGATTTATTCTATAGGATTTTCTTTCTCGGAAGTAGATCTAATATATATAAGACGAATTTGTGAGGCTTGTAATACTGAAAAATGCACGTGGTATTTATTCGATTATAGATATGATGAAACAGAAGAAGAATATAAAAGGAAAATCAGAGAAGCAGGATTTAAAGGGGAATTTGATATATTTTCTATGAAAGAAAATGAAGAATATGAGGATGAATAAAAAGAATGCAGATTAAAAATTGCATTCTTTTTGTTTAATATCAACATAAGCTCTTTGGATGTCGTAAAATCTCACTAATCGAGATAAAGAAAATATTGATATCTTACCATAAAAAAGACACCCTAAGGTGCCTTCCTCCGACTTGAACCACTTTAATTTTAATAATATGTATTGGACGCTGATCCAAATATTATTTTACCATGTTAAGTAATGTAAGTTATTGAGAAATACGTTACCTCTTTATTTAAACGTAAAAAGCCCTAGAGGGGACTGGGACTTTTTGACAGAATGAAAATGATCTAAAAAAGGACTTATATAACGTAACATAGGAATGTTTAATAAATGTATCGTGAATGTGAACAAAATCTATATTTTACCGACGTTTGTTTCTTATGTAAGAAGCAATATGGTCATAATCTCCATAGATGAATTTTTCGTTAATCCCCATAAAATCAAGTTCTTCAAGAATTTTTTCTTTGTTGTTAATGACAACTACTTTATCGGGCACAATCCTTTGTATACCTTCAATATAAGGGTCCTTTATAAATTCACCACTCTGAAGATAATTTTGATATATAAATAATCCCTGTTGGTTACGTCCTCGTTCAAAAGTCAATATTGGAGCGTATTTAAAGTTAGGAAATAGATTTAGACATGCGCTCTTGTCTACTGCCTCTGGATTATAATGCATATTTGCTAATATCATTTGCAGATATGCTGTGTAGATAAATACCGGATAAGAAAGATTTTTTATCTTTTTATCGAAATTTAATAATTGCGTATCAAATTCTAGTAAGTCTGTCCAATTTTCAAAGAATTTAAGTTCATACCTACCTTCTTCGTAAGGAGGGAACTTATTTACATCTATTAAAGGAATAGATAAAGGGGGGGACTTTAAGAATGCATGGAAATCAATATACAGTTTTTTGAAGTATCGATAAAATTGTTTAGGGTGTTCTCTATTGAATTTGTAAAATAAATTATACATATATAAGAACATGTCATTTTCAAAAGTCGCAAAAATTTCTAGTATATTTTCGTCTTCAAATTCGGTTAAAATATTTGTAATGTCTACAAATTGATCTTTAAATAAATACACAAATCCTCTTTCTTCATCGAGCGGATCTGTCTTTGCATCTTTCGGATTTTTATAATCTTGACATGCGAAATATAGTGCTACTAATGGTGATGTAGTTACATCAATGAGGTTTGTTGGAATCCCATGATGTTGAGAAAAGGCAGAAAAATGGGTACGTTCATCAGGTGTTAATTTGTGCCAAACTTCTTTTTTAAAATCTTTTTTCATATTAAGAAAGGTCTTCTCACCTTTAACCCCTTGTTTTGGTGCATGACCAGGGTGTGTTACACCTCTTAGCCCAGAAGAAAAGGTTTCGTCATAATTGGTTGGCTCTCCCCTAAATAAATAATTTGTAAATTCCCCACTAGAGAATAAATCTATATACTTAGCTAAGTTCTTTATTTCAGTTACAGCAGGTGTATGAAGTCCTGATGTTTCACGTTTCAAGTGTAATTCTGTATTTGTCATAATGACCTCCAAAGTTAAAATGATAAAAGCACTCCTTAGAGTGCCGCTGCCTACTTCACTAGATTATCCATAATAATTTTATAGTTATAAAACTCATCATCTTTCATTTGTCCATTCATCTGTAAAAGATATTTCCCTTTAGCGTATGTATGTGAGAAAAGTATCGGAGCGTTGTTTCCTAGCTCATCATAGTATTTCTTTGCTTTTTCAAGATCTTCTTTATTTTTAAACTTATAAATGCGTCCACCTTGGTCTTTACCTAGATGTGGTACAAGAAACCTCTTACCTTCCTCACGAGTGTTACCAAATTCTTTTTGAGGTAATTCTGTAGGGTCTTTAGCATCTAAACCTTCTTTATTGAATTCAGCTATTATTTCATCAACTGTGACCGTTTTAAACACTGTGGCAGGTGATTGACCGTTAATAAACCATAATAGTGCAAAGAAAAGAAGAACGGAACCAATAATTATTCCTAATCCCCAACCGACATATTCTATGATCTTTTTCTTTTGTGCTGTAGCTTCCATAAATAAAATCCCCTTTTATTATAAATGACTTTCAATTAGTTTCTTAGCTGCTTCTATATCTTTCATTTGTTTCTTCGTGAAAAATATAGCGTTTTCTTCTCTTGTCACTTCCAATTTAGTTCTTTTTGCGCCAGATCTACTAATCAAATCGAAACGAAGATAACCATTAGTAAGTAATTTCGGTTTTTCAAACTCTATCTTTTTAATATCCTCGTAATAAATTTCCATAACCCTTTTAGTCATACCTAATACTTTTGAAGGTTTAATTGTAATTTTCTCATTATCAATGATTAAAACGCCGTTATAAGCTTTAAATTCCTTCATCCTTATATCCCCCAAATATAATATTTATAGAAATCATAACAAATTCAGTTACAACTATATTGTCATATTTTGTCGAATGAAAATAAAAAAGAGAGCCGCAGCCCTCATTGGTAAGAATGGTGAAAATATGTGAAAAATTAGCCTCTATAGAATAGGGATAATTTTACTTATCCTTTTGGTAAAGTGCAACAATTACAAAGATCTATACCATAGATTTTCTCGATTGATTCCTGTATGCATTTAAGGTGTTTTGAGTAGTTTAGAGCAATGTCTTGATAAATTTCTCTTTCATCTTCATTGCAATAGTCGATACATTGAGCAATTTTCATTAAATCAATTTTAACTTGATTATATTTCTTAACTTTTTCTTCAATAATATCCATGATTGTAACCTCATTTATTGTGAACTAGATTCTAATAGTAAGATTTTTTCAAGTTCTTTAATAGGTGATCCAATAAACTTATGAGTTTCTTCGCCATTTTCAATAAAAATGGTTGGGGTATATTTTAAGCCTTGGTCTTCAAATTCTTTTTGAGCCTGTAAATCTTTAATGATATCTTTTTCAGTAAAGGTAATATTCTCTTTAGTAAGCCATTTCTTTAAATTAATACAAGCCGGACAGTGGGGCATAGTAAAGACAGTAACTCCATAATTTTTCTTCATAATCAATACCTCCGCTTTTTTCTTCTCGTAAGTAGTAGAGAAATAAGATTTAAAAAAGTAAAAAGAAATATAAATTTTTTTCTGTGTTAAATTTCGTATAACCTACGGTCCTATTAAATATGAAGGTATAAAGAAAGTCTGGGTGAACGTGATGAAGAAGTTGACTTAATATAGAGTTCCTACAGTTTCTCAAAGTAAAAAAAGAAATTCGTACCTATGAGGTGCGAATTTCTTTTTTTACACTCTTTTTAGTTTTTGTGGACTTACTTCTCTATTACAAACGTAAGGCAATGAAATACTGAAATGATGGCATAGGAAGAGGTAAGGTAAATGTCCCAAAACTTTAATTGCTGATGCAAATTTAGCTGCTGCCATTCAAAAAATAAAAAATTTAAAATTTCTTTTTAGTTTTTAGGGACTCACCTCTCTATTACAAATGTAAGGTAACGAAATCTTAATATGATGGCATAGCCAAGAGGTAAGGCAAAGGTCTGCAAAACCTTTATCGCCGGTTCGAATCCGGCTGCCATCTCCATATTAGGGCAGTAAGTCTTTTGAAAGACACATGCTTCGCTTGTTCCTGGTTCGAATCCAGGTACTGCCTCCAAAATAATATTAAGGAGTGGTTTGTTAATGGCACAATTACAAACTTTATCAATAGAAGAGCAAGAAACTTTATTGGATAATGCTCAAATTAATACGATTGCTGCAAAGCAAATGGTTCAAAAAATGACTCAATTCGTTGGTGCTTATGATCTTAATAATCGTAAAGGATTTAAATTTGAACAAGGTGATGTCTCGATTCAAGTAGTTATTTTAGGTAACATGGAAGATACAATTAAAGTGATTTATACAAAACTTGATAATGAAGAATTGGTTTCAGGTAGTGTTATTGTTGAAAAAGAAGGTAAAAAAGTTCTTAAAGGCTATGATATTATCGAAGACGAAGTAATCAAAACGCTTGAAACAGAAATTGACGATGAATTTTTAGAAGAACTTAAAGGTTTAGAAAATCGCGAACTACCAGAAACAGATACCGAGCGCGAAGAAGTTGTTAGTCAGTTACCGTGTATCTATGGAAACTGGTGTGGCCCAGGATGTTCAGGTCCAAAAGCTCCAATTTCTAAAGTAGATGCTTGTTGTAAAACACATGATGGTTGCTACAGTTCACGCGGATATTTTGCTTGCTCTTGTGATAAAAACCTTCAGAATTGCTTAGCTCCACATGTAAAGGCAGGTTCTGAGTGGGCGATTACAATTAGCCTTTGGTTCCGTAAACAACCTTGTAACCCATTTAAATAAGAAAGATAAAAAGGTGAACCTATTAAGGGTTTGCCTTTTTTTATGGTAATTTTCAATTATTCCCTTTACATATCTAACTAATGTATAGTATTCTATACACAGAAAGTATAGAATACTATACATTCAGCTATTCTAATTGGAATGAGGGGTACTGAATGAAATGAAAATTTATACCACAAATAAGGTAAAAGAACATAGGGAAATTGCTGGTTTAACTCAAACAGAGTTAGCTGAAAGGGTAGGTACAAAAAGAATAACGATAGCTTCTCTTGAAAGAGAAAAGTATGAGCCTAGTGTTGGTTTAGCCATGAGAATAGCTAAAACCTTTAATTGCGCAGTTGAGGACATATTTACAGAGGTGAAGAAGGATTGAATTACCTTTACAATTTTTTAATTAAAATAGTAATTAGTATTTTATTGATGGAAGCCACTTTTAATATATGGAAAATGGAGGCTGGAGAGCCGGGAATATTATCGTGGTTCTTACCATTAATCACAATTTTTTGGATCGTATTAACAATAGTTAATGCAATACAAATCAAAAAGGGTAAAAAGTGGTTAAAGGAAGAGGAAGAAGACGAAAGGGATCAAATGATTAAGTATAAAGTAGGCTATATAACTTGTTGGTCGAATATGGGCCTCTTGGCATTATTGTTCTTCTTTTATGGTACGTTTGGAATCGAGATGTTTAATCCAGTATATGCGCTAGCATTGATCGTCTTCTTAAATATTGTAATTTATTACAGTATGAAATTATATTTTCTGTTCTTTGAATAATGAAGTGGAGGAATTAAAAATGACAAATAGCAACGTAGAATTAAAAAAACAAGGAAAAAGCAGTATTTTAGGTGGAATTTCAATAGCTATTGCAGTAATTTTAGCAGCACTTGTAATAAATTTCTTAACTGGATTAGTACCGTTAGAAAAAATACAGGGATTGCCTATTATTATGCCTTTTATTATTGCTCCAATTGGTGCAATAATAGGGTTTGTAGGTTATCGAATGAACAAAGATACATGGTCTTTATGGGGAATTATTCTTAATATTGTAATGTTCTTAGTACCAATTGCTTATAATGTAGTTGCAATTTTATTCTTTGGAGTTTAATTATCTAAAAGCACCAGTCAAAATGACTGATGCTTTTTTATTTGTCTTTTTCTGCGACTTGCTTTAATTCGTTAATTGCAATCGTTAATACCTCAATCCTTTTTTCGAACCTAATTAAAAGATAAATAGAAATCACGATAGGAAATCCAAAATTGCCTATTGATGCGCTAAACATTTCAAATGGGGTCATAGCTTAGCACCTCCTTATAGTTTCAGAACTCCATTTCCTTGGGTTTTATTGGTGTAACCTTTTAATAAAAAAGAGTGTGAAAGAAGATATTGATAAATAATGTTTTGGGAAAATGACAAATGCTTTGCTTTGAAATAGGACAGGATTAAAGAGATTGCTCCTGTGATGTGTGGTGTTGCAACTGATGTACCTGTGAGCCTTATATAGTTATTTTGAGGGTAGGTTGAGTAAACGGACTCTCCAAGACTTAAAAAATCAATATTCTGGTTTGTATTGCTCATGTGTGTGGGAACAAGGTTCTTTCCAACAGCACCAACTTGAATAACTTCCTCGTAGTATCCAGGATAAAGAATTTCATCGGTTAGTTCTGATCCATCTCCGTAGTTCCCTGCAGCAACTACCACAAATATATTTTCTTGTAATGCCTCGTCAACTGCCTTCCTTAACTCTGGAACATCACTTTTTGTGCCTAAAGAGAGATTCATTATATCTACTCTTTCACCATTTTTGCCTCTCCAAGCAGTTGCAAAGCGAATAGCTTTAATTAAGTGTTTATGAGTTGAAATACTTGTATTTCCAATGGCTTTAATAATTAAAAGCTTTGCTTTTGGAGCTATACCGATAGAATGTTTTTTGTTAGTAGCCGCTATAATTCCAGATACATGCGTACCGTGTCCTGTATAGTCCGTCGCTATGTTAATTTTACCGTTATCATCATCTGTAAAATTGAATGTGCCGATAATGTTGTCTTTTAACTCTTCATGGTTAATGTCACAACCTGTGTCAATTACAGCAATAACTGTATCTTGCCCATAATGACCAATTTCCCAATACCTTTTAGCATTTATGAAGTCTATTCCATCGTTTATTTTAGTATCAGCTTGTGTACTTTTCATATAGACACCTCCTCACTTTTATTAGAGAAAGAAGTATCAAAAAACTAAAAAGAATTTACAAAATAAACATTGTTTTATTTTGTAAAAAGTACTAGATTTTCGCACTAATTTGGGAGATAATTAGAACACTTGTTCTTATTTATTTTTATTTTTTTCTTATATTTATATAATTTATGGAAAAAAGGAGGTTTTTTTATGGGGAAACATACTCACTCAAATTCCGATAATAACTATCATCACGACGAAGAGAAAAAGCAATTAGAGTACATACAAGAAATAAGAAAGAAACTACCCTTAATATTAGAAAACCCCATTATTCAAGAGTTTTTAAAAGATAAAAAGCATGAAGAAATAATGAAAGAAGCTTTTAAAAACCCTTCTCAAAAAAACATCAATTTACTTAATCAAACATCAAAAGAATTTTATAGAATAAATCGTGTCCTGAGGTATTGCTCTGTTTTAATTCGTGGCCGTGCTATTGATTTCGATAAGAGACAGAGAAATAGAAATAAAAAACAAATGCTAATTTTTGATAAGAATGCTTTAGAAGGAGATTTTTCTGCGATTGAAACAATTGGGAGTTTACAAGATTGCGAAGGAAAAAGACCTGAGGCAGTTGTTGTTGAAGGAGTGGGGAAAGGAAATGTTATTCCTGTAGAAAACGAGAAATTGGATAAAGCGATGCGCGCATTGACGGATAAGCAACGAATGATTCTCTACTACCGTTATGAAAAGATGCTTACAAATAGGCAGATTGCTGAAATATTGGGAGAAACAGAGCAAAACGTAGGTTACTGGGTCAAAAAAACATTAAAACAGCTAAAGAATTCGCTGTAATGAAAAATCATTACAATATATCAGTTATAAGATGAGGACGTACTTCTAAAGGATAATTAAATATAAAGGAGAGAGATGTTTATGTCCGTAGAAAACATTCAAAAGCAAGCAGAGGTACAAGCTATTATTGATCAATTAGAGTTAAAAATATTGAAACATGTTCAACAAACTATTTTTAAAGAAAGAGAAGATTTAATGCAAGAATTAAAGATGGTAATCGTTGAAAAAGCCTATAAAATGTTAGATGAAGAGCCACCAGGATTCTTCGAATTTATTGAACGAGAAATCTTTAAAAAGGAAGTAATTATATAATAAAGAACAACTCTATACATGATTGATCCGGACGGATATTGATTTATGTAAATATAAAAAATGACACTATCCAATTGATAGTGTCATTTCTGCTCTAAAGGAAATGGCAACATTTTGACCCAAACAACAAAAATTCAACATTTTAAGAACGTCTATATATTTCTAGAGGATATAGGGGGAAGTAGATATGAAAAAAGAGCAATTAGTTAGGGAAGCAGTAAAATTGGGGCTAAAACATGGTAATCCGATTAAAGCAGAAGATATTTTAAAAATATGTCTAGATGAATCTTATAAGAAAAGCCAAATACATAAAAAAGAAGACTGTCATGTAAAGTAGTCTTCTTTGATTAGCCATTCTTTTTATTTTGCATATAAGTAACATACATCTCTAATTGTTCCCAGGCTTTCTTTCTCTCATCTTCTGGAAGACTTTCAATTAAAGCCATTATGTTCTTACCTTCTTCAGTAACAATCTTGTTTTCTTCTTCGCTCAATTCAGGATCTTCCGATCTTCCTAACAAATAATCTGTAGTTACATTGAAATAATCAGCAATTTTTTCTAATGATTCTCGCCCAGGTGACTTTTTTCCCTTTTCAAAATAAGAAATAGCCATTTTAGATACACCAATAGCATTACCAAGTTGCTCTTGCGTTATCTTATTATTTTTCCTAAGTTCTTTAATCTTTTCCCCAATCAATATTAGCGCCCCCTTTTATAAAGTGTTTGCGATAAATAAAGTATAAAGTAAACATAGTGTTTACCACAAGTTGAAAATCAGTATAGTTTTTTTGAAAAATTACTTGAAATAAACCTTAGGTTTACTTATAATGAAATTACAGGCAACGAAGGGAGGAAATAACTTGCATCAGTTAAAACAAAAACGACTAGAAAAAGGAATGTCTTGCCAAGACGTTGCCAATAAAGTCGGAATCACTAAAATGCACTACTGGTATATCGAAAACAACAAAAGAACATTAAAAATAGATTTGGCGCTAAAAATCGCAATAGCTCTTGAGGAAAATCCTAAAGAACTTTTTTTTAACAATTAAAGTAAACCTAGGGTTTATAAAATGAAGGGGAGTAAACCAAATGGATGAACTCAAAAAATTCTCACACAGTATGTTCGGAAACTTAGGAATACTTATTAAAGATGGAAAAGAATACTTTCCGGCAATAGATGTCGCTAAAGCGTTAGGTTATTCAAATCCACACAAAGCAATTAAAGATCATTGTAAATCTGAAGGGATGAACGAAACGTTAGTCCCTACTAATAGTGGAAAACAAAGAAAAAAGTTCATTAATGAATCCAATTTATATCGCTTAATCGTTAAATCAAAACTTTCACAAGCGGAACAATTTGAAAAATGGGTATTCGAAGAGGTTCTCCCAACAATCCGTAAACATGGAGCGTACATGACAGAACAAGCGTTAGAAAAAGCGGTAACTGATCCGGACTTCATGATTGGTCTTCTCATTAAATTAAAAGAAGAGAGAGAAAAACTTACAGTAGCGCAACAACAAATCGTACAGCAACAACCGCTAGTAATATTCGCTGAAGCGTGTATGCAATCAAATGAATCTCTGAAAGTAAGTGAAGTTGCTAAATTGGCAGCTAAACACAATATCAAAATTGGGCAACGTCAGTTATTCGCAAAACTTAGAGAATGGAATTTAATGTTCAAACGTTCTACTGAACCAACTCAATCAGCAGTTGAAAAAGGATATTTTGAAATCGCACAAGGTGTTAAACAGAAGCCAAGCGGAGAACCATTCACATGGACAACAACATACGTAACACCAAAAGGACAAGCCTACATCATAGATCGATTGAAGAAAGAACAGAAACAGGAGGCGGTGTAGATGCAAGAAGAAAGCATGTTTTCTTTATGTATGGTTGCTGTATTTTTCGCAGCGTTAGGCGGATTCGCTTATGTGATGGAACGTATAGATAAAAGGTTTATGAAGGGTGAAAAGTAATGGATAAACAACAGCGAGATGAATACGAACAAAAGAAACTCTTGTGGATCATAAAAGATTTAAGAGCTAAAGGGATACATAACAGCGCAGATAAGGTTGAGGAAATGCATAAGGAGTTTATAACTCTAGCTAAATAAGAAAAACCCTACAGAGGATGCAGGGCAGTGTTAAGGGATTTAAATCTAAATGTCGATTCCACAAGAACTTCTTGGAATGTAATTAGTTTAACATGAATTTTATTAAAACTTAATATAAAGATTTTACGAATTTATGAACATGGACAAGCCTTTTCTTGTCGAAATATTCGGGAATCTAATGATAGCTCCCACCTTATTGAAAGGTTCCTGGATATCCCTATGCGCGAAGCATCAGAAAGGGTGAGAACAATGCATCTGCTAGTTAAAAACTAGCATTAAAAATACCTGTACGGGGAGGCACAGGTATCCAATAAGGGTGTTTCAACAGGTTGATTTTATTTTATCAATAACTCAATGGAAATGACAGATAGAAAATTGAAAATTCTGTTTATTCAGTTGAGAAATAAAAAACCGCCCCCACCAATAGGACGGTTTTAGAGAAACAAAATAAATATCCTTACCTACATTATAACATATTTTGTTTCTATTAGTAAATAAGGAGGAATATGGAAATGATTGAAAATCCAATTACTTATGGGAATTATCACGATTCATCAGCTAGAGACTTCATGGATTACTGCGAAGACTGTGATGGTGAGCTGTACTTTGGGATGACTTATTACAAATTCGAAGGATCACTCATTTGTGAGGAGTGCTCCTCAGGATTTTTAGAAAGACACGCAAGAAAGATGGTGGCTGGAGAATGAAAGAACAATGGAAACCGATTACTGGTTACGAAGGTCATTATGAGATTTCAAATAAAGGTAATGTAAAGTCTTATTCTACAGAGAAAGTAGCAGGTGAATGATATGTGCCTACAAAACAAGATTGAAGCTGAAATTCAAATTATGAAGAGTTTAGTTGAACGATATAAGAAAAGTAAAGAGCCTAATGCTGTATCAGTGGTTGTGGCTTATGAATACGGGTTACAGGTACTTACTGAAGTGTATGAAGCTAGTAAACAAACAGAAGTAGCACCATTTTAAAAGAGAGGGAGATTCTTATGACAACTGAAAATTACTTTTCTAAATTGGCGCAAATAGATTGTTCGGAACATGTCGAAAAGAAAGGCCGCTTTAATTACTTATCATGGGCTTGGGCAGTTAAAAAACTTCGTGAGGTAGATCCAACAGCAACATGGGAAGTAAAGCGATTCAATGGGGCACCTTTCCTTAAAACGGATTGTGGTTATTTTGTAGAGGTTGAAGTAACTGTACAGGGATTACCATTAAGCCAGATTCACCCAATACTTAACAATCAAAACAAGCCAATTGCTGAGCCAAATAGCTTTGATATTAACACAAGTATTCAACGTTGCTTAGTAAAGGCAATAGCGCTTCACGGCTTGGGATTATACATCTATGCGGGCGAAGACCTACCGGAAGTACAAGAAGAAATGATAACCGCTCAACAAGTCGGTGTGATTAAATTAAACATTAAAAAACTAGCTAATCTTCGGAAAGTAGACGAAGACACGATTAAAGGACATCTAAGCATCAAAGAATTAGCTGAATTAACGTTAAAGCAAGCTGAAGATGTACTAAAAAAATTAACGAATTGGGTTAAACAAGCTGAAAAAGAAATCGCTGAGGCTAAAGAAAAGATTGAAGCGGTAGAGCAAATAAACTAAGGAGTGAAAAAACCTATGTTAGATAAAAATCAATCGAAAGTCGTCCTTCCGGCGTGGGTGAGGAAGGACGCACGAAATGAAAAAGAAGTAAAAGCAAAGGCGATTAAGTACATTACTCCCGATCGCTACCCAGGGTATAAAATCATCAAAATTCAAGGCGATATAGCGGTATGCGAAAGGGAGAATGCGTGATGTTTCAAGTTCCAGTAAGACGTGGATCAATGAAGGAAATGTTAACGGCAGTTCGTGATTTAGAAGCAAGGGGTTATGACTACGTAACACCAATTAAGCGAGTATATAGAGCGGAAAAAACGTTTTATCATGAAGGTAAATTCAGAGGTAAAGATAAGGTTAGGTTTACAGGAATGGAAGATCTAGTGAGTTATGAATGTTGGATGAAGAAGGTGAACTAAATGAGTAGCAACATATTTCAACTAGAAACATTTGCAAGAAGCGGATATATGGTGCGACTCGCTTATGTTGATATAACTGAAGATTTAATTGCTGGAATTTTGTTAGGTCAAATCGTTTATTGGTACATACCTAACGAACAGGGGAAAAGTAAATTGCGAGTTAAGAAGAACGGAGAGTTTTGGTTAGCTAAAAGCCGTGAGGATTGGAAAGAAGAAATTCGCATCACACCCAAGCAATATGACAGGGCTATTAAAATCCTCATAAGTAAAGGACTAGTGGAAGTTCAAAAATTCAAATTCAATGGTGCCCCTACTAATCATATTAAGTTGAATATTTCCGAAGTTACCCAAAGGGTAAAATCCATTTTGACCTTTGGGGAAAATCCAAATCCCCCTTTGGGTGAAATGGAACTTACCGAAAGAGTTAATTCTTTAACAGAGATTACTACAGAGACTACAACAAAGATTACTACAAAAGAAAAACCTTCTCGTCACAAGTTTGAAACTTGCGACACTAACGGGGCTAAGTATCTTTTTGAAAAAATTAAGGGTAATAACCCTAAACAAAAAGAGCCTAACTTTGATTCTTGGGCTAATGACTTTAGGTTAATGCGTGAAAAGGATAATCGTGAATTACAAGAGATTAAAGATGTTATTGATTGGTGCCAAGCGGATTCATTCTGGCAAGGTAATATCTTATCTCCTAAAAAGCTACGTGAGAAATTCGATCAACTAACTATTCAAATGAATTCTAAAAAGGGAGCGAAAAACAATGCAGAGAGCAGCGGCAGCAATACCAACCGATATAGCCAAAAAGGTGAATATGACTATGGATTCTGATGTGTGTGATACACACGGCATGAATAAGATGAAGTTTGGTGGACAAGTTGTTTGCCCTCGATGCTTCCTAGAAAACGAAAGTAAGAAGCTTCAGCAGCAAGAGCAAGCAAAATACGATGCAGATAAAGCGAATGAGAAGAAATTCATGTTCCACCAACAGAGCATGATTGCTGATAGCAACATCAAGAAAGCTAATTTTGATAATTACAAACCTACTAGCGATGAAGGAGCAAAGAACCTTGAACTCGCCAAGGTCATCGTAACGGATTATCTCAATGGGAAAGTGTTTAACACGATTATGGCCGGGAATTGTGGAGCAGGGAAAACACATCTTGCTTACGCTATAGCGGATCAACTCGCAGGAGCAGGAAAGTCAGTTGTCTTTGTCACAGTTGGCGAATTACTACGGAAGATTAAAAGTACTTTCAGTAAAGATTCCACATTAACTGAAGATGCAATTATAAGGAGTTTAGTAAGAGCAGAAGTATTAATAGTCGATGATTTAGGAGCAGAGTTAGGGGCATTAGATGCGAATACAAAAGCGACAAACTTCATTAATAGGGTGTTATTCGATGTTTTCGATGGAAGGCAAGGTAAATCTACTATTTTCACAACAAACCTCACAGGGGAACGTCTAGAGGGCGCATATGATGAACGGATTGTATCGCGTATTTTCAATAATTTTAAAGCGCTGGTTTTCAAAGATACAAAGGATTACAGAAGAAAGGCATTGCCATTTTAAAAGGGGGAATTAAGATGTGTGCATGTAACGGAACGGGAGTAATTCAGAACAACATTGGAACGGGTATGTATCAATTCGCGTCATGTATTTGCGAAGCGGCGAATCAAACGCCTGAAGAGGTAGATAGAAAGCGTCATGCTGTTATGGCGGAACTAAGAGAAATTCACCAATTACAACTGGAGGGGAAATGGGATGCCAAGACTTGGAACGGGTTTGGAGAAGGAAAATTACACAATGGCATTGCAACAGGGGAAGTACATGAAGAAATCGCGTCGTAACTTATATATTGCTCTAGAAGAATTGGACCTGGTGTTTGATGAAAGCGAAGTAATTCGATTACAAGAAATGTGGAAGGAAAACAAAGGAATCCTTGAAATCGCAAAAGAGTTAGGAAGACACCAATTAGAAATCGCTGCATTGATTATAGATCAGGCTGATAAGAATAAAATCAAATCTCGTCCAATGGGGTTAGGGGCATGAAACAACTAACACTGGAGGATGTAGTAGGCAGTTTTAATTATACGGCAACAAGCACGGCTGATAGGTTCTTACAGCATAACGTCATAACGTATGAAGTTCACTTTTATGATCAGGATGAACGACAAAAAATAGACTGGTTCGATGTTGAAACGAAAGGCGAAGCATGGAGCATGACGGTGAAAGAACATGGTAAAGGTGTTCAGAAGATTAGGATAACTATTTCTAATCGTACACGAGACGAAATTATGTCACTGGATTAGGAGGGAGCAAATGGAGAAGCCAACATTAAAGGATTATGCAAAGGCTGCTGAAATTGGTGTTAATAAGAAGTATGTAGACCAACGAATGAAAGAGCTGGATTGGAGTTTAGAACGCGCTATAACGACACCAGTCGGTACGAGCTGGGAAGGAAATGAAAAGAATAAAAAATTACTGAAATTAGCTGAGAAAAATGGGGTTAGTGAATCCACCTTTTATAGACGAAAACGTAACGGCATGACGCCATACGAAGCAGCTACCACGGCAAAAGGATTCGAAAAGTACATTCCTTTAGCGGAATCGAATGGGATTAGCAATAAGACCTTTTACCAGAGAGTTAAAAGGAAGATGGATCCATACGAAGCTGCTACAAAACCAACACGTAAGTATAAGAAGATACAAATTAGCTAGGAGGCAACATGAGTGAGCAAGACAAGTTAATAGAACGGTTGATTGATAGGCATGTATTTAAATTACCGGATGGCCGTGATTTATATGAAGGGTCATGCGAGGAACTAAGACAGTTATTGAAAGGAGATGATAAGTAATGCAACCAATGGAGAATGGTGTATTCGAAATCACTAAGTTAATTAGCGAATCAAAGGGAGGTAAGTAATGAAAAAAGAAATCGTGGTGCAGGTGCAAAGTGAACTCGAAGTAATTGAAAGTGAGATTCGTAAGATGGAATATCACTTGGTTGGATTGGATAGCGAGAAGCGGAAAACAAAGCGTTCTTTGGAAGGGCTGAAGAATCGGAAAGAGGAATTGAAAGGTTATTTATAAGGGGTCGAGAAAATGAATTTAAGAGTGAAAATTAAAAGATTGAAAGATGTGGAATTACCGAAATACGCAAGGCCAGGGGATAGTGGTTTTGATCTTGTAGCAGCAGAGGACACGATTATATGGCCGGGTGAAACAAAGATTGTACACACCGGATTGGCTTTTGAGATTCCGTCAGGATATGAGATTCAGGTGAGACCGCGTAGCGGTATGACGCGTAATACAAAGTTACGAGTGGTACTTGGAACGGTGGATAGTGGATACCGTGGAGAAGTTGGAGTACTAGTCGATAACATCGAAATACCTAAAGCAGTAAACATGCAAGCTAGTGTAATTGAAAAGGGTACTCGTATTGCTCAAGGTGTCATAGCGCCAGTGGAAACAGCTAATTTCGTTGAGGTGGACGAGCTGTCTGAGAGCAAAAGAGGAAGCTGTGGCTTCGGATCAACGGGGATTAAAAAAAAGGCTCAATTCTCAAAAGGGAGAGAGTTGAGCCTGTGGATGTAATTACTAAGTTATCGGGTTGATGAAAACTAGTAATTACATAAAATCACCCTAGGGTTAGGGGGTCTAGGGTTTCAAGACTTGGTATATCTCACACGACATAATAAATAGAATAGAACGTATTGAAGATAACACATGAATGTTTCATAAATGTATCAAAAAAGTGAACAAAAAAGTTATTTTAATTGTTGCAGCCCCTTGGAGGGCGCTCCAAGGGGCTAAGAATCGAGAATATTAGACTCTTGTTAATTACATAAGAACTCCCTAAGGAGCATATAGGGAATTTTAACACTCAACTAATAATTTTTACAACTATATATTCAAATTGATATATAAACAAACTATTTATATAAAAAATGGCCCTTACTACTATGTAAGAGCCCCATGAATAAAGAAAAGGTCGTATACGACTCTATATAAGAATCATAATAATATTTTAACACCTTAATATATAGTTGTCTATACATGGTTGGTGTAGTAGAACTAACAAAATGCCATTTTATTTGAAAGGGGAATGGAGAAATGATTGAACAGGTTGAGATCGAAGGGCAGTTATCAATATTTGATATAGATGAAACAAAGAGTAAGCTGTATGAAGTCTTGGAAGCTAATGGCTATCATTACGAGATTGGGAGTTATTACCTACACAACGATTACATGGGTGAGGTCAAATACTTCTTCGTTAGAACAACTGACGACATGATCATCGACATGTGCTTGAGTCAGTTTCCAGAAGTGTTTACGGTGTATGAGGGATTCAGTGAATTGGAGATCCAGAAGATATATAAAGGGAGATTACAATAATGCTATTGTATAAAAAAAGAGAAGCTCTTAATCAGGTGGCTCCTCTTAATGCCAATATACAATAACTATTCCATTATAATGTATGGGCATAAAATATTTAATAATTACCTTTATGGTAAAAATTTCATTTTGTTTTAGTTTCAAACTAAAAAAGAGCACTTAGTAAAGTGCTCTCGTGACGAGATTCATTTTGTAATGACTATTTCAATTCATAAAGAAAGGAATTCAGGATAGTATATGTGTGCCAAGCTAATTGAGTACCTTGTACAAATAAAGAGCAGCTAGCAAAAGCTAACTGCTCATCTCCAAGGGGGAACTAGGAGAAAGGCTAGGGACTTCATTAAATAGGTTCAGGCTATCGCCTATCTATATTATTGACGGAATATTTAGTTTTATTCACAAAGAATGACATTTAACTTAATGCATAGCCAACGATCAAAGTTAATGTTAAAAACACTGATAATA
>NZ_NVEC01000035.1 GCF_002571225.1 Bacillus sp. AFS059628 | reverse complement strand
GTCTTACTGCCCATTAAAGTGGGATAAAAGGCTTCGGTATATCGTGACGGCAATACGTCTCATCAAGTTCGTACGTTTCTTCTCTATTCTCTTTTATTTGTGGAATGTTTTTAGAAAGAATTGTTTCCCCTCATTTTTTTGCACATTTTTACTACAGCCAGCTGCACGATCCTCACTTTCACATGCGGACATTTTCATACGGTCATCCATGCGGTCAATTGCAGATATAAGAAATACATATAAGTTCGCACTATACCCCCCGCGTTTATGTCTTTCTTTTGTCGCAACACGCTTTATAATTCCTAGTTCCTCTAACTTTGCAATTGAGCGGCGTACTGTACGAATACTCTTTCCAACATTCGTCGCAATCGTCTCCATTAACGGACAAGCAACGCCCACTGTTTTCTGTTTCTCATTCACTGCATACTTTCCTAAAAAATGAATAATGGTAGCATCCGTTTTATTTAATTCAAATCGATAGTACTTCAAAACTTCTTTTTGATATGTATTAAACTCTTCTTTACTTCGAAATTCACTGTATGGTTTCATTAGATTATATAAGCTTCCCATTTTTATCACCTCATTTATAGGTAAGAAGCGGGAAGAGAAATTGGCGTGATATTTACTATTTTTTAGTGGAGATGAAAATATGATTGTAATTAGCGCTTGTTTAGGTGGTATCGCTTGTCGGTATGACGGAAACGACAATCTCGTTTCAAAAATAGAGGAGTTATTACAAAGAGAAGATACCTTACTTGTTTGTCCTGAAGTATTAGGAGGATTGCCGACGCCTCGTCCCTCAGCTGAAATTATTGGCGGGAATGGCGATGACGTTTTGGATGGAAAAGCAAAGGTAATGACAAAAGATGGTGAAGATGTTACAGAAGCTTTCGTAAATGGCGCTTATAAAGCATTGGAACAATTGAAAGGCTTACACCCAGAATATATTATTTTGAAAGAACGCAGTCCATCTTGTGGTAGTTCTACAATTTACACTGGAGAATTTAACGGGAATAAACAGACTGGTTACGGGGTAACAACCGCTTTATTCAAAAGACATGGATTGAAAGTCATTTCAGAAGAGGATTTTGAGAAAGAAAAAAGGAATTGACCCTGTTCGTCAATTCCTTTTTCTTTCTTATTTCGCACCTAATTTTTCTTTCACTTTCGCAGGAAGCTCGTCTTTTTTCACTTCTTCCCAAGCTGATACACCTTTTTTATCTGAATGATATACACGTAAAAATGCATCTTTACGTAAGTTTTTTTGTGCAGTAAATTCTAATTCTTTCTCTTTACCTTCTTTATCAAAACCAGTTAGTTTATATTCGTAATCTTTATACGGCTGACCATTATCAGCTTTACCATTATACTCTTTTCCATCTACTGTAATTTGAACGTAATACTCGTCTTTCCCCATACGATTTAAATCACAGCCAACTAAAAGGCTTGCAAATACTACTAAAATACTAAAAAGTGCAATATATCTTTTCATTTCCTTCACCTCATGTGTTTTTCTTATATTGTTATCTTAAAGCTTAAACTTTAAAGAAGAAATTCAAAAACATGACATGAACATTACACTTTTGTAAGATAATAATTATTTCTTCACTTTAGAAACCGTCATTCCCTTAACAATTCGACTTTTACGCTAAAAAAAAAAAAAAGACCTCTTTAACGATTTTATTCCATCGCTAAAAAGGTCTTTTTCTATTTCACCTAAAAACTTAGCACTCTTCTGGCTTACCAGCATTCGATGCTGTACGGAAAGATGATCCACATCCGCATGATGCGATTGCGTTTGGATTGTCGATTGTGAATCCGCCGCCAAGCATAGATTGTTTATAATCAATTTTTACTCCTTTAACAATTGGAGCACTTTCTTTATCGATAACAAATTCGACACCGAAAAACTCAAGAACTGTGTCGTCTTCTTTTGGTTCTACTTCAAATCCTAAGCCGTAAGAAAGACCACTACATCCGCCGCCATGTACAGCAAGGCGCACGTACTTCTCTCCATCTTCAGCATCTTTTAACATATCTTTAATTTGAAAAGCTGCTTGTTCTGTAACTTCAATCATGAAATACACCATCCTTTCTGTTCTCATTCTATTATACATCTTTACGCTTCTATCTTGTACTCATACACTCCGCGACAAATTACTTCCGCTGGTCCTTTCATTAACACATTGCCTTCTTCTGTCCATGCAATCATTAAATCACCGCCTGCTAAATGAACTGTAATTTCCTTACCACGTTCCATTTTTTCATTTAAAATAGAAGCTACAACTGCAGCACACGCCCCTGTTCCGCAAGCTTGTGTTACACCAGATCCACGTTCCCAAACGCGGAAGTTCATCTCTTCCTCATTCAAAATTTCGATGAATTCAACATTTACTCGCTCTGGGAACATTTCATGTGTCTCAAGGACTGGCCCAAGTGTTGTAAGAGGTGCTTGTTCTACATCATCTACAAAAATAACCGCATGCGGATTCCCCATTGAAACAGCTGTAAATGCATAACGATGATTATTGTATAAGAAGTTTTCACGAATAAATGGTGTTTCACCTTCACCAAGCATCGGTATTTCTTCACGCGTTAAACGCGGTGCTCCCATATCAATTTTCGCTAATGTCACTTTCCCTTCTTCTACCGTTACTTCCGCCGTTACAATGCCAGCTAACGTTTCAATTGTGAAAACTGTATCTTCTACTAGTTTATGCTCATACGCATATTTCGCTACGCAACGTAGACCGTTACCACAGCTCTTTCCTTCTGATCCATCATTATTAAACATGCGCATTTTCACCGGAGCTACTTCAGATGGACAAATTAAAATCATTCCATCTGCTCCAATACCAGTATTAATATTTGAAACCTTTTCCGCCACAAGAGCTAAATCTTCTTCAGGAATTTGTTCTTCAAACATATTTACATATATATAACTATTGCCAAGACCATGCATTTTTGTAAAAGAAAATTGGCTCATTTGTATTCACTCCAAAAATAATTTGTTATTTCAAGTATAAAATGCACGCTTTTAGAACACAATATGAATGTCCCCCGTTTCTCATATTTGACAACATTTGGCGATGAGCCATTCTTGCGCAAATTGTGTAAGAAAAAAGCCCTTCTAAAAGGGCCTTTTTTTATTTACATACAATATTATCCTTTCCTGCGAAACAAAATTTTATCTCATAGAAAAAGAAAAAGGTGCTGCCGATTGCAACACCTTAAAACATTGGATTTTCATCTAAATACTCATATACATTATTAACAAGTTCTTCTACTGTAGCACCTTGTACTACTTCACCATTTACAAGTGCAAACGGTCCTTCAAAACAAATGCCACAATATCCTAAACAACCATACTCCATTACATCTAAATTCGGATCTTTTTCTAATTTCTCTAAAGCTGCTTGTGAACCACTTGCAAGGTTACCTACACAAAATTCAATTAATGGTTTAATCAAAATTCTCCCCCCTGTACTACAAAACAAATTCTGACTTCATCTATAAGAAAAAACTAAGCTGTTTCTTGTTGTTTTCATTACACCTTCTAAACTATTTAGTTACTTCATTATTTCGGTTCAAAATAGATAGTTTCTTCTATATTACATGCTATTTATGACGAAATAGTAACTAAATAATGAAGACAGTTTACTTTACTTTTCTTCTTATTGTACAACAGAGTATTCATTCATGCATTGTTATTTGTTCACAAATTCGATATAATTTGATTGAGTAAAGTCAAAATATTTTATTAATATAAATTTTTATGATTAGGGGATATTTCAACAGAAAAGGGGTAATCCATCATGAAACACCTCGTAATACTAGGTGGCGGCTACGGTGGAATGAGAATTCTGCAGCGGCTACTTCCAAGCAACCAACTTCCAGATGATGTACAAGTGACATTAATCGACAAAGTACCATATCATTGTTTCAAAACTGAATATTATGCATTAGTTGCGGGTACTATTTCAGAAACGCATATTCGTATACCGTTTCCTGAACACCCACGCCTCAATATTCAATACGGCACAGTAACAAATATTAATCTCGAAGAAAAAGCTGTTCATCTCGATGGCGGCGAAGCGATCCAATATGATGATTTAATTATTGGACTTGGCTGTGAGGATAAATATCATAACGTTCCTGGGGCGAAGGAATATACGCATAGCCTACAATCAATTGAACAAACACGTAAGACATATGAACAATTAAATAGTCTAGAACCAAATGCAACAGTAGCTGTCGTTGGTGCTGGATTAAGCGGCGTTGAAGTTGCAAGTGAACTTCGCGAGAGTCGTTCTGATTTAAAAATCTACTTATTTGATCGAAAAGATAGAATTCTATTCCCATATCCAGAGAAATTAAGTAGATATGTAGAAGAATGGTTCATAAAACATAAAGTTACTATCATACGAAACTCTAACATTACAAAAGTAGAGCCAAATATTGTGTACAACCACGATGAGCCACTTGAATGTGATGCAATCGTCTGGACAGCTGGTATTCAAGCAAATGAAGTTGTTCGAAACCTTCCAGTTGAACAAGATGGTAGCGGACGGGTTGTTTTAACAAAATATCACAATATTCCAAATAACGAGCACGTGTATGTTGTAGGAGATTGCGCAGCACTTCCACACGCACCATCTGCACAACTTGCTGAAGGTCAAGGAGAACAAATTGTCCAAATATTATTAAAACGTTGGAATAATGAAACACTTCCTGACGAACTACCTGTAATTAAATTAAAAGGTGTTCTCGGCTCTCTTGGTAAAAAGCACGGCTTCGGTTTACTAGCAAACCAACCATTAATGGGACGTGTACCGAGATTATTAAAATCCGGTATCCTCTGGATGTACAAATATCATAACGGTTAATACTTTACAGGCTGTCTACTAAGTAGGCAGCCTCTCTTATTCGTTAAAATATAATTATCAGACACATCTTTCTCAATATGAATAATGATTTATTTTTCATTTTCATATTAAAAACTACCGATAAACAGTGTATGCTATTTATAAGTTGTTTTATTTCCTTCAAGGCCGAAACCATTCGGTCTTATTTTTTGTGTTGTAAATACTTTTACAGGAGGCATTCCATTTCACTTATGAACTTAACGAAACTAAACGATCGAATAGAAGCGAAGAAGAAAGAGTTGATTCATCTCGTTGAACAATATGGATTCACTCATCATAAAGTAATTTCTTTCAGCCAAGAATTAGATCGTTTACTTAACTTATTAATAGAACTCAAGACGAAGAAAAAACGTTGCTCTTTATAACCGTTACCTTCTCTTTTTTGATACGATAGAACTAGAATCAGAAAGGAGACATTTATGTTTATATTAAAAAATGTTACATATAAAGATATATTACACATTCCTTATTTACAGATTCAAAAAGAAAAAATCACATGTATTATCGGTGAGAGTGGGAGCGGAAAAAGTACATTGCTCCGTATGCTAAATGATTTGCAGTCTCCCATATCCGGTACAATTGAATATAACGGAAAACTGATTTCTGACTATCCCCCTATTCAATTACGACGTGACGTAGTCATGCTTGGACAAACACCACCTATTTTTGATGGAACGATTAAAGACAATCTATTAATGGGACTTCGCCTTTCTGAAAAACCATTCCCAAATGATGATGCCTTGCGAAGTGCATTAACGACTGTTAGCTTAGAAAAAAATTTAGAAGACAACGCTGATTCATTATCAGGTGGGGAAAAACAACGACTTGCTTTTGCCCGTATCGTACTTATGGATCCGCCTGTTTATTTATTAGATGAGCCAACATCGGCGCTAGATAGCGATACAGAACGCCGTGTTATGAAACAATTTACTACGCTAGCAAGAGAAAAGAACAAAACAGTTATCTTCATCACACACTCACAACAACTTCCAGAAGAAATTGCAGACGATATTATTGAGATTAGTAAAGCAAACGGTGCAACTAGAAAGGAAGTGCTCTCAGTTGAAGGGCGTTATTGAACTCCAAATTTGGCAACTTGCCACTGCATATATTTTTATTCTTATATTAATTGGACTTGTAAAATTAAAAGGAATACCACGCGAAAAACAAATTGCACTCGCAACGTTCCGTATGACGATTCAGCTCGTACTTGTTGCCTATGTCCTTACATACGTATTTGAAAATAGTAATCCATTTTATACAATTGCTCTTATTACTTCTATTACTACCTTTGCAATTTTTAATATTTATAAACGAGTCAACATCCCAATGTCAAAAGATTTAAAACGAGTAGCCGCGCTTTCCATGGTTGCTGGATCAATTGGACCACTTCTACTATTTATCTTTGTTATTATCGGTCACGATCCTTGGTATGCACCGCAATATATCGTTCCTATTACCGGAATGTTAGTTGGGAATGCGATGACAGGTGTTTCTCTCGGTGCCAATACGTTCTTAAACAATATGAAATCACAAAGAGGTCAAATTGAAGGAGCACTTATGCTCGGCGCAACACCGAAAGAAGCCGCTGCTCCGCTCATACGCGACGCTTTTGACTCTGCTATTTTACCAACAATCAATTCTATGGTCGGAATGGGGATTATAAGCCTACCGGGCATGATGACAGGACAAATCTTATCTGGTGTATCTCCATTTACAGCTATTCAATATCAAATTGCTATCATACTTGGGATTTCAGGAAGCACTGCCTTTGCTGTCATTATCTTTTTACAGCTTGGATATAAGACCTTCTTTAATAAGCGTTGTCAGTTGAAAGAGGTTGATCATGGCAGGCGGTAAATCGTGAACTGTTCATGGTAAATGAAATTATATCGACGATTTTTCGAATATATCTATCGTAACTCAAAATATATCAACGATTTTTGAAATATATCGATGATTCGACAAGGAATATCGACTTACCGACAATAAATGACAATAAAAAAGAGGAGGCTACTCGCCTCCTCTTTTTACTTACGCCTTCTTAACGAATTGTGATTTTAACTTCATCGCTCCGAAACCGTCGATTTTGCAATCAATATCGTGATCGCCATCAACTAGACGGATACTTTTTACTTTCGTACCGATCTTCACAACTGAAGAAGTTCCTTTTACTTTTAAGTCTTTAATAACAGTAACAGCATCGCCGTCTTGAAGAACGTTTCCGTTCGCATCTTTTACAACTTTTGCACCATCATTATTTTCAGCTTCTGCTTCTTGGCCCCACTCATGAGCACACTCAGGACATACGAAAAGAACGCCATCCTCATACGTATATTCTGAATTACATTTTGGACAATTTGGTAAAGTAGCCATAAATTCATTTCCTCCGTTCATTATTTATACGTAAAAATCAAAATTGATGTTTACATCTCGATAAATAAAATTTGTACAGCATTTCTTTATAGTGCCATAGTCTCACGTTATTGACAAGCCTACCTCAAATTCTCATTTTTTATTGTATTTTACAAAATTTCAATTCGTATGGTGTTTTGTATTCACATTTTTCGTTAATTCGCTTATTCGACATGTACTTCTTCCATCCAGCTGCTCGTCTTAGATTTCACTACTATTAAGTGCTCATTTTCCCATTTTAGTTTGCCTAAAAATCTAGAATAGACTACTTCATTCCCTACTTCTTCTACGAGCAATTTATTTACCACTCTGAGTCCTTTATCGTTATACACTTCACACATTAGCTGAAATCCTTCCGAACGATGAATTCCTTTTAATATAGCTGTTTTCTTTCGGCTTGGGCTCTTCTTCGGTGTTTTATCCACTAAAAACACAATCTCATAATTCTCTTTCTCTATTTCTTGAAGCGCTTCATTCACATACTCTTTAATCATTTCTAATGATATTTTTGAATATTTTTCAATAGCTGGTACGACATAGAGGTAAACCAACTCACAAAAATGCTTATACTTCTCCTCAACTGATTCCAAATTTAAAAATTGCATATAATCATAAGGTACGAATATACGAATTTTCTCCAGAGCCTCATGTAGTTCATAAGACATATCTTCATTAGAGTTTGCTAGGCAATATATATCTATATTTTCTAATCCAAGATCCAAGCTACTTAACTTCTTTGAAAAAATCAATTCAAAAATTCTCATTTCATGTAATCGATTATAATGTTTTTTAGGACGTTTCTTAGCCCAATCATAAAAATGAACATCTACCATACTATCTTTTCCTCCTAACATATAAAAAGAAGAACCTTCACAAGATTCTTCTTTTCAAAATAAACGAGTTTCTCTCTAGAAAAACCACATATTTTCTTCAACGTACATTTGATATTCTTCTACTTCTTCTTCACTTAACTTTTTATTATTTACATACACTTCTTGCCATTCAAAATAATCATCATTTAAGTATACAGCGAATTTAATTTTCACGTTTTTCTTTTCTTCATAATCATAACCAGTAAATTCTACTACGTCATAATCCTTTTCTTTCTTTACATACTTCCAATTTGGTTTATCTGTAATAGACTCTAAAGCCTCTCCTTCAAGACTTAGGCGAACAACGTTTTTAATATTAGGTTCAGTTGGTACATAAGATAAACCAAAGCTAGCACCTGCAAACAATACAAATACTATCGTTTGCAAACCAATCATAAGCCCGATATGAGCACCGCCTTTTGATTGTAAATAATACTCTTTCTTATACTCAGGTACATCTTCTACTTTATGTAAAATACGGATAACATGCTTATAATACAATCGATTTCCTTGCCATCCAGTAAACAGCATCGTTCCAGCATATATGATAAAATCTATCCACATTGGTATATCAATAAAAGTAGCTACAATGAAAGTAGGTACCGCCAATAACGTAAGTATAATAAACAACTTATACATTTTACGATAAGCTAACCAAAAAGTTGGGAAGAAAAAGGCTACCCAATTCCACGTATTTCCTTGCGCTGGATTTTCTACTTTCCCCCACTTAAAGTCATAATACGCCGTATTCTTTTGAACGACTGTATGTAACTGTTGCGGAGAAATTGTTTCTTGTAAAACAGTGTCCTTCACGTACATCATCCTTTTCTTATTTCTACATACATGTATTTTACAGAAATAAAAAGAAGGAATCTAACAAAAAGTACATATATTTCATAAAAATGAACGAAAATCGAATATAATCCGACAATTACCCGTTTATTATTCCATTTTACTTTTAAATATATTAGAATACTTACGAATTATATGTTTAATACACTAAGTTAAACATTTTATATATTTGATAATAAAAATGTTTCACATGAAACTATCCATATTTCTTATTATCTTTCCTCTACAAAATACGAAAGACGCCCTTTTCAAAAAGGCGTCTTTTTACAATTGAAAATTTACTAATATGAAAAATGCATTATTTAATAAATGAATCCCCCATGGGACTAGTAAGTTATTTGTTTTCTTATACGTATAAGCTAAACATATACCGCCACCAAAAATATATAAAACACTACCTACTGTAAGGGGATGACCTAAAGTAAATATAGAAGCACTTATAACGGCACTGCTAAGTATAGAGAAGCGCTGAAATAATTTCATAAAAAACATACCTCGGAATACAAGCTCTTCCCAAATTGGTGCAAAAACAGTGAGTACAACTACGTATAAAAGGATTTCACTTTTAGTAGGCTCTATTACTATATTAGATTCATCCACACCAAGTCCATGCGGTAAAGCTAAATTTAATATCGCAAGATATATAAGCAGTACGATCATCGTCATTACTATCGTTACATAATGTTTAAAATTGTTAAATTGCATTGTTTTTAATAAATGCACGCAGTAATTTCTTGCTGGTGAGTATATTAAAATAATAGCGAGAAATGTTACAGGCGAAATAAGATGATCTACATACCATGGATATAAGGAAGAGTCATATATAAGGTTCAAAAAACCGATTCCATACATTACCCCAAAAATAATTATTATCATGCTAATTACTTCGCGCATACTCATTACTACATTCTTTTCTTTATAAGTAGCTAATTCTGTATTCATCCTATCCCATCCAGTATAATTAACCCTTTTAAACCATTATATACCAATTTTGATTAAAAAAAGACGATACAATGTACTGTATCGTCTTTTTCCTTACCATTTCTCTCTACACGTTTCAATTAAATGCAGTAAGTACTTCCTCGTCATATCTGCCCTTCTCCATCTTGAGAGCATTCGCTTTTCTTTTGGATTTTTCCGTATTCTCCCTACTTCTTTTAATAAAATCTCCCATTCTTCCCCTGAACGTTCTGACAAGTATTGCAATCCTCTATCTTTTGAAACGATTGTTTTATGATCCAGTGTATATAAAATGCGGCCCATCGTAACGACTGCTGATTCTACCCACTCTTCTATAAAAAATAAATATGGCTGCTTCGCCTTTCCACTCCAGTACTGTTCTACGTTGTATTTCATCGTATTGACTACATCATCCCACCTTATTTGAAACGAAAGATCTTCCGCTTCTTTCCCGATTACTGTAATACCTTGATTTTTCAATGTCCACCATGTGACCGCATTAATATCCCAATGACCTACATTCGCTTTACCATCTGCACAATACACGTACTCATTCAGTTCATCATTGTATTTCCCTAAATCAGCAAGTGGAATATACATACCGTCCATTCTTTTGCCTAACGTACTACCACTAAGTTTCTTATGAAGTTCTATCAGTTGCTGTTTTTCAGCTTTATTCAAAGAATCATTTATTACCGTAACAAAATCAACATCGCTCGTTTCTGCATGAAATGCACCGAGTGCGATGGACCCGTAAATATATACCCCGACTATTTTTTCATCTAAAAAAATCTCTTTTAATTCTCTTGTGTACCACTCCATTAACTGTTGTACTTCCGTTGGTAACGCATGCTTCACTCCATTTTTCACATCTATCCCTCCAATAAAAAAAGCCTTTGCGAATTCGCAAAGACTTCCTGCTTTATAAATATTTCTCGATTTCTTCGTAAACATCCTTCAAACGAGGATTTCCTTCCCCAACAATTTCTCCATTTACAAGAACGACCGGATAAAATAAATCTTCCTCCACTACGCGCTCTGCGAATGCTTTTTTATCTTCATCTTCTTGTTCTTCTTGGAAATCGATATACTCGAAATTAAATTTATTTTCTTGTCCTTCATATTTACGACCAATTGCCGCTTGTAACCACTCAAACGTTTCTGTTGAAGATGGCATTCCAACGCAGCTAGCACAAATTACTTTCGTCCCATACACTTGCACATTAACCATTTCTTCTCCCCCACTTCTTGTTTCAACAGTATATTCAGATGTCTTAGTACATAAGCACATCATTTTACAAACTTATTCCATACCCCTATACTGAAAAAACACGTTGTAAACATGATAAAAAATTTCGACATTAAAACAAGAACAGAAAAAATAGATTTTCCCCTCTATCTTGATTATAATAAAACTGATGAAAGGAGTCGATAAAAATGGAAAACCCACATATGCAAGAACAAGTACTAGAAGTATTAGATAAATTACGTCCATTCTTACTTCGCGATGGCGGAGACGTTGAATTAGTAGACATTGAAGAAGGTATCGTAAAATTACGCCTTATGGGTGCATGCGGAAGCTGCCCAAGTTCTACAATCACACTAAAAGCTGGTATCGAACGCGCATTACTTGAAGAAGTACCAGGCGTTATTGAAGTAGAACAAGTATTTTAATTAAAAGCGGCAGCGGCTCGTTCAAAGTCACTTGCTAAAAGGAGACCAAATTTGGTCTCCTTTTTTTATTCAAATAACAACCATCCGTTAACATCATAAAACAAAATTGGAAATCCCTCTCAAAAAATGAGATAATTGATACTATATAGTGAATCGTTCACACATATAAAGTAAAAAACATAGGGGGACGACACATGCCAAGAATGGGAAACACTTTTTTAACAATTCAAGAACTAGAAAAGAAAAAAGAATATTTATTAGATCTTTCATCCGTTATACCAACGTGGAATGCGAGCTACCAATTTTTATTCAAAGAAATCCAGCAAGAATTATTAAGTAAAGTAAATGAAAAAATCGAACAACATCAATTCATTTTAAATATATGTGCAGATCAACAAGTAGGGGCATAATGTATTACATACAATTGTAGTATAAAAAAGAGACCTCACCCGGTCTCTTTTTTCATTTTAAGACAGCCAATCTAATTTTCTAATCCCGAGCTTATCAACTGGTAAACGCAGTGATCCATAAAAGTGCTTCATAAATTGCTCAGAGCGGTTCACATCGTGTAAAATGGCTTCTAAGCGATCTCTATATATGCTTTTTTGTTCTTCGTTTCCCGTTTGGTAATATCGTTCGACTGTTTCGAAATAGTGAAGCGGGAACAGGAGCCTTGCAAATAATAAGCGCCAACCAAATGAGGATAGCGAATAATTTCGTTCGTAATCTGTAACAAATTGAACGATTGTTTGCTCCCAGTCTTTCTTTTTTTCTATCATCATATAGCGGATTAATTCTGCCATATCTCGAGTTGGATGATCATACACCCAATCAAAAGGAAGTTTGAGAAGCTTCGTTTGATGCCATAATAAAGGTGTGAATCGTTCTTGGCAAATGGTTGCTGCATCAGTTAGTTGCGGCGTATCATCCATCTCTGTATCAACAACATATTGAATTGCATTTTCTGCAACTCCTAAGTAATATGGGAAGGATTCAATAAACAATTGATCGAATACGTCTGTAGGGTGGTTCATCACTTGTGATTGCCAAAACTTTTCTAATTGGTCGAGCCTTTTTTCCCATAACGCTTTCCATTCACCAATGCGGCTTAATTGTTCGATCTCTTCCGGAAAAAAAGCACCTCGTTTATGGAATATAGAAAGCTCACTTCCTAATGATGTAGCATGTCGTTCTAACGCACGCATACCTTTTAATAAGCAGTAATTTTGTTCTTCTATCTCACTTACATAGTAGCCGTGTATAGTCGGAACGAAAGTCGCTACAGTTATATCCCCTTGCTGGTTCATATAGTCACTGAGCTTTTTCATCTCTACAAGTACTTCTTCCTCCATTTCTCCAATTGGAACAAGTACATAAATTTTGTTGCGAATCCAAAAGCTTTTATAGGGGCCAAGGGGGATTAATTCTTTAACATGCATATGATAATGCTCATAAATATGATGAATCATCGCATTCGCCACCTATGGTTTTTCTTTATATATATGAGCTTGTGCTCGCCTTTCATTCCTATGCACGTGATAAAGCAACGAAACGTATACAAATACTAAAAAGAAAAAAAGGTGATAAACATGAAAGAATCAAATCAACTACAAGAAAGAGCATTACAACTATTACAAGAGCGCGGTGTAACAATTGACGATATTGCTGAGCTTGTTCATTTTCTTCAAAAAAAATATCATCCAAATTTAGAGATGTCAGAATGCCGTTATAACGTTGAGCGTGTATTATCAAAACGTGAAGTACAAAACGCACTGATTACTGGTATCGAACTCGATGTTCTTGCTGAAAAAGGAATGTTAAGTGAGCCGTTACAAGATATCGTAAAACGTGATGAAGGCTTATACGGAATTGATGAAGTAATCGCACTTTCTATCGTTAATGTGTACGGCTCTATCGGTTTCACAAACTTTGGATATATCGATAAATTAAAACCTGGTATTTTAGAATACTTAAATGATAAATCAACTGGAAAGGTGCATACATTCCTTGATGATATCGTTGGCGGAATTGCTGCTGCTGCTTCAAGCCGCTTAGCACACAGAGCTGAGCATTCGGAATAATAAAATACGAAAAACCGTCAGTTTCATACTGACGGTCTTTCGTATTCCATAAGCATAAATTCTCTTCCACGGCTCAAAAAAATAGGGCCTTGCTGAAAACCTATGTTTTTATAAAGCGCAATCGCTCTTGTATTAAATGTCGCTACACTAAGTCGAAACGTTTTCGGCTTAAATTCTTTAACAGCAAAGGCTATCCCAGCTTGAAAAAACATTTTCCCCAGCCCTTTCCCTGTTAACGCCGGCTTCATGCCAAGTCCGATATCAATTACATCTTCTCCACCATATAAATGAGCATCTCTTCCCCCTGGTACTTGTGCATTTTCCCCAAAACAAAAATAGCCGATAAACTCTCCCTTATCGTCACAACAACCATAATACGTCCCATCTAATAATTCTTCTATTACTTCTTCCTCGCCTGAAAAACTATATAAATTATAAGTTTCTTCGTACGTCCACGTATTTATCTCATTTGCTTCTTCTACCGTTAACTTATGTATATCCATCCTTATCTCTCCTAATCGAATATTCTATATATACTCATTCATTTTTCGTGCCTCATTTCCCTCTAATTGCAATATGCAGAATTACATACGCACAGCTATAAAACAAATGGTACAATTTATTTGAATCGCTGTTGTTACACTTCTTGATCAAAGAAAAGGCGTTAAAACGGATATTAGCGCCTTATCAAACTCAAGCAATTGGCACATTTTGTCATCGTTAAAGACACTCAAAAGAGTGTCTTTTTTTCTATACCTGACAAGGACTTACTCATTTCAAAGCATAAACACATAAAATAATGTAACTCTTTACATGCATGAGTCCTTTTCTCAAAGTTTTGAAGTAGACTCAAAATAAAAAAGCACTCTTGGCTAGAGTGCTTTTTACTTTCAAACAAGGAGGTTACATAGTATGGATAGTACTCTCTTATTTAACTTCGGCATTGGTATTGTTATCATTTTATTTGTTTTCTTTGTTCTTTGTATGAGCGGGGTATAGCAATCTTTTATGCTGATAACTCCTTTAAAGTATCACTTAATTTAAATTTTCTTACTTGTAATGAAGCAATCAGTGCTGCGCCTGCTCCAAGCATCACGCTAGCTAGAGCCAGTATGACAACTTGATTATACGGAATAATAATGACCGTTAACTCTAAGCTTGATAACACGATATAGCTAAACAGAATCCCACCAAAGATGCCGATACAACCAGCTATCGCTCCAAGTAAAGTTCCCTCTAATAAAACGATCCGTCTCATTTGCTTCGGAATAGCTCCTACCGCACGAATCATACTAATTTCAGCACGTCTTTCATGCAAACTTGCGACAATTGCATTCATTAATCCTATGCCAGAAATAATGAAAACAATTACAACTAACAAGCGAATTAACATCATCATTTGCGATAATAACTGCTCTTGTTCTTTCAATAAATCATAACTGTTTATAACTTCTACATTCTCTTTATTCTTTGTAATGTCTTTTACTTGCTTCTTAATCTCTTCAAATGATTGATTAGAATTTGTCATAACTTGAATTGCTTCATAGCCTTGCACGTGAAACTTATCACGAACCCATTGTTCATTTACGAAAATGTCTAATCCTCTTCCCCTTAATCCTTGCTCAATAATCGAAACGACTTTAATCGTTTGTTTTTCTTTTCCTTTCCCTTGTACTTCAATTGTATCATGCAACTGAATCCCTAATGTTTTAGCAGTTCTCTTCGTAACGACTCCCTCACCATCTTGTAATGGCTTATTTAACTCTTGTCCTGTAATCACTTTCGCTTTCGTTACTTTTTGATAAGCAACAATATCATTCCCCACAACCTCTATCCCATCATATTCAAAACCATTTTTCCTTGCATGTTCATACCACTCTTGATCCGCTTTTTTAAAATCATAATTTATAAGCTTCGCTGTAAAGTCAGTAACATTTGCTACGCTCTCTTCTACACCATCTATTTTTTTAATCTTCTCCATCCAACTAAATGGTAATACTTCGGTACTTTGCGACTCTATTGGAATTCTTATTACTAAATCAGCTGGTAAATGTTTTTGTAACCCTTTTTTCATACCTTCATACATAGAATTTACATACATCGTTCCAACAAGTGCTAACATAAAACCAAATGCTAGTATAGCAACCGACACAGCTGCCTTATTCCGATTACGAATTACATTCCGGCTACTAATCGTCGTTTCAACTCGTAATATCATTTGAAATGGTTTTGCAATCACTGGTGCTATTACGCGAATAAATAACGGAATGGCCAATAACAAACCGACCGCAAATAAAAGCGCTCCTATCGCACTTGGATTAAAACCAATATACTCCTCTAATACGCTACCTGCTAGTCCAATCACAGTACCAATGATTAAAATGCTAAGGCTAAAAGTACTCCACCTTTTTTCTTTTTTCTCATTACTAGGAAGACCTGGCCGAAGTGCTTGAACTGGCGGAATCTTTCTAACCATGAAAGCTGGTATAATGGCCCCTATGACAGACATAACAATGCCTAGTAAAAACGTAATGAGTAAAATCTCACCTGAAATCGAGAATGATGCTTTCCCTGTCCCCTCAATATTCACCCATTCGTTAATGAACGATGCGGCAATTGTTTGCGTACCTGCCCCAAGAATAACTCCTGCTAGCGATCCGATTGCTCCGATGCATAAAGCCTCTAATAAAACGACTAATATAATTTGATTTGGATTGCTACCGAGCGCACGTAATAATGCCCACTGCTTAAATCGACTTCTAACAGATAAGAAGAAGCTTCCCATTATTAAAAGAGCTACAACAAATAAAGCAATACCACCTAAACTAAAAATTAACGGCTTCATTACATTTAATCGTTCAAATGCCTTATCAACATAAGTACGTTGGTCCACCTTTATATTCTCAATCTTTTTATGTACATCAAAAGCAATTGCTCTTTTCACATTTACATCGGCTGTTTTCACTTGAACGAGATTGAATTGATTTGGTAGATTTAATTCTTTTTGAAGCCAATGGATCGGAAAATAAGCACTATGCCCCATTGCTGCCATTAACGGCGGATTTAAAATCCCGACGACTTTCACAGTCTTTTCTCCATGCTGCGGGAATGGCAACTTAATCGTATCTCCTACTCTTATATTTTCACGATCTGTATACCCTTTTGTCAGTGCTACCTCAGCACCTTCTTTCGGATATCGCCCTTCTACTATTTTATAAGAATGCATTTCTGGAGAATCTTGCTCAACACCCCAATAGGACGGTTTTCCCGATAGCTCTTTATAATGCGGAAAAGGATATGGTATAAGTGCTTTTGATATTTTCTCAGCATTTCCTAAGCCATCTATTCCTTTTAAACTTTCATTATTTAAATACATATCGTTTTTTATATAGCCAAATTGTAAATTATAATCTCCATACCGGGTTATTACTTGTTCCTTCACACTTTTCTCTACTGATTGATTACCTAGCAATAACATCGTTGCTAACATAACACCTAAAGCTGCACCGAGAGCAATCAACATATTTCGCAGCCAATTTTGTTTCATCGATTTTACTGCATACTTAATTACCCATCGCATCACCTTTACCCCCTACTTTAAAGTGGCGATTCATAATCTCTTGAATGTGAGTAACTTGTTGTGGGATATTTCGAAACTTCCACCCTTTACTTTCAGCATGTTCATGAATTACTTCACCATCTAATAAGAAAACAACTTTATCAGCATGAGCCGCTACGAACGGGTCGTGCGTTACAACGACAGCTGTTTGCCCTAACTCATCACACGCATTTCGAAGTGCCGCGATGATATTTTTGCTATTTTCTGAGTCTAATGCCCCTGTTGGCTCATCCGCTAATATAATTGCCGGCTCATTTGCAAAAGCTCTTGCGATTGCAACCCTTTGCTGTTGCCCGCCTGATAATTGCGCTGGTAAATGCTTTTCTTTTCCCTTTAGCCCGACGAGTTCTAATAAACGAGTTGCCGTCACCGTTGCCTTCTTTTGCGAGACATTATCTAACAGTAACGGTAACCCTACATTCTCTTCTGCACTAAACACTGGAATCAAATTAAACTGCTGAAAAATAAAACCGATTTTATGCCTTCTAAATAAAGCGAGCTCTTTTTCTTTTAACGTTGAAATCTCTGTACCATCAACTCGAATACTACCTACCGATGGAATATCTAATCCACCTAATAGCTGCAATAAAGTTGTTTTTCCTGAACCACTTGCCCCCATAATACAAACGAAATCTCCTTTTTGAATTTGAAGATTAATACCTTTTAATATCTTTACTTTACTATCCCCAATCTCAAATGATTTTTCTAACCTTTCAATTTCAATAATATTCATCCCGATATCCCCTTCTCTCTCTATTTACCAATCTATATATTCTATTCAAAAATGCAAAATCCCTACTTTTTTGTATTTTTTTGTCACATACTAACATGTATCCAATATTATCTGATTACATTTCCGCTTTATTTCTCACGCCAAAAAAGTTGACTCTCACAACAGAGGTAACCATAATAGTTACATAAATAAAAAACTATTCACAAATAGGAGGAAGAACAATGAAACATGTAATCGTTTATGCACACCCAAATACAGAAAGCTTCAACCATGCGATTTTAGAAACGGTAAAAAGTGAATTAGAAGAAAAAGGTCATGAAGTACGCGTTCGCGATCTATACGAGTTAAACTTCAATCCAGTATTAGGCGCTTCCGATTTCATCTCATTTTCTCAAGGAAACACACCAGAAGATATTAAAGAAGAGCAAGAGTATATCTCTTGGGCCGATAGCATTACATTCATTTATCCAGTTTGGTGGGCGGGACTTCCTGCTATTTTAAAAGGATACGTTGACCGTGTATTTAGCCACGGCTTTGCTTATGCTTACGGTGAAAATGGTATTGAGAAGTTATTAAGCGGTAAAAAAGGCTTATTATTATCTACAATGGGAAATACGAAAGAAGCATACACAGCAGGCGGTATGTTTGAAGCAATGAAGAAAACAACAGATGTTGGTATTTTTGAATTTACAGGTATTGAAACAATTGAGCATACATTCTATACAAGTGTTCCTTCTGTGGATAATAGTGTGCGTAAGCAATATCTTGAAGAAGTTAAAGATGTTGTGAATCGTGCATTCTAATAAAAAACTCCGGTTGTTAAAACCGGAGTTTTTTATTTCATCATTAATTTCGGAATATATCTTTGAAGAATGTTTTCTAATTCATTCATATCTTCCTGTCTAATAAGTAAATTTACATTGTCATTCATTTTTTCTCGCCCGCGATATAAAAATATATTTTCTTTTGGATTTTCCCATGTTGATGTTTTATAGCCTTTTAATTCTTCGTATGAATAAAAGTTTAATCCGTCTACTACACCTTTTTCATATATTTGTACACTTTTAATAAGATGAATAGCTATTAAAATCATAAAACAACTTGCTACAGCATGAATACCTAGCTGAATGAGAAACTGGTCAACTGTATCAATATCGCCACTTACGTACTGAGCATATATATACATACATTGTCCAATGAAATATGTTGGTCCAAGTAATGCAATCCAACGTCTTTTCACCCGAGGATACATTGCAATGAGTTTTCCTGCGCTTTTTTTCATTTCATTTATTTTATATATCTTCCACAGAACAAAAAACAAAACACATAATGTAAAAACAAACATAATACATGACATCCAGTACACGCTGATTCCCCCTTGTATCATTACATATAAATTTTACATTTTATATAACGACAGCGAATATGCAATTATGCATAAAAAAAGCAGGTAACCTATTCCGGTTACCTGCTTTTCATTACATCTTCTCAATCCACTCCGTCAAGTTATGCACAACTTGCGTTGGTTGTACTTCATATTCTGTTAACTTCTCCACAGTTGTGACTCCTGTGTGGACAAGAAGGGTATGCATACCAGCATTTATTCCTGCTAAAATGTCTGTATCGTAGTTATCCCCAACCATTAATGCTTCATCTTTTTCTATGCCAAGTACTTTTAAAGCTTGTTCCATAATGATTGATTCTGGTTTTCCGATAAAGATTGGATCCACACCTGTTGATACTGCTACAACTGATGTTAATGAGCCGTTACCTGGTAATAATCCGCGCTCAGTCGGAATGGCAATGTCTCCATTTGTGGAAATAAACGTTGCGCCGTTACGCACAGCAAGACACGCTTTTGCTAACTTTTCATATGTGATGTCACGATCTAAACCAACAACAACGAAATCAGGATTTTCATCCACAAGTTCAAATCCTTTTTCCACAAGTGCATCATGCAAGCCTTCTTCACCAATCATATATACAGTTGCGTCTTGTTTACGTTCATAAATGAAGTTCGCTGTCGCCATACTCGTTGTGAATACTTGCTCTGCTTCCGCTGGAATATCGAAACGAACAAGTTTTTCTGCCACTTGTTCTGGTTTACGCGTTGAGTTATTCGTAACGAATAAATAAGGAATGCCGCGCTCTCCTAATGCTTTTACGAAGTCGCTCGCTTCTTCAATTTGTTCTTCACCGCGATACATCGTACCGTCTAAGTCAATTAAGTAACCTTTATACATATTATGTCTCTCCTTCTATGCTAACGTTCTCACCTTATCATACCACTCTTATATTACCCGCTTTTTCCAAAGAAAAAAACGCTTTACCTAAAAGCGCCCCATAACGTTCATTTTTTCTCTTTTACTTGGTAAGAACAACTACAATCGCCCTCACACATATTTGCTAATGTCTTTACATCTGCTCCTGCAAATAAACGCTTATACATCTCTTTTTCATCTTCGCATACTTGCGGGAATCTCTCTGCAATTTCCTTTAACGGACAGTTTTGTTTTTCAATTACGAAAGAGTTCTCTCCATCTCTCTTTATTTGAACCATATAACCATTTTTCTCTTGCATAGCCGCTATCTCTTGCACTTTATATGCTAAATTCTTTTGATTACTCACTCGTTTTTGCAACTGTTCTTCCATTCGCTTCGTTCTCTCTTTTAAAACGTAGCGAAGTATTTTTTCATCACCCATTCGAGCTAAATCTTCTAGCATATCAATCGCAAATTGCTTATACTCTTTCGGGAATGTATCTTCTCCCTTTTCACTTAATCCATACAAATAAGTTGGTCTTCCGACATGTTGCCTTACCATCTTGGAATAGATAAAACCATCTTTCTCAAGATTACTTAAATGTCTTCGGATTGCCATTTCTGTAATCTCTAAAACGTCTGCTAGTTCCGCTACCGTATGCTCTCCCTTTACTTTCAACAATTGAACAATTTCATCTTTCGTCGTACGTGCTTCCCCCATGTTTCAACCTTCTCCCTTTTCTTTCTCACATACAATATAAGATCCCCAAATAGGTACCTTGGGGATCTTATAAGCATAATTATTCTGGTACAAATGCAGATACAGGTCCTAATTCCTTCTCTAAATAACTGCGAATATTTGCTGGGTATTTCTCTACCACTGCAATATGTTTTTGAATCGTCTTATATAATTCATCATGATTCATTTGAATATAATCTTGCGTAAGCATTTTTCGAAGAAGAATCACTTCTTTCATGCCTTGCCCTTCTTCTGCACTTATCACTCGCTCGTCCATCAAAATATCGATAATATCTTCATAACTTCCTGGATCGCGCATAATAAATCCATCAATCATCGCATTCCCTACATCTAATACAGTATCAATCATTAGATGAGCTATGCGTTCTAATGCGTAAAATTCAAACTCGGTTTCATATATCTTTTTCTCTTGAAATGTATTTGTTGCTCGTTCTAAACATACTAGCATTTGTTCTATTTTCTTTCTGTCTACAAAATACATGAATGTCACCTACCTGGAAATTAAAGCATTTACATTTTAATTGTAACGCTTTCTTCTGAAAAAATCGACAATTTTTCGAATTCACCTTTTCTCCGTTATTTGTTATAGTTATATTTGTATGATTTTTGAAATTGGAGGAATGAAATCTTGGAACGTGAACTCGCACTAGAAATTGTCCGTGTAACAGAAGCAGCAGCATTAGCATCCGCACAGTGGATGGGCCGCGGAAAGAAAAACGAAGCAGATGATGCAGCAACTACAGCAATGCGTGATATGTTTGATTCAGTAAACATGGCAGGTACAGTTGTAATTGGTGAAGGAGAACTTGATGAAGCACCGATGTTGTATATTGGTGAAGAACTAGGAACAGGTAACGGTCCAGAAGTAGACATCGCCGTTGACCCATTAGAAGGTACAAACATCGTTGCAAAAGGTCTTGCAAATGCAATGGCAGTTATCGCAATCGCAGATAAAGGAAACCTTCTTCATGCTCCTGATATGTACATGGAAAAAATCGCGGTTGGTCCAAAAGCAGCTGGTAAAATTAGCTTAGATGATCCAATTGAAAAAACAATTGAAATTGTAGCAGAAGCTAACAATAAAAAGATTCGCGATCTAACGGTTATCATTCAAGAACGTGAGCGTCATCAAGATATTATTGATCGTGTTCGTGCAAAAGGTGCACGCGTAAAATTATTTGGTGATGGTGATGTTGGTGCGTCAATCGCAACAGCACTACCTGGGACAGGTATCGACTTATTCGTAGGTATTGGTGGAGCTCCAGAAGGTGTTATTTCTGCAGCAGCATTAAAATGCCTTGAAGGTGAAATGCAAGCTCGCTTAGTTCCAATGAACGAAGAAGAAGAAGCTCGTTGTCGTGAAATGGGATTAGAAGACCCACGTCAACTTCTTATGTTAGATGATTTAGTATCTGGTGATGACGCAATCTTCTCAGCAACTGGTGTATCTGCTGGTGAATTATTAGACGGCGTGAAATTCCTTGGCGGAGATTTAGCTGAAACATATTCAATCGTAATGCGTTACAAAACAAGAACAGTACGATTCATTAAAACGCATCACCATTTAGATCATAAGCCACACTTAAACTTAGATATTTAATAAAGGAGCCATGTGTATGGAAGATCGTTTCTTTCTGTACGACGATACTGTCGCTACAAAAACGCGTTTCGTTAGCTTTATGGGAGAAAATGAGCGTCATGATTTAGCGCTTTTATACTCTGATCGTCATTACGGTAAAACAATTGTCCTTGATATGCAGCGCAATAAATTTGCAATCATCGGCACTGACGATTTAAACGAACCAGGCTACTTAGAGCACGCATTTTCTATGACTGAAGAAATTGCAGAAGAACTACGCTCATTTTTATTTGAACTTATATAATTTATCTTAGGCACCAGCTGTTTTAGCTGGTGTTTTTTCATTATAAGTATTTTGAATTTTCGATCTTTTATGTTATAATTAAGAATAAATCTATTTGGATAGAAAGGACGTTATCTACGTATGCCAACAACTACTTTGTAATGGACCAGCAATTGGATAGCATTACTCTCAAAAAAGCACCGTGCTTTTTCAAGGGAGTAGTCTGCCCATTCCCATTACAAAGGAACGTAACGCATCTGTAGTATGATGTTTACGGAGGTTCCTAAGGGAACCTCCTTTTATTTTTGTCTTTTTCCCATGTCTTCATACTACAAGACATCCAAATAGCTGTATTACGTTCCTTTACCACTACTATAAGAGGTGAAGGAAAATGCAGAAAGTACAACTTTCTTGGAGTTTATATGAAAACGAGCAAAACACAATCGAAAAATATTGTAAAAATTGCAGACGAACTACCCTATTTACTGACACAAATATTCGTAGGCATAATGCCAACGGAAAAAACATATACCGCTTTGCCATTTATAAATGTCCGAAAGACCATACATGGAACCAAAAGCTTCGTATTTATAAATCATTTACTGATCATGTGGAAACAGTCGATGTGACGCAACAAGATCAAACAGAAACAACTACTATCTCCATTACACAACATAAGGAAAGCGGCGTAGCTGAAATTACGATTGTATTAGACCTCGTTTTCGGTTCCCACCGAATCGATAAAGCTTTATCCACATATATTTCTGACTGGAGCCGTACACGCATTGTGGATAAAATTAAAAATGGTGATATTCAATTAAACGGACAACAAATGAAGCCAAATACAATACTTTCTGAAGGCGATTATATCTCGATTTGTTTATAATGCAAAAAATCCTCTTACAATCGTAAGAGGATTTTTTTTATTTCTTCACTTTTCGTAATACGAAGTGTGCACAACCGAAGTTACAGTACTCGTATAAATACTCCGTTAACGTACTAATTTTCGTATCATATGTCGCACGCTGGTTACTATCATCAAAGAATCCGCGCAATCTAAGTTGCTCATAACCCCAGTCTCCAACGATATAATCATATTTATTTAAAATTTCTGCATAGCGCTCTTTAAATGCTTCTTCACTAAAACCGTCACGAAAGTTTTTAATTACTTCGTACTGCACATTATTAATGCTCACCGTAGCATGAATCTCTTGCTTTTGCTCCATCATTAACTTCCTCTCTAAGCATTCTTCTTTTTATCGTATCACAAAGCATAACAACCAACAATTTCAAATACAAAAAATTGAAAATTAGTGCATGCTATGGAGAAGGAGGTGATACATCGTGAAAAAACAAATTATACTCTCTCTCCTCACTCTTTCCTTATTTGCAGGCTGCCAACCAACGAATAAAGCCGAAATGGAACGTGAAGAAGGAAGCCGTGTTCTTGTTTCCAACAAAAACGACATGTATCATACGGAAAATACAAATACACGATTAACGAGAGTCGGTTATTCATCTAAACAAAAGCATGAAGTGTCTAACAAACAAGTAGGGGCCATTAACCGTGAGAAAGTCGCTGAAATGATCACAAGCATGACAGTCAAACTTCCTGACGTTACAAACGCTGCTACGCTCGTTACCGATGATGAAGTATTTGTTGTATACCGTGCAAACACAACGGATCCAAAACTCGTAGCGGATCAAGTATATAGAGCTGCTTTGTCCATCGTCCCTCGCTATTATAAAGCATATGTCTCAACAGACCAAAAGTTGATTTCTCAAATTCAAGGTCTGCAATCTGGCGCATTAAATGATACAGAATATACACAGAGCCTTGATATGCTAAAACGAGAAATGAGCAAAAATCCCCATTTGAACAATACCGGGGATCAGACTTTGAATAATATGATTAAAAAGTAAAACAGGTGGAGAAAATCTCCACCTGTTTTACTTTTTATTTTTTATTACGATCCGCATAAACTTCCATCGCATCACACATAAACTGAGCTAACCCCTCACCAAACTTATCGATGTTTTTCGTGAAGCGCTCATCAGCGACGTACATTTGGCCAAGTCCTTTAAAAGCATCTAATGAATATTCACCAAAGTTTTGCAAGTAATCGTACCATACTCCGATTGCTTCCTGTGCCTCTTTAGAATCTGGTGCGCCATGTCTAAGTGCCGCTAAATTTCTGTAAATAGCATTAAACTCTTCTTGCTTCTCTTTTGACATACCTTTTGCATATTCATTCGCTTTATCTACAGCTGCGTCTCCCCATCTTTCACGAGCTTCTTCTTCATATGGGTTATGGCTGAAATCGAAGCCTTCAAATTTCTCTTTGTTCGTCATTTCAATCTCTCCTTTTGTATGCTGAATTGTCTTATCAATCGTCGCAATCACTTTATCTAACCTAGCACGCTTTTCAAGAAGCATTTTCTTATGAAGCTGCAATGCTTCTTCCCGGTCAAATGATGGACTCATGATAATTTCTTTAATTTTCTTCAAAGGGAAGCCTAATTCTTTAAAAAATAAAATTTGCTGCAACGTCTCTAAATTTTCATTGGAATACAGACGATATCCAGACTCTGTCGTCTCATCTGGGGTTAACAACCCAATTTCATCGTAATGATGCAGTGTGCGCACACTAATTCCAACTAAATTAGCTACCTCTTTTACCTTCATTGTCATGTGTATCTCCCCCTTAGTACATACGATAAAGTATGACGCAACGTTAGAGTCAATAAGTAAATTCATTTTATCTTAAAAAGTTTCATCTCTCCTATATTTCATGCATAATAGATATGTACATATATTAGAAAGCGGTGAAAGTATGGTTTCAAATACTGTAATTGCCAGCATCATCTTTCAACTCGTTGTTTCGATTCTGGTCCCAATTATTGTACTCGTTTATTTCCGTAAGAAATACAATATAAATTGGAAAGTAGTCGGCGTTGGTGTTCTTATCTTTATCGGATTTACCCAAATTCTCGAAACACCATTCCACCTATTTATGCGCGGTAATCCAGCAATCGCTCCAATTTTAGAAAATCCATTTGTCTTCGCACTTTATGGCGGACTAACTGCTGGTATTTTTGAAGAATTAGGACGCTTCGTTGCCTTCTTCTTCCTACTAAAAAAATATCAAGAATATAAAGATGGCTTCGCTTACGGAATTGGTCACGGCGGCATTGAATCCATTTTAGTTGGCGGATTCTCTGCATTCCAAGCACTTATATTTGCGAATTCAATTAACAACGGTAGCTTCGCTCAGATGGTCGAAAAAATGCCAGAACTAAGCCGCCTACAGGACATGTTAATCCAGCAACCTGCCTACTTATACTTCCTTGGTAGCTTAGAAAGAATTATGGCACTCGTGCTACAAATCGCCTTTACAATGCTTGTTTTATACGCAGTAAAACAGAAGAAGTATATCTTCCTTGTGTACGCTATACTATTCCACGCACTTGTAGACTTCTTCGCGGCACTTTATCAAACGAAAACAATTAACATTTTTGTTGCAGAAGGAATTACCCTTCTCTTCACAATTGGTGCTATCATTCTTATTCGTAAAATGAAAGCAAAATTAATGAGTGTGCCAGAGTAAAAAATAACCCACCAAAATTGGTGGGTTATTTTTTATATAAATTATTACAATGATGATAATTTTTCCCCTCTCGCAGCCCTTTCTTCTTTTCTGCATCTATAACGATGTACTTATGTAACTCTTTTACTTCATTTTGAGAAAAGGAAGCGAAAAAATAAACTTGGCGATTAGGGTGAATAAAAGACTCATGAAGCATCACTTCACTCCGACAACCCGCGGCTGTTTTTTGTAGAAAAGAAAATTCTTCATCGGGTACTTCTTTAAATAAAATCTTCTTTCGAACACTATACGCTGCATTGTTGTATTCTCTATACATTTTCTTATCTAATTGTTCGTAAAACACATCTTCACTCATAAATGATTTATTTCGATTGCTCGGATAATCTACTTTTGGATTGGATTGTGCATATGCTGTGGACATTTGCGTAAGAAAATAAATCATGGATACGAGACAGATCATTTTTTTCATCATTGCACCTCAATTTTTTTATTATCCACATTACTTTTCCACATGCTTAGATCATTATGTCGTTTCCAATAAAAAGGAATTTTTTCCGCATTTGTCGAAGTATATAGCGTCAACTTGAAAGATGGGGATGAATTATGAAGAAATTAATTGTAATACGACATTGTTCAGCAACTGGCCAAGAACGTGATGCCGAATTAACGACCGATGGGAAAAACCAAGCACATATCCTTGCTACATTCCTCTTAGAAAACCAACTACAAATAGATCATATTATTTCAAGCCCATTTGTACGAGCTATCGATTCTATTCGGCCTTATGCACTCCAAGCTAATTTGTCTATCCAAGAAGATGAACGATTAGCTGAACGCATATTAAGCGACGTTCCAATGGACGATTGGATGCAAAAACTAGAATCTACTTTTATAAATATAGATATTGCCTTTTCAGGCGGAGAGTCAACAAAACAAGCAACAGACCGTGCTATATCGCTTATCCAAGACGTTTTAAAATTAAACCATACTACAACACTACTCGTTACACATGGCAACTTACTGACGCTCATTTTAAAGCACTTTGATCATACGATTGGTTTTCATGAATGGAGAGCTTTAACGAATCCTGATGTTTATGAAATTGTAATTGATGAACAATGTACTATAAAACGATTATGGGAAGCATCATCCAAGTAATATCTCTTTCCAACACATTCAGTTGACGCCACGAGAAGAAACTGTACTAACAATAGAAAGGGGTATCACTCCATATGTACGAAGATGTACTTGCTTTACTACATAAAACAAATGCTTCTTACGAAAAGTTTGAACACGAACCGGTACTCGATTATGAAACAGATCGTATCGTACGTGAAAGGCTTGGCTTACAAGGTACTCCAAGTAAAAGCTTATTTTTAAAATCCAAGTCTGGAGATTATTACGTATTTTTTACGTTAGAGGGTACAAGGCTCAACCGGGGCGAGATGAAAGAAATAACAGGAGAACGCTTATCTCTCTGTTCTCCTGATGAAATGCGAGACAAAACTGGTTGTACGCCAGGATGTGTCGCTCCTTTCGGGTATTCACACGATGTAACAATTATTGTGGATAACGCTATTTATACGTACGATAAAATTTTAATTACACCTGGTGTACCTGAATTTACAATCGAATTATCCACAGAGGAATTAAAGAAAATCTTATCAACATGCTCAAATACTGTTTTAGAATATAAACAAAAAGAGAGCTTATAATAGCTCTCTTTTTTTCATTATTTTGCTTCTGCTGTGTTTTCTTTTGCAGAACGAACTTGCTCGTCCGCATGGTAAGAAGAACGCACAAGTGGACCAGCTTCACAGTGGCTAAAGCCTTTGCTAAGTGCAATTTCTTTAAGCTCTGCAAATTCTGCTGGTGGGTAATATTTAAGAACTGGTAAATGCTTCTTAGATGGTTGTAGGTATTGTCCAAGAGTTAAAATATCCACATTGTTTGCACGTAAGTCATCCATTGCTTCAATTAAATCTTCTCTCGTTTCACCTAAGCCCACCATAATGCTCGATTTAGTTGGAATATCAGGCTGCATTTCTTTTGCTCGACGTAAAAACTCTAATGAACGATCATATTTTGCTCTAGCGCGAACTCGGTCAGATAATCGACGTACTGTTTCAATGTTATGGTTTAAAATATCTGGTTTTGCATCCATTAACATTTTTAAGTTTTCTTCTACTCCACCCATATCAGATGGTAATACTTCGATTGACGTAAATGGATTTTTACGACGTACAGCGCGTACTGTTTCAGCAAAAACAGCTGCTCCACCATCTTTTAAATCGTCACGTGCAACCGCTGTTATAACAACGTGCTTTAAGCCCATCTGTACTACAGAATCTGCTACGCGTTCTGGCTCTTGTAAATCAAGCTCAGTTGGTAAGCCTGTTTTAACCGCACAAAAACGACAAGCACGTGTACAAACCGCACCTAAAATCATAAATGTTGCTGTTTTTCTTACAGCCCAGCATTCATGAATATTCGGACATTTTGCTTCCTCACAAACTGTATGAAGATTTTTAGAACGCATCATTTTCTTTAAGCCTGTATAGTTTTCATTCGTGTTTAACTTAATTTTCAACCATTCGGGCTTGCGCTTATATTCTGTTTGTTTTGTCATGGTTATCAACTCCGCACAATATGAAATAGTTTACCGTGTTCGCTTCTTTCAATGTAACATATCTATTCTAACGTATGAAAGCGATTTGCTCAAATGAAGATTCTAAGATTTTTTCCAATCGTTCCCTATAATGAAATACTCCGTATATCCCACACTAAAAAGAGTGATGATGTGAAAGGAGTCTATTTCATGCTTCGAAAAATTTCTCTTTTGCTTTCGATTTGCTTTCTTCTCCACCAAAACATCGCTTACGGTGAAGATAATCAGCAAAGCATATACGAAAAGCGCATGGCACTATATAAAGAAACCGAGCAATCTTCAGGCATTCCGTGGTATTACTTAGCTGCAATGGATCAATATGAAAGAAATATACGGAGCGTAAGAAAAGATATTCCGAAAAAACCAGATGCCATCATCTCCCTCTATTTCAAACCAGAAATATGGGCTGGACCTGTTAATGGTAACGACACTCTTCCCCATACAATTGCTCTATTTGGCGGGTTAGGTTTAGATGGTGACAAAGATGGATTTGCAAATGCAAATAACGACCGTGATCTTTTGCATACAGCAGCAACAATTTTAAAGAAACAAGGAACGTCCGAAGACCGTATTAAAATCATGCTCTGGGAATATTATAGACGTGCAAAAACAGTTGAATTAATTACCGAATACGCCCAAATTTATAAACATTACGGACGTATTAATTTAGAAGGAAATGCGTTCCCTCTTCCGATTCGTAGTGACCATAGCTACCGTAGTACTTTTGGCGCTGGAAGAAGTTTTGGAGGACGAAGAGTTCATGAAGGAACTGATATTTTTGCAGGCTATGGCGTACCAGTAAGATCCACTTGCTATGGCATCATTGAAACAAAAGGCTGGAATCGCCTTGGCGGATGGCGCATCGGTATTCGCGACCTTCATAATAATTACCATTATTACGCTCATTTAGGCGGATTCTCAAAAGAAATACAGCTCGGACAAATTGTCGAGCCTGGAAAAGTAATCGGATTTGTTGGTAGCACCGGTTACGGCCCTCCCGGCACAGCTGGAAAATTCCCACCTCACTTACATTTCGGCATGTATAAAGACAATGGCTATACAGAATGGGCTTTCGATCCATACATGCATTTAAGTCTTTGGGAACGAAAAGAACGCGCGAATACAAAACGATAACCGTAGCACATTGCTACGGTTATTTTTTATTTACAGTCTAACTATCCGTTTTCTTTTTATCAGGTACAACAACACTTCCGCTTCCATAATACGTAGGCACTTCCCCTTGAACGATACGCGTTGCAATTGGAACATCTTGTTTTACCCTTATTTCCTTCGTATGAAATGGAATAATGACTTGCAACGTTACTTCCATCTCCATAATAATTTGAATCGCTGTCGTATTGATTCCGTGCGGCTCAATTTTTTGTTTAATATCGGTATTCACATGACCAATCGTCGTGAAATCAATTGGAATATCGGGTCCTATATTTCCAAGAAGCGCATTATCCGTTATACGCCCAAAAGGAACTGCCATCGTCGCCCCATTTTTTTCAGAAATACCTAGCCCCTTCAAATCACCTTTCTCTACTTGCTGTAAATATTTTTCTATGTACGTGGTCGTTGACGTTACGATTTCATTTACTTGCTTCGTATTTAAATTAATTGTGGATACTTTCCCGTTTTTATCATTTTGTACTTTCATTAATGAATCGACATCGAACCCTTCATTAATTCTGTCCTTTACCGCCTTCGTCATAACCGCTGTCGCCATTTTATGTGTCTCTACTTCTCCATATTTCATTAATGTCGGCTGAATGCTGCTATTCACAATCCATAATCCTTGCACGAGTAATATGACAAAAAGAATAAATGACATAAGCAGTATGTGCCGAAAGGAAATAGGCCCCCTTCGAAACCGCGAATTTTTCGAACGAAATATACTCATAAAAAACCCTCCTTCTTATATCATTTCTATGCAAGAAGGAGGGACGATATATGCTTATCTCATTTTTAATAATGCTTCTTTTCCGATTGTGCCGGCCGTAATACCTAAAGCTTCAGCTTCAATCGTTACTGATTCTAGCGGTGCTTCAAGAAGTTGTTCAATCGTTCTTACACCAACCGCGCGGCCAGCAATAATTCCTCGATCCCCTAACTTCTCATTTAAAAGACCTACATCTAATGCACCGCACATAATATATCCTTTATCGCTCATTACAGCTAGCAAATTTGTCTTTGGAAGTTTGACGCTAACCGCAATAAACGTATAATTATCGATTATAATTGGCTCCACATTAACCATAGTTCACACTCCTCTCTTTCTTATCTGTATGACAGAGAAAAATGAGTGTTACAAGTTAACTAGCCTATAGTTTGACGGAAGATGTATAAGTTATTAACATGTCTGTTAACACATCTCTAAGTAGTTCTGGCATATAATATTGTTTGTCAGAAAGTGTGGATAGCTCTGGGTATAAGTAGCCAAATGTAAACATATCAATCGTTCCTACTGTATATATACGATCTAATTCCAGCGATTCCCCGTTAATCAATACATCTTCGAGTAAGATTTTATTTCCAGGAATCGTATCTGGAATGACTTCGACACCAGCGTAAATCATTTTCCCCATCACTTTCCCGCGAAATCCGAATCCTTTTACCTCAAGGTTCTCCATATTCGGGCGACGTGCTTTCAAAATAACTTCTCGTAACGTTTTCCCCGGCACTTTTAATAAACATGGATTAATTGGATGTGGACAAATTCTGTGAATATCTCCGCGCGTCACAACACCTTCTTCTAATCCTTCCAGAAGTACACCCGCGTTCACCATTCCAATCTCTGCACCGCACCACGTTTTCAGCGCATTTGCTAGCATGTGCGAAAATGCTGTCTCCTGAAACCAATCGACTGGTAATGATTCCTTTACATGAACGACAGGCTCTGCCATAATCTGTTTACTTTCTTCCTGCAGCAATTCAATTGTGGATAACGGTTTGCTATAAGCACCTAAACGTTCTGTCTTAATTGCCCTACCGTCCTTTTTCAACAGCTTCTTCGTCTCTTTATCCACAGTAAGCTGAACGTGCCCAACGTAACGTCCCCACTTTTCACAACAACAAAGTAACGTATTATTCATAAGAACGCCTCGCTCAAATAAATGATGCGTATGTGCCCCTAAAATAACATCTACATCATAATGCTCCGCCATATACTCATCCATGCTTTTTCCAAGGTGAGAAAGGACAACTGTAATATGAGCCTCATCTCGCACTTCTTCTAAAATAGACTCTAAATGGATAAGCGGATCTTCAATATGCCAATCGAGCATATGGTAAAACTCTGGATAAGCTACCGTTAACCCGATAAAAGCAATCGTAATCCCATCTGTCGTTGTATGTAATTTATAAGGCTTTGCCCACTCTGGACGTACACCTTCTTTTTCAAATAAATTCGCGACGAGCACCTCAAATCCAGCATCATCATATAGACGATTCAAATGCTCCTTCGCTAACGTAATTCCTTCATTATTTCCGATCGTTACATAATCATATAAAGCCTCATTCAAAAGCTTCGTATTGCCAAGTCCATTCGTCGCTTCCGAAATACTATGAAAACGATCCACATGATCGCCGATATCAACCGTCAAAACGGTCTCTCCCGCTTCCTGTCTTCGCTTTTTCTCCCCTTGTACAAACCGAGAAATTTGCGGCCAATTTTCAAAATGACTATGTATATCGTTTGTATGATAAAGATGGATGATTGTTTCTTTATTTATATTCAGAGAAAAAACCTCCCCTCAGTTCCTTACTGCCATTTACGCTATGCGTACGCAATAATCCTGTAAATACTTTTCGTCTTTTCTTGCTATTTTACATTGTACTCGCATTATGAGAAAAAGCAAAAGATTGCCCTTTTCATATAAATTTTTCTGCATTATCATCTATATAGGAGGTGTTCTTATTAAACTTTATAGCTTACTCTCACTCGTGTTTTCATTAGTAGGAAGCATTTTATTTATCGCTTCCGTACTTTACTTACCGAATCTATATCTATTTATTAGCTTCCCTCCCGTTATTCTCGGCTTCATGTTTAGCATGGTTGCAATATCTAAAAACGAAGCTAGCAAATTGAGATTTGCTGGTATCTTTATCTTACTTCTATTAATTCTCTTTGTATTAATAGGTATTCCTTTTATATTTGTAGGATTCGGATTTTAGAGCTAGTTATCGTTAGCTCTATTTTTATCCCGCATTTAACGAGCAGTAAGACCCCCACCTCAAAATTCAGCGAAAGCAAAGAAGTGAGGTGGGGGTCGGGCTGCTCGTAAAAGCCCGATTGGTTCAACTAATAATCAGTGGGGAATGACCCCCCCCCACTGATTAAAGTTTCACTTTATGTTGCGGGGGTATATGAAGAATTTCTTTTGTCTTACTTTGTCGATAAGTCGATATTCCTTGTCGAATCGTCGATATATTGAAATAATCGCTGATATATTTAACTAAACACCTGGCTGGGTATCCCAGCCAGCCAGCCTGCCCTAGCCTGAACTGACCTATAAACTGATTCCAACCAAGCACAACATAAAAAAGCGCCCTGCACAGCAGGGCGCTTTCTTCATACTTATATTAACCGATAGAACCTTCCATCTCAAACTTGATCAGGCGGTTCATTTCAACTGCGTATTCCATTGGAAGTTCGCGAGTGAATGGCTCGATGAAGCCCATTACGATCATTTCTGTAGCTTCTTGCTCAGAAATACCGCGGCTCATTAGGTAGAATAATTGTTCTTCTGATACTTTTGATACTTTTGCTTCGTGCTCAAGTGAAACGTAATCGTTTTTGATTTCGTTATAAGGAATTGTATCTGATGTAGATTGGTTATCCATGATTAACGTGTCACACTCGATGTTAGAGCGAGAGTTTTTCGCTTTTGGTCCGAAGTGTACGATACCACGGTAAGTTACTTTACCACCATGCTTCGCAATCGATTTAGAAACGATTGTTGAAGACGTGTTTGGTGCTAAGTGAATCATTTTCGCACCAGCATCTTGGTGTTGGCCTTTACCAGCAATCGCGATAGATAATGTTAAACCACGAGCGCCTTCGCCTTTTAAGATAACTGCTGGATATTTCATCGTTAATTTAGATCCGATGTTACCGTCAATCCATTCCATCGTTGCGTTTTCTTCACAAACCGCACGTTTTGTAACTAGGTTGTATACGTTGTTCGCCCAGTTTTGGATTGTTGTATAACGGCAATATGCATCTTTCTTAATGATGATTTCTACTACCGCACTGTGAAGTGAGTTAGTCGTGTAAACAGGTGCTGTACAACCTTCTACGTAGTGTACATGTGCGCCTTCGTCTACGATGATAAGCGTACGCTCGAATTGTCCCATATTTTCAGAGTTAATACGGAAATACGCTTGAAGTGGTGTATCAACTTTCACACCCTTTGGAACGTAGATGAATGATCCACCAGACCAAACTGCAGAGTTTAATGCAGAGAATTTGTTGTCTGTTGGTGGAATTACTTTTCCGAAATGCTCACGGAAAATATCTTCGTTCTCTTTTAATGCGCTATCTGTATCTTTGAAGACGATTCCTAGAGCTTCTAGGTCTTCTTTCATGTTGTGGTATACAACTTCAGATTCGTACTGTGCAGATACACCAGCTAAATATTTTTGCTCAGCTTCTGGAATACCTAATTTATCAAATGTCGCTTTAATTTCATCAGGTACTTCATCCCAAGACTTCTCAGATTTCTCAGATGGTTTTACGTAGTACGTAATTTCATCGAAATCTAAGTCGTTTAAGTCGCCGCCCCATTGTGGCATTGGCATTTCATAGAACTTATCCAGTGATTTTAAACGGAAGTCTAACATCCACTGTGGTTCTTCTTTCATACGTGAAATCTCTTCAACGATCTCTTTTGTTAAACCGCGTCCAGCACGGAAAATCGAAACGTCTTTGTCTTTGAAACCATATTTATAATCGCCGATATCTGGCAGTTGCTTCGCCATGTTGGTGTGTCCCTCCTTAGATAACCTCGTTTTTAGGAACCTTTAAACATTACTTATCTTCGTTTAAGCCCTTTTCTAACGCTTTCCACGCTAATGTTGCACATTTAATACGTGCAGGGAACTTGCATACGCCTTGTAATGCTTCAATATCTCCTAAATCGATGCTGTCATCGTACTCTTTTCCTAGCATCATATCAGAGAAAATTTTAGAAAGCTGAAGTGCCTCTTCAATTTTCTTACCTTTTACTGCTTGTGTCATCATGGAAGCTGAAGACATTGAGATAGAACATCCTTCTCCTTCAAACTTCGCTTCTTGCACAATACCTTCTTCTACTTTCATCGTAAGTTGAATACGATCACCACAAGTTGGATTGTTCAAGTTTACTGTAACACTATCTTCTAACACGCCATGGTTACGAGGATTTTTGTAATGATCCATAATAACTTGACGATATAACGTATCTAAATTATTAAATGACATTTGTGAAATACTCCTTTGTCTTGATTAGCGATTCAACAAATGTATCAATTTCTTCTTTTGTATTATATAAATAGAAGCTCGCACGTGCTGTTGAAGAAGCTTTTAGCCACTTCATAAGCGGTTGTGCACAGTGGTGTCCTGCGCGAACCGCAATACCTTCTACATCTAATACTGTCGCTACATCGTGAGGATGTACGTCTTCAATATTAAATGTAACAAGACCAGCGCGATGCTTTGGACCATAAATTGTAACGCCATCTACTTCTGATAGTCTTTCTAAAGCGTATTGCGCTAATTCATGCTCATGCTTTTCAATATTATGAAGACCGATTTCTTCTAGGAAATCAATTGCCGCACCAAGTCCGATTGCATTACCGATAATCGGTGTACCTGCTTCAAACTTCCACGGAAGCTCTTTCCACGTAGATTCTTGTAAATCTACGAAATCAATCATTTCACCGCCAAATTCAATTGGCTCCATATTGTTTAGCAATTCTTTCTTACCATATAATACGCCGATACCTGTAGGTCCGCACATCTTATGAGCAGATAATGCGTAGAAATCACAGTTCAAATCTTGTACATCTACTTTCATATGAGGTGTACTTTGTGCACCGTCAACTACCATAATTGCGCCATTTTCGTGTGCGATTGCTCCGATTTCTTTTACAGGGTTAATCGTTCCAAGCACGTTTGAAACTTGCATAATAGAAACGATTTTTGTATTCGGTGTAACTGTTTGACGAACATCTTCTAAAGAAATTGTACCGTCTGGTTGAAGCGGAAGGTATTTTAAAGTTGCACCAGTTTTCTTCGCAACTTGCTGCCACGGAATGATGTTACTATGGTGCTCCATGTAAGAAATAACGATTTCATCGCCTTCTTTTACATTTTCAAGACCATAGCTAGCCGCTACTGTATTTAATGCAGTTGTCGTTCCGCGCGTGAAAATAATCTCTTCCATTGATTTCGCGTTAATAAACTTACGAACTTTCTCGCGTGCACCTTCATACGCGTCGGTAGCTTTCGTACCGAGCGTATGAACACCGCGATGCACGTTAGAATTATATTCTTTATAGTAACGTTCTAACGTTTCAATGACTTGAATTGGTTTTTGAGAAGTTGCTGCACTATCGAAATAAACAAGTTGTTTGCCGTTCACTTTTTGATCAAGAATTGGAAACTGTTTGCGTATTTCATGAATATTCATTAGCGAACTTTCCTTTCAATTACCTCAACAAGCTGTGCCTTTACTCCTTCAATTGGAAGCTCATTAACTACAGGTGCTAAGAATCCATGGATGACTAAACGTTCTGCTTCGCGTTTTGGAATACCACGGCTCATCAAGTAGTATAGTTGGACTGGATCTACGCGACCTACTGAAGCTGCGTGACCTGCCATTACATCATCTTCGTCGATTAGAAGAATTGGGTTTGCATCACCGCGTGCTTTTTCATCTAACATAAGAACGCGAGAAGATTGTTGTGCATTTGATTTAGATGCACCGTGTTCAATCTTACCAATTCCGTTAAAGATAGATGTTGCACTATCTTTTTGTACACCGTGTTTTAAAATCCAACCTTCAGAGTGTTTACCGAAGTGAACAACTTTAGTTGTAAAGTTTTGTGTTTGGTTGCCACGGCCAATTGTTACTGTTTTCGTATCAGCATATGAACCGTCGCCCATTAAGTTTGTAACGTTCTCTGAGATTGTGTTTCCGTCATTCATAAGGCCTAGAGCCCAATCAATGCGGCCGTCGCGTCCAACAATACCGCGGCGGTTAACGTAAGTTGTTACGTCTTTTGCTAATAGATCAACCGCACCGAATTTCACTTGTGCGCCTTGTTCCACGATTACTTCTGCTACGATATTTGCAATACCTTTAGCATTTTCATTTGCAACGTAGTTTTCTACATAAGTTGCAGTACTGTTCGCATCAGCTACGAATAATACGTGGTTATATACGTTAGCTTCTTCGCCGTCTACTAAGAATACAGCTTGAAGTGGAGTTTCAAGAACAACGTTTTTCGGAACATATACGAATGCACCGCCGTTGATTAATGCAGCATGAAGTGCAGTTAGACGATGCTCGTCTATCTTCACGCCGTCTTTCATTAAGTACTTTTGTACTAGCTCAGCGTGCTCAGTTGCAGCTGTTACGATGTCTGTAAAAATAACACCTTTTTCTTTTGCTTCGTCTGCTAAAGAAACGAATGCAGTTGTACCAGTGCGTTGTACTAATACGCTGTTGTTTTCATCGATTAAGTTTTTCACTGCTTCTGGAAGCTCTGTTAAAGAACTTACAGGCTCTTGCTTAGCAGCGTCGCCTTTTCCGATAAAGTCCCATTTTTCAATTTTCGTTTTATCAGGCGTTGGCATTGGAAGTTCAGTTGCTTGTGCAAGAGCTTGTAAGCGGAACTCAGTCAACCAAGCAGCTTCGTTTACTTCGCTTGCGCGTTGACGGATTGTTTCTTGATCGAAAGGTAATGTACCGATTGTCATGTTTATGCTCCTCTCTTACGCTTCTTGCTCTGTTGTTTCGTCTTCAATACCTAATTCTTTTTTAATCCAGTCATAACCTTCAGCTTCTAGACGTTGTGCAAGCTCAGGACCACCAGATTTAACGATACGACCGTTCATCATAACGTGAACGAAGTCTGGAGTGATGTAGTTTAATAAACGTTGGTAATGCGTAATCATTAGGCAACCGAACTCTTCGCCGCGCATTTCGTTAATACCTTTAGATACAACTTTTAATGCATCGATATCAAGACCTGAGTCGATTTCGTCTAAGATTGCGATTTTTGGCTCAATCATCATTAATTGAAGAATTTCGTTACGTTTTTTCTCTCCACCAGAGAAACCTTCGTTTAAGTAACGTTGTGCCATTTCTGGATCCATTTCTAGGAATTCCATGTTTTTATCTAATGTACGGATAAATTTCATAAGAGAAATTTCATCGCCTTCTTCACGACGTGCGTTAATTGCAGAACGTAAGAAGTCAGCGTTTGTTACTCCGCTAATTTCACTTGGATATTGCATTGCTAGGAATAGACCTGCTTGCGCGCGCTCGTCTACTTCCATTTCTAATACATCTTCACCGTCGATGATGATGCTACCTTCTGTTACTTCATACTTTGGGTGACCCATAATTGCAGAAGATAAAGTTGATTTACCTGTTCCGTTAGGTCCCATAATTGCGTGGATTTCTCCACCTTTTACTTCAAGGTTTACACCTTTTAAAATTTCTTTGCCATCAATTGATACGTGTAAGTCTTTAACCGTTAATGTAGAACCAGCCATCTCAATACCTCCATTAATCCTATATATACATTTTAAAAATTCCTAAAACGTTCATATTCTCATTTTATTCTCATTCTAATTTTATATCAAATAAAATGATATCGCAAACGACGAAAAAAAGTAACAATTTTTTCACAAATGTATATAAGTATTTCACTTGCATCCTTATATGATACACCTTTCTTCTTATTTATATAAAGAAAAAAGGACTGGAAAATTACCAGTCCTTTCCTTATATTTATTCACTTACCGAAAGTACAGCATCTTTATATTCTTTAGTAATAAAATCTTGAATTTCTTTTGAATGCAATACCTCTACTAGCTCTTTCATTTCTTTTTTCTTCTCGTCACCTTTACGAACCGCAATTATTCTTTTACAGGAACAACTGCCCCTTTATATTCTTTATTAATAAAGTCTTCAATTTCTTTTGAATGCAGCACTTCTACTAGCTCTTTAATTTCTTTTTTATCTTTATCACCTTTACGAACAGCTACTACGTTTGCGTACGGTGAATCATTGCTTTCAATTGCAATTGCATCTTTTTCTGGGTTTAATTTCGCATCAATTGCATAGTTTGAGTTAATTAAAACAGCGTCGCCTTCTTTATTGTTATACACTTGTGGTAACAAACCAGGCTCAATATCTGTTTTAAATTTTAAGTTTTTCGGATTATCCGCAATATCTTTCGGAGTTGCTTTAACCGGATCTACTCCGTCTTTAATTTTTAAAATACCTTCTTTTTGTAAAATTGCTAAACCACGTCCATGGTCTGCAACAGAATTACTCATAATAATTGTCGCTCCGTCTGGAAGCTCTTTTAAGCTCTTATATTTTTGAGAGTATACACCAATTGGCTCTAAATGAATCTTTCCTGCTACTTCAAAGTCATACTTTTTATCTTTCATTTCTTTTTCTAAATACGGAATGTGCTGAAAGTAGTTAGCGTCTAATTCCTTATCCGCTAACGCTTTATTTGGCAACACGTAATCTTGGAATTTTTTCACCTCTAATTCAATTCCTTTTTTCTCAAGTAACGGTTTTGCCTTTTCTAAAATTTCAGCGTGCGGTACGTTAGAAGCCCCCACAACAAGTTTCTTTTCATCTTTATCTTTCCCGCCACAAGCTGCTAACCCAAAAATTGAAGTTGAAATAAGTGCTGTCAGTAATAATTTTTTCATTTGAAATATCCTCCCATTTTTTATTATCGTTTATCTATTCGAGTCGTTACACGATCACCCATCCACTGAATGAAAAATACAACTAGTAATACACAAATTGTCGCAATGATCGTTACATCATTATTTCCTCGTTGGAATCCTTCTAAATATGCAAGTGTTCCAAGACCACCAGCACCAACAACTCCTGCCATTGCTGTATAGCCTACTAAAGCAATTGTCGTAACCGTAATACCAGATACTAATGCTGGTAACGATTCTGGAATTAATACTTTCAAAATAATTGTGCTTGTTTTTGCTCCCATTGCTTTTGAAGCTTCAATTACACCTTTATCAATTTCGCGAAGTGCGATTTCAACCATTCTCGCGTAAAACGGTGCCGCTCCAATAATTAAAGCTGGAAGTGCAGCGCTCGCTCCAAGAATTGTTCCAAGCAGAATCTTTGTAAATGGGATTAATAAAATGATTAAAATAATAAACGGTATCGAACGGAATATATTTACGAACGCTCCAATCGCTGTGTTAACCGTCTTGTTTTCCCATAAATTATCTTTTGCTGTCATAAAGAGTAACAATCCTAAAATGAGTCCGAAAACAAATGTGGCAAGAGCTGCGATTGCCGTCATATATAACGTTTCACCAGTTGCTTCTAACATTTGATTCCAATCGACATTTGTGAGTAACTTATCCATGTGCAATCACCTCCAGCTCTACTTGATCTTGATGTATTCCCTCTATTGCTTGCTGAATCGCTGTTTCCTCACCATTTAAATGAACAACTAAACTACCGTAAGAACCGTCATTCGTTTGTGCGATATTTCCTTGCAGAATGCTAACTTCTATATCACTACGTTGCATTAATCTTTGAAGTACTGGTCTTTCTACAGCTTCACCGATAAACTGCAAACGAACGACTTTACCATCTGGATATTTTTCAATTAAACTTTCAATCGTTTCATTTGTATCTTCAGAATCTGTTAATTGCTTTACAAATCGTTTTGTAATATCTTGCTGTGGATTACGGAATACATCAAGTACTGGACCCGTTTCTACAATCTTTCCTTTTTCCATTACCGCCACTCGATTACAAATCTTTCGAATCACGTGCATCTCATGTGTAATGAGTACAATTGTTAAACCGAGACGCTTATTAATATCTAATAATAAATCTAAAATTTGATCTGTCGTTTCTGGATCAAGAGCCGACGTCGCTTCATCACATAAAAGCACTTGCGGATTGTTAGCTAATGCTCTTGCAATTCCAACACGTTGCTTTTGTCCTCCGCTCAGCTGAGATGGATACGCATCTCCTCTTCCTTCTAATCCAACAAGATGAATTAACTCATCCACGCGTTTTCTTCTCTTCGCCTTATCAACACCTGCAATTTCAAGCGGGAACTCGATATTTTCGCGTACAGTTCGTGACCAAAGTAAGTTGAAGTGTTGAAAAATCATTCCGATTTCTTGCCTTGCCTTACGAAGTTCACTTCCTGTAATGGCTGAAATGACACGATTTGCAATTGTAATTTGGCCAGAAGTTGGTTTCTCCAACTGATTGAATAATCTAATTAAAGAACTTTTCCCAGCGCCACTATATCCGATAACACCAAAGATTTCACCTTTGTCTATTTTTAAATTGGCGTTATCTACAGCAGTGACATCACCGCTTTTTGCTTTATATATTTTCTTTACATTTTCTAATAGAATCATGGTGTATCACCCCTTTTTTTAATAAAAAGCGTAAGCGGCTCGTTTAGAACAAGAGGACGTTGGAATCCCTGACGTAGAGGCGCTTTTTGCCTCATAGGACGGGATGAAACGACCGACTGTTCTAGCCGCTGGAGCTAGATTTTTGATCGACTCCGCAATTTTTTATGTTTAGTGCGTGTAGTCCACCGCTATCACTACTTTTATTATTTGAATGTCCTCCACATTCAAACAACAAAAAAACCTTTCCGCTTTAGAGAAGCAGAAAGGTTTATATGCGTATATAACAACATTATCCCTCTCTCTCATCTCTCAAAGCATTTGCTTTGCAGGAATTGGCACCATTTCAACATAAGTTGACGGTTGCCGGGCTTCACAGGGCACAGTCCCTCCACCTCTCTTGATAAGAGAAATCAGATTACATTTTCGTCTGATTTGTAATTTATGAAATTGTCTATATTTTATGAATTGAATTGTATCAATATCCACACATCATGTCAACAGAAATTTTCGTAAAAAATGAACCTTCAGAATTTTAAGCCCCTACTGACATCGGTTTACATATGTGAAACATCGATTCGACTAATAGCATCGTTCGATATGTTCCCGAATATTGTACACGTCCATCGTTCATTAACATTTGCAATCGTACATTGCCGTTTACCAATTGTTTTACATCTTCTTCATCTACACAAACGATTTGCTCCGTCCCTATTTCCTCATGTAGCAGTTCTATATAATCTCTTGAAATTTGTAACGAACAACTTTCATCTCCAAAGCGGAAATTAACAGTTTTTTCTCCTTGTCTTAAAAGCGGCTCTAAATGATATTGACCATTAGCGTAATTTACAAATGATTGCAGCAAAGAATATAATTTCACCTTAAATCACATCCTTCATATCACTTTCTATTACACATACCATTCCCTCTTACTAAAGAGCAATCCTGTTACTTTCGCTCGACAAATACTGTAACCACCCTGCATCTCGACATATTTCCCAAGAAATATGTCGAGGCGGCAAAAACTTTGCCGCCTACTTTAATTCCGTATATAAATATTCAACCGAATGAAATGCATATATCTTCTTCATGAGTGTCCCATTTTCAAAAACAAGTAAACACGGCACACTTTCGATTCCATACTCTTTCGCTAAATGCGGAGCATAATTTAAATCTAACATTCCAATTTTCAAATCTTCAATTGTCATCTCAACGACAGTTAACATCTTTTTTGCTAATTGGCATGTTCCACACATTGGAGTATATACATATAACACTGTTTTTTCTTCGTTCTCTATTAGGGCTGTTGCCTCGGCTCCTGTCCAGTCAATCACTTCTATCATTCCTTACCGTAAATATTCTGTATAAACGTCAATGTCAGCTCCCCATAATACATTTGCTAAGTGTGAAGATGGCGCAGTTGCCACTTCTCGGTACGAGCGATCAATATAAATATGCTCTGCTTGCGGAAATTCTTTTCGAAATTGTTTCCTTAACTTTTCTCCAGCATCATCAGCATCCACAAGTACATACACTTCTTTATCAAAAAACTGATCAACGAGCTCATCCATTTTCGCCAAACCAATTGTACCATTTGTACAAACAATTTCCACCGGTTCCCGAATAATAGATTCAATCTTTCTTCTATCTGATGTACCTTCTACAATAATGACTTTTTCTACATAAATCATATGTCATCACCCGATCACCATATACTATACAACCTTTAACTTAGTATATAGTATATTCGTTATTTTCATGTTGTTTCCTGTTTATTTTTGCAAAAGAAAAGCGGAAGCGGCTCGTTCAGATTGTGAGGGGGATGGAGCTTCTGACGTAAAGGCGCTTTTTGCCTTGCAGGAAGAAGCGAAGCCACCGAACAATTTAGCCGCTAGAGCTGGATCTTAAAGAAAAGCGGAACCGACTGTTTAGCCCTGTTGGCTAAGGTTCTTTCGCACAGAAGGCGCTTTTCACCTCAAGTGAAGGAGTGAAATGATCGACTGTTCAGATTACCAAGCCCATGAAACCTTACCAAAAAACGTTCATTCCCATAATAGCTTATTCATTTACACTCGATTTTAAATATATTATGTAACACAAAATAAAAAAGGACAGCACAAAGGCTGTCCTTTAGTCGACTATAATTAGTCTTGGTTTGTCATTTCTGCATATTTTTCAGCAGTTAATAACTTCTCAACTTGGCTTGCATCAGAAAGTTCAACTTTAACCATCCATGCACCCTCGTATGGAGATTCGTTAACAAGTTCTGGTTGGTCACTTAATTCTTCGTTTACTGCTACAACTTTACCGCTTACAGGTGCATATAACTCAGAAACTGTTTTAACAGATTCTACGCTTCCGAATGGCTCGTCAGCTTCGATTGTTGCACCTACTTCAGGAAGTTCAACGAATACGATATCGCCTAGCTCACTTTGTGCAAAGTGAGTAATACCGATAACAACTTCATTACCTTCAGTTTTTACCCATTCGTGTTCTTCAGAGTAACGTAAATTATTTGGAATGCTCATGACTGTACCTCCAGTGAATGTATTAATTATGTAAAAATACCTTATTGGTACTTTTTCCACACACTTTCAAACTGCTCTTCGTTAAAACCAAGTGTTACATTCGTTCCATCTGTTACAATTGGACGTTTGATCAACATGCCATCAGATGCTAAAAGCTCGTACATTTCGTCTTCACTTGCATCTTTTAACTTATCTTTCAGACCAAGTTCACGGTAACGCATTCCACTTGTATTAAAGAATTTTTTCAATGGTAATTCACTTTTTTCATGTAAATTACGTAAATCTTCTTTTGATGGTGGATTTTCAACAATATGAATCATCTCATATGCTACATCGTTTGCCTCAAACCATTTCTTTGCTTTTTGACATGTGCCACACTTTGGATATGAATAAAATGTTACTGTCATAAATTCACCTACTTTTTTACTAACCTTTACCTTTATCATATAGAAAACGTTTTATTATTTCAAACGATTATTCGCTAAACTTTTACTTATTTCGTGATAATTTTTAATAATCCTGCAAATTTTTCTTATTTTTCCGCCATTTGTTAAGAAAAAATAAATATATAAATTTTTTTGATTCTTCTCTCATCCACCCTCCGAACATACACCTTAAACAAACGTTTGATTAGCTCCCCATTTTTCTTTGTTAACCCTTGAATTGCATCGGTCTCTTCCTACCGAACATATATCTTAAACAAACATTTGATTAACTCCCCACTTTTCTTTGTTAACCCTTGAGCTGCATCAGTTTCTTCCTACCGAACATATATCTTAAACAAACGTTTATTTAACCATTCCAGCCTATAGTCACAATACCTGGAAAACTTCACCTGACAAGGCGTACAGATAAAAGGAAATAACGATTTTGGCCGTAATAGTGAGAGTATTCCATGGTGTTGAAGAAATTACCGCAAAGAAAAAAGACGCATCTAAATTGATGCGTCTTTTTTCGATGTTTCTTTTGTAAAATCATATAAAGCAATTGCGCCTAAAATAACCAATATACTTTCAGGGGCATCTAACAAAATAGTTCTCCAAGTTTCTGGTATTACCCATTTAATACCTGCCGCTGATTCAAGATATGTTTGAAAATAACCGATTGTAAAATCAATTATAAATAAACATACAAGTAATGTTAGACCAAATCGAATTAATTTCTTGTTTGTAAACATGTAACACCTCTCAAAATTCATTGTATATTTCTGATCTTAGTTCCTTATATACAAAAATCCCTATATTTAATTTTAACACAGAGAATATCCAAATAAATACAATATGCATATTTGCATATTTCATGAATATTGAGGAATTACTGTTAATAAAAAAGTCCTACTAATGTAGGGCAAAATAGCTTTAGCAATCCCAACAAATAATCGCATAAATAACGAAATCATTTGAACCACTATATAGACAATCCCAGCCCTTGAAATAAGGGGAAATCCCTGTTCCTGGCTACCTACCCATAATGAATAGCCCGCCGCATAACGCTACAGCGGATGCGATAGAACCAACAAGTAAGAAATTACTGCAAAGAAAAAGCCATGTATACACATGACTTTCATAGCATAATCACTTCTATATTCAATACAAATTAAAGTGAATTATATTTCTTTACTTTTAAAGGAATAGATATTACATATAAATCTATAGCATAAGTAATAATCAAAATCCCTTTTCCTTCATCCGCAAATTTTGCTTGCAGAAACTTTTCTGAAACTTTCCTTTTTCCCCATCTCTTTGGAAGATATCCGAATCCTAAGAACATAATAATAGCCCGATACTCATTAACTTAACTACCTTTCTTTTTTCCATGATATTTCAAATTCTCCACCATGTTCTTCTGTTATAATTTTAACTTTATATGTATCATCTTTAGAAACTTTAATATTATTTTTACTGTTTCCACTATTAACTTCCAGTATTGTATTATCATTTGAATCTAAAACATAAGCCTTTATGGTTCCTTGTTTAGTTTTATCATCAAAGTTAAATGTCCAGCTTTCACCTTTTTTTACATCCATATCTTGAGTTGCAAAACCTGTGAAACTTTTATACTTTCCATCTATACTATTTGAACCTCCATGAACCTTACCACCAACAATCGTTCCCTCTCTTGTAAAACAACCACTAAGAACCACCAAACATAGAACAAATAATAATATATTTTTAATAGTTTTCAACATCATTCCCCCTTATCCTCTTATTTACATTTTTTCTTTCATAAAGAAAAATGGACCTATGCCCCCGTAAATAACGTGATGAATCTTGACAATCCCCTTGTTAGAGTACCATATAAAAAATAAAAAGGAGTAATAAGCAATGAATATTAAAATAGTGGATATATCAGACAAATTATTAGATGGATATAAAGTTTTAGTTCAAGTAGATAGCAATCAATTTATCGCTGAGTGGGATGGCGATAAGCCAGAAAAATACGAAAACTATAATGTAGAAATACATATAGATGATGAATTTATATGGAATACAAATATAGCCTTTTCAGATAAAAATGCAAATGCAATAATTCAGAATAGTAAAGGCTTTAAAGTAATCGCTAAGCTAGATTATAACGTTGAGGATAACTTAGCAACACTACATATCTACGATAGTATAATACTAATTGATTTAGAAGAAATCGAGCAAGATATAGAAAATGAATGGGTAGAAATGCAGTGCACTTCAATTAAGATAGTTAATACTAATTTTTAAAAGAAACCCATTACATAACTATGGCATAGTCGTTATGATGTAATGAGATATAGAAAGAGTAAACGAGTATATAAATAAAGGTGTTTATATGCATATGAATATCCTACTGCAATTCCTGCTCAAGCAGACGCCACTAACCAATACTAATTACAAAGGGAGATGTGGAACTAACATTATCACCCCTTAATAAAACGAGCTAATAATGGATGCGCTTCATTAAAAATTTATATTTAAATCCGCAATAGCTGATATAAAATTATAAATCGGTATCATTACATCTCGCATACGTTGTAAAGCTTGCATGAACTTCTCAATCATATTTTTATCTGTGCTTCTGCATAAAAAATAAGAAGCCTCGTTTACAGGCTTCCTCATCATCGACTTAAATAATCTGCAATTGTTTGAAATACTATGATATACATATTATGAATGCTTTCTTCAGTATTTCCACCATTCGATAAACCAACTGCCCATTGTTGTCCTTCACCACTTCCGATATTTGCAAACCCTTGCGTATACATAGCATTTACATCTTTTCGGGCACTGTTATACTCTATCCCTTTTGTAGTAAAAATTGAATATGACTTATCTTGTAAACCGATAAAAAACACTGGTTTCTTTAGCGATGAAAATACATTTTTATATTGCTCTGTTGAGGCTTCTTGAAAGTGATCTTTCATTATTAGAAAGCCATCCACTTCCTTAGATTTCTTTTCCAGGTCCTCTAACTTCATTTCCTCAAACTTTATATTCCTAAACGTATCTTTCGGTTTTTCTCCAACAACTCCAATTACGAGTGCTCTTCCGTTATATTCTAATTTCTCTCCTTCTTTATCCTTTGCACACCCAGCACCGACTAGGCATATCAATATAAAAACTAAGAAATACGATAAACGCTTCATATAGCACCCTCCCCTTCTTTTCAGTCAAGTGACAAAAACGTAAGGTTCATTCAAGAAAATGTAAGTAAAATCGATAGCCCAAATTACGTTTCTATATTATAATCAATTGAATTTGCTTACATTACTAAACATAGGAGATTATCATGAAGAAATTTAAACTTTCATCTTTTCTTCCGTTAAGTTATATACTTCTACTCGTACTCGTAAGTCCCCTTTACGATGTATTAAATAAATCAGCTGTTCATGCAGTAGATGTCACAACTGTAGTAGACGATTGGATTCCATTTGTGAAAGCATTTATTATTCCTTATTTACTTTGGTTTCCTTACTTATACGGCGCACTTATTTATTACTGCTTTGCCGATCGAAAACAATATTATGTCACTTTAAGTAGTATCATTCTTGGAAAACTTGCTTGTTTTTCTATTTATTATTTTTGGCAAACAACTGTACCACGTCCAGCAGTCGTTGGATCCGACGTATTTTCCGAACTAGTCCGCTATATTTATAGTATCGACCAACCGGTGAACTGTTTCCCTAGCATTCACGTTCTTACTACCTTTATCATTATGTTAGCTGCCTTTAGACGTAGGGAACAACATGCTTTTGAATATTACATTCTTACCTTCTTCGGTACGCTTATTATTTTATCAACGTTATTTACAAAGCAACACGCATTTGTAGACGCCATTTCTGGAATGACGCTTGCAAGCATACTTTACTTCGGCGTTCAGTTGTTATTAGCCAAAGAAACGGTACGTGTTCCAGTAAAACAAAATCAAAAAATGTAAAAAGCAGACTGTGGCTTCTACAGTCTGCTTTTCTCTATATAAAAGGAGATTTTCAATTTAAGATTGCGGTACAGTCATATCACCAGAGTGAATACGACCTGCTTTTTTAAGAGCAATGTAAAGTATATAAGAAACAGCTACTGGAATGATGATATATGTGATTACCATCGCTGGGACAACTTCCCATCCTTCGCTGGAAATTAAATTAATTGGTGCGATAAGAGAACTTAATCCAAGACCTGCAATTTCTTTTCCTGCTTCCAGTTGGAAAATCAATGCGGATACTGGACCAACTATCGCACTGGCGACAACAGTTGGGACGAGAATCATTGGATTTTTAGTGATATTTGGCAACTGTACTTTCGGAGTACAAAGTGCTTGAGCTAATATGCCGCCCAAATTATTTTCTTTCGCTGAGATAACAGAGAATCCGATAAACTGGGCAACGCAGCCTGCAAGAGCAGCACCACCTGCAACACCGTCTAAGCTAAGTGCGATTGCTAACGCAGCTGATGAAGCTGGGGAGATAAGTAATAGTCCCCAAACGACTGCAATGACGATAGAAGCGATGAACGGGCTACCAGCTGAGCTATCTTTAATAAATGCCCCAACTGCATTTAAAACAGGAGTAATATTATGAGATAACCAAATACCGACTAAACCAGAACCTAATATGGCCGCAAATGGAACGAGCATCATATCTAAAGCCGTTTTCCCGCTTAAACGTTTACCAATATATACAGCTAAAGTTGCTGTTAATAATGCACCGATTGGCTCACCTGTTTTAATAATTAGACCTGCTTCAGTAATTGAAATGGATCCCGCACCAATCGCTCCAGCTACCATAGCCGAGAAGATTACAAGGCCATTTGCACCGAGCATAAAAGCAATTCCGGCACCAATGGCTGGTGCCATAAGTGATTTTGCAACAACTCCGATTGTAATAAGTAACGGAAGATCAACAATTCTTCCTATATTTTCGATTAGTAAACCAATTCCAAGGGATACGAAAATACCTTGTGCGATTCCAGCAGATGCTTTAAATACACGAGACATTATATATTCCTTCATTTGTTTCACCTTCTCCTATAAGTTAGTAACCAATTGTTTTTATATAATCACGTAAAATATCGTTTGATTTTGCGAATCGAGATTCTTCATCCTCTGTTAAATTTAGTTCTACAATTTCTCTTATACCATCTCTAGTAATAATAGCTGGTACTCCTGTACAAATATCATATTCACCATACTCCCCATCTAAAATAGCTGATACAGCAATGACACGGTGATCATCGTTAAAGATTGAGCTCGCAATATATGCTAGAGAATTTCCGATTCCGTAATAAGTAGTACCTTTTCGTTTATAAATTTCCCATCCAGCTTTTGCAGTCTTCTCAACAATTTCATCTAAATCTATTTCACCAAATTTGTCTTTTTTCTCTTCTAAAATTTGTAGAATTGGCTTTCCACCAACAGTTACGTGAGACCAAGCAACCATTTGCGAATCACCATGTTCTCCTAATGAATACCCATGAATACTACGAGGGTCTACATGTAACATTTCAGATAAAATTGTTCGTAAGCGAGAAGAATCTAGTGATGTACCAGTGCCGATCACACGATTTCTAGGTAATCCAGATAATCTCCACACTTGATACGTAATAATATCAACTGGGTTCGATGCGAGTAAGAAAATACCATCAAATCCACTTTCCATTACGCCGCCAACAACACTTTCCATAATCTTCGCACTCGCTCCTAAAGTATCTAAGCGACTTTGTCCAGGCTTTGGTGCTGGTCCTGCTGTAATAATAACGATATCCATATCTTTGCAGTCTTCATAGCTTCCTGCATATACTTTTGTTCTTGTATTTGTAAAGTTAATGCAGTGTGATAAATCCATTGCTTCCCCAACTGCACGTTCATGATTTATATCAATTAATAATAGCTCTTCGCAAATGCCTTGATTCACAATGGAATATGCACAACTTGATCCAACTAATCCAGTACCGATAATTGCAATTTTTCTTGTATGTCTTTTCATAGCAATCTCTCCTAATTGATCATATAATCTATTTCTTTTGCTCTTTACACCCCTAATTATAGAGATTCCCACGATAGAAACCATGGATACTTTGTGAAATGCCGAACAAACTTTTGTCCTTTTTGTGAATTGTTATATTCCATTTTCGTCATATTTGTTACAACTGGAAAAATATTTATTTTATATTTATTGACATGCTCAAAACAAAAAAACGAGCGACTTCATTCGCCCGTTTTTTGTCATCCCATTATTCCGCACTTAATTGGCTTTTTAATTGCTGCACAATCATTGGATTCGCAGGTGCTGCTGGCTTATAATAACTCTTTTGCTTTGCGTACTCATACATATTACGTTGGCGCATTTCATCTTGATTACGAATTTGGATTAATGTTTGGTGTAACTGTTCATTATCAGACTGAGCAATATAATTTGCGTAGCTTGTTAAACTTGCATTTAATCCTGCTAAATAATCATTTACCATATCTTTTTCATTCATGTTCCGCTTCCTCCTATCCTAGGAAAGTCATTAATTGTTGCTTCGTATTTCGTGCATCTTGCGCATCCTTTTGTAGCATTTGTTTCAGTTGTGGATCTGTACACGTCTGTGCATACTGCTCCAGCTTGTTAATAATTGTTGCGTGTCCGCCAATCAAATGACGTAAGTTTTCTACTTCAAGCTCTGTTAAGTTTTGCATAGAATACTCCTACCTTTCTTTATTCGTTCACTGTTAGTATTTAGCTATTCTTTAATTGTATACATGAATTAACTTTTTCACGTGCATACAAAATAAAAGATGAATAGCTGAGCCATTCATCTTTTATTTTGTATGTATTTATTTTTATAGAGATACAATCATACTTATACTCACAAGTAAGTTCCATACGATATGTAAAATAATACCAGGTATAATAGATTGCGTCTTTTTGTATAACATTGCAAATACCATCCCCATAATCGTTGCCGTAATTAAAAGACCCCCATGAAGAATTCCAAAAATGAAGGAAGAAATAATGATACTAACTAAAAAATTATATTTCTTTTCTAAAAATCGATATAAAATACCTCGAAATAGAATTTCTTCTTTAATCGGTGTAATGATAGCGACACTTAGCACATATATAATACTTTGTATGCTATTTTGAAGCCCTAAACTCCCTAATTGTTTCTTTTGTTCTGCTGCACTTTCAAAACTAAATACATGTAACATTAAATATTGTGATAACGCAATGACAATAAAGCCAATTAATAGATATAAATATGTCTTCCAACTCTTCAAAACGGATAAATACCAAATAGATTTAATAAAATGAAGAACTGGTTTATAAGCTAATAAAACGGTAACAACAACAGATGCATCGAATAAGAGCAAATAATATCCTTCTAATTTAGTACTTAATGCTTCTTCTCCATAAATCCCAAAGGCTAAACCAAGGAATAGTCCTCCTAGGAGTGAAATCCCTATAATCATTGCTATCATTACAAATAGATTTTTATATGTTATATTCTCTATTTTTCTTTCCACACTATACGTTTCTAACACTGTTTTACTCACAGTATCCCTCCAGTTATTCTCATTTACCTTATCAAAATCTCGCAATTCATATATATAGATAATATAACGAAATTTACAAAAAGAATAATATGCAATTTTACATATTATGAAAACTTTATATTTTATAGTTTTAGGAATAGGATTGCTATGCAATAATTATTATATGAAATTTCAAAAAACACTTCCTATCCACCATAACCCTCGCATCATATAAAACTTATTAGTTAAAGGAGCAATGAACATGAAAACACACGACTTCCTTACAGAAATCCAGAAGGGCTCTGAGCCTAGTCCATATCAAGATCCTATCGCATTCAGTTTCGTTTGCTTTTTCTTAGCGATATATACATTTTTCAAACCTGCAAAATGATATCATTTCATGAGAAAAAGCCTACCATTCTTTTCAAATCATATGCAAACAAAAACCTTAGAATCACTTCTAAGGTTTTTGTTTGCCTTGCTTCTTATTCACGTAATCCTTTAATAAACGTTTCCAACAATACATGTAAACTCGTATCTAAATCTAGCGGCAAACCAAATCCACCTTGCTGTTCAATCGAAGCGAATCCATGACAAATACTTCTGAATCCACGGGTTGCATGAAGTGCATTCTCCCCTTCTAAGCCGTACTGTTGTAACACCTGCAGACAAAGCTTTACAATCCCGTCACCTGCTTTTCTTACTTCTTCATCTCGTAAAAAGGTTGCTTCATACAGTCCAGGATGTTTACGTACGAATGCTACATACGCTTCTCCTAAAGCATGAATTGCTTCATCCATCCGTTTACCCTCGGCTGCTTCTTCCAGTCTGTTATACAGCTGTTTGATTCCATAAATACCAAGATTTTTTCGTACATCTTGTAAGCCTTTCACATGATTATATAGCGAGGGGGAACGTACTCCTAATGTTTGCGCCAATGAAGCTAACGTTACTTCTTGTATTCCATTTGCATCTGCAATTTCTGCTGCTGTTTCTACAATTTTCTGTAATGTAAGTCCGATTCTCGGTGACATAAATTACCCCTCTTTTCTACTTTCTATATTCCGCTTTGCTTCCTTAATAGCAAGCTCTATGATAGCGCCTGGATCGTTTATCATTTTTCCATGTCCTGCCGCAAGCAAGGAAGGCTCATATTCTCTTAACTTCTCTGCACTTTGTAATGATATGTCTTTGCTCCACGTTGCCATCGCCGGAAACGGAAACCAAAATTTCATTTGTCCTGAAACAGCCATACCTCCTCTTGTTTGGAATGCATCCCCGACAATAAGAGCTTTATTTCGTACATCAAGAAACGACATGGAGCCTGGCGTATGTCCCGGTGTCATAATCGCAAGAAGCGATCCAACTTGGTCGCCATCTTCTAATAAAACATCAGGTACCGTTTTTACTTTTTTAGGCACACCGCCTTTTATCGGTATATTCGGTTCATCCTTTTGTAACGTCGCATCTCCTTCTAACAGCTTTGCGTCCCTTTTAGAAATATAGACTGGAACATTAGGAAGTACTTCTTTTAATGCGTCTAGTGCACCGATGTGATCATCATGCGCATGTGTTAATACAATATTCGTAATTGGTTTCCCTATTTTCTCAGCAGTCTGTAAAATACCTTTTGCGCTATATGGCAAAGCCGCATCAATTAAAGTTAAACCATCTTCTTCCTCCACGAAGTAACAATTCACTGGAAACACTCTTGGCAAAAATGACAATTGATATACCGTTTTTTCATGTATCATTCTCATATTCCCATCTCCCTTTTCACGAAAACTAATACTATTAGTTTTATTATACTAATGGCATTAGTTTTATGTCACTAAAAATTTCTTTTTTTCAAAAAAAAAGAACAGTAGTCGTATAAACGACTACTGTTCTTTAAAGATATTAAACTGTGTAACGCTCATCTTCTAAAATTTTCGCAGCGATTTCACGTTTCTTCGGAATTACGTTAAGTGGTGTGTGGCGAGTTAATTTACGTAATGATGATAACATCATGCGTAGCATGTCGCCGTTTTCAACTGCGATAAGTGTTTCTTTCGCATCTGCTTCGATTTCGTTGAATGCTTCTTGGCAAAATACTTCAGTGTATAACACTTTTTGTTTATTCTTTTCAAGACCAGTTGCTTTAATTGCTTTTTCTGTACGAAGAACAGCTGACTCCATTGCGTATAGGTTGCTTACGATGTCAGCGATATTTACAAGAATTTCTTGCTCTTTATCTAATGTCTTACCGTATTTTTGAGCAGCTAATCCAGCTACCATTAAGCCAATTTTCTTCGCGTTACTTACTAAATATTTTTGAAGTGCTAATGGCTCATCGCCCACTTCTTCTGGCATCATCATCATTAACTCTTCTTGTAATTTCTGTGCTTTTTGAAGAAGTGGTAATTCACCTTTCATCGCTTTACGTAAGAACGTACCTGGTACGATTAGGCGGTTAATTTCGTTCGTTCCTTCGAAAATACGGTTAATACGAGAATCGCGGTACATTCTTTCAATCTCGTACTCTGCCATAAATCCGTAACCACCGTGAATTTGAACACCTTCATCTACTGTATAGTCTAGTACTTCAGAACCGAAAACTTTATTTAAAGAGCACTCGATTGCATATTCAGCGATAGAAGCTGCTACTGCTTTACCGTCCTTCACTTCTTCTTCAGATAATGTGCTCATGCGGCTTTCGAATAAACCTACTGTACGATATACAGAGCTTTCAGCTGCATATGTTTTCGCTGCCATATTCGCAAGTTTCTCTTGAATTAATGGGAAGCGAGCGATTGGTTGTTTGAACTGTTGACGTTGGTTTGCATATTGTGCTGAAATTTCTACTGCACGTTTCGCAGATCCAACTGTACCAACACCTAATTTATAACGACCGATATTTAAAATGTTGAATGCGATAATATGACCTTTACCAACTTCACCAAGTAAGTTCTCTTTCGGTACTAATGCATCTTCTAAAATTAACGTACGAGTTGAAGAACATTTAATACCCATTTTCTTTTCTTCTGGGCTTGTAGATACGCCAGCATATTCTTTCTCTACGATAAACGCTGAGAAGTGCTCTCCATCAATTTTTGCGTATACGATAAACACGTCAGCAAATGCAGAGTTTGTAATCCATTGTTTTTCACCGTTTAATACGTAATGTGTACCTTCTGCATTTAAACGTGCAGTTGTTTTTGCACCTAATGCGTCAGATCCTGAACCTGGCTCTGTTAATGCGTATGCAGCTAATTTCTCACCAGTTGCAAGTAATGGTAAATACTTTTTCTTTTGCTCTTCGTTACCGAATAATACGATTGGTAAAGATCCGATACCTACGTGAGCACCGTGAGTAATTGCAAAACCACCAGCGCGAGAGAATTTCTCTGCGATTAACGCTGAGCTTACTTTATCAAGACCAATTCCACCGTACTCTTCTGGTACGTCAGCGCCTAATAAACCAAGTTCCCCAGCTTCTTTTAAAAGACGAACAGAGCGATCAAACTCATGTTGCTCTAAATATTCAAGCTCTGGTAGAACTTCATTTACGATAAAGTCCTCTGTCGTTTTTGCAATCATTTTATGCTCAGACGAAAAATCTTCTGGCGTAAACACTTGATCAATCGTAATCTCATCTACTAAAAAGCTACCGCCTTTAACCGCACTTCCTACTGTTTTTTCCATGAAAATTTCCTCCTTCATATTTTCATAAGCCGCTTCTCTCATTTTGAAAGAAGCTGGCTCTCCCTTTTGTTTTTATAAACCTTTGTTGCTTCCATTCTTTGCATTGGTGACGTCTCTTTCTGAGCGAGCCGCTTCTACTTTTTTATAGTAATTCAAACACTCCTGCTGCTCCCATTCCGCCGCCGATACACATTGTTACGATACCGAATTGTTCGTTGCGACGTTTCATTTCGTGAATAAGAGATAGTGTTAGTTTTGCTCCTGTACAGCCAAGTGGATGTCCAAGTGCGATTGCACCGCCGTTTACGTTTACTTTTTCTTCATCTAAACCAAGTTCACGAATAACTTGGATTGATTGTGAAGCGAATGCTTCATTTAGTTCGAATAGGCCGATATCAGATAGTTCTAAACCAGCTAGTTTTAACGCTTTCGGAATGGCAGCGATTGGGCCAATTCCCATTACTTCTGGTGGTACACCCGCTACTGCAAATGAACGGAATTTCGCAAGTGGCTTCATACCATCGCTTACTGCTTTTTCACGATCCATCAATAGTACAGATGCTGCACCATCACTCATTTGTGAAGAGTTACCAGCTGTTACAGAACCGCGAACGTTAAATGCTGGACGTAATTTACCTAAAATGTCTAATGTCGTTTCTGCTCTTACACCTTCGTCTTGTGCGAAAGTGATTGTTTCTTCTTGTAATTTGTTGTTTGCTCCAACAGTACGTAACGTTACATCTACAGATACTGTTTCATCAGCGAAGTTACCTGCAGCTAATGCTTTCGCAGCGCGTTGATGACTTCTTACTGCAAATGCATCTTGCTCTTCACGAGAAATTCCATATTTCACAGCAACTTGCTCTGCTGTATGTCCCATACCCATATAATATTCTGGAGCTGCTTCTACAAGGCGACTATTCGGACGAACAACGTGTCCCATCATTGGAACTAAACTCATTGATTCCGCTCCGCCTGATAATACCGCTTCCGAGTGACCAAGCATAATGCGCTCTGCTCCGTAAGCGATACTTTGTAAACCTGAAGAACAGTAACGGTTAATTGTAATAGCTGGAACATCGTAAGAAAGTCCTGCTAATCCGCCGATATTACGAGCCATATTTAAACCTTGCTCTGCTTCTGGCATCGCACAACCGAAAATTAAATCATCGATTGGTCCTTCATAATTCGCACGCTTTAATGTTTCTTTTACTACTAACGCCCCTAAATCGTCAGGACGAACTGTTTTTAATGAACCCCTCTTTGCTTTTCCAATTGGTGTTCTTGCTCCCGCAACAATGACAGCTTCTCTCATGAACGATATCTCCCCTCGTTATTAGTTACGTAATGGCTTTCCTTTTACAAGCATGTGCTGCATTCTTGCTTGTGATTTCATCTCACTTACTAAGCTAATAAATGCTTCACGTTCTACATCTAATAAATACTGCTCATCAACTTCTGTTCCATACGGCACTTTTCCGCCCGCGATGACATATGCAAGTTTCTTCGCAATGTGAAGATCGTACTCTGAAATATAACCAGATAAATGCATTGCTTCTGCACCAAGTGCAAGAGTTGCATATCCTGTTTCACCAACAACCGGTATCTTTTTACGAATCGGTGCTTTATAACCTGCTTCATATAAAGCAAGTGCTTTCTGTTTTGCATCGTATAGTAAGTGATCACCATTCACACTAATACCGTCTTTATCACCTAAGAAGTTATGAGAAAATGCTTCTTGTCCTGAAGTTGAAACTTTCGCCATTGCGACTGTTTCGAACACTTTATTTGCAACTTTTTGCAGATCAAACTCTACGCCGTTTGCCATTTTATTTAAGTGTTTAATATATAGCTCTTTATTACCGCCTCCGCCAGGGATTAAGCCAACACCAACTTCTACTAAGCCCATATACGTTTCACTAGAAGCTTGAATGCTAGCTGCTGGTAAGCAAACTTCTGTACCTCCACCAAGCGTCATACCATATGGTGCTGCTACAACTGGCTTAGAAGAGTATTTAATTTTCGTCATTGCATCTTGGAAGTTTTTCACAACTAACTCAATTTCAAAGTAGTTGTCATCTTGTGCTTCCATTAAGATCATTGCTAGGTTCGCACCAACGCAGAAGTTCTTCGATTGGTTACCGATAACAAGACCTTTGTAATTCTTTTCTACTTCATCAACAGCGTAGTTAATCATTTGCGTAATATCCATACCGATCGCATTGCTCTTCGAATGGAATTCTAAGCAAAGAATACCGTCACCTAAATCGATTAAGCTCGCTCCGCTATTTTTCTTTAATACGCCATTTTTCGCTTTTAATTGTTTAAGAGAAATTGCCTTTTTATTACGCTCAATTAGCTTATATTCGCCATTATCGTAATAGTAGCTATCTCCGTTATCATGTTTGTAGAAAGTAGTGAAACCTTTCTCTAACATGTCTTTCACCCAAGTAGGAACAACTACGCCGTTTTCTTCCATCTTTTGAACGGACTTTTCAACGCCGATTGCATCCCAAACTTCAAACGGTCCTTGCTCCCAGCCGAAGCCCCACTTCATCGCTTGGTCAATTGCAACGATATCGTCAGCAATTTCTTTATGAAGTTTTGCAGAGTATAGAAGAGTCGGTGTAATGATGTTCCATAACAACTCTCCTGCGCGGTCTTTCGCATATACAAGCGCTTTCAATTTATTCGATAAACCTTTTTCTTGTTTACTTAACTCGATAGATGCAGCTTTTAATTTTTTGCGAGCTTCATACTCCATCGTTTCTGGATTTAATTCTAAAATTTCTTTTCCTTGTTTTAAGAAGAATCCTTGACCAGTTTTGCTTCCAAGCCATTTTTTATCAAGCATGTCATGCATGAAAGCTGGTACTTTAAATACATCGCGCTCTTCTTCTTGTACGTTTTCATATACGTTATTTGCAACGTGTACGAATGTATCTAAACCAACAACATCTAATGTACGGAACGTTGCGCTCTTCGGACGACCAATAAGCGGGCCTGTTACAGAATCAACTTCCCCAATGCTATAGCCGCGTTTTACCATCTCTTGAAGAGTTACAAGTAAACCATACGTACCGATGCGGTTTCCAATAAAGTTTGGTGTGTCTTTTGCGATAACAACGCCTTTTCCAAGAACGTCTTCGCCAAATAATTTCATGAAGCTTAATACTTGTGGATCAGTTTCTTTCGTCGGTATTACCTCTAGAAGTTTTAAATATCGTGGTGGGTTAAAAAAGTGTGTGCCTAAGAAGTGTTTCTGGAAGTCGTCTGAACGACCTTCTGCCATTTTTTCAACTGAAATGCCTGACGTATTGGAGCTTACAATAGAACCCGGTTTACGAACAGCATCTACTTTTTCAAATAGTTTCTTTTTAATATCTAAGTTTTCAACTACTACTTCAATAATCCAATCTACATCAGCTAGACGCTCAAGATCATCTTCTAAGTTACCTGCTTCAATCAGTGCTAGATTTCCTTTCACTGTCAGAGGAGCTGGTTTTTGCTTTAATAGTTTTTGCAGTGCCGTATTACTAAAACGATTTCTCACACTTTTATGTTCTAATGTAAGTCCCTTCGCTTCTTCTTCTTTCGTAAGCGCAGGTGGTACAATATCAAGCAATAATGTCGGAATACCAATATTAGCTAAGTGTGCCGCAATCCCTGAACCCATTACGCCTGAACCTAGAACAGCAGCCTTTTTAATTTGGAACATCCATTTCTCCCCCTATTCTTGAATGAATGCTCATTCAATTTTTCGACATAAGTCGCAATCAATGAGTGAGCCTCTACTAATAAATATATGATACTGTTTAAATTTTCGCAATATATTTATTGATAAAATTTTCTGAAATAAATATTTTTCTTTTATTTGCCCATGCTATATATGTATTTTCTTCACTAAAATACACTTTCCCTTTTTATAATCTGACGAAACTGGAGGAATATATATGGCAAAACTTAAGAAGAACCCTTCAAAGGCTGGAATTAGTGCAGCAAGCGTAACTGGAAATGCAGGTCCGCATAATCACGGTGTGGAAAAGGGCCGTCAAGGTAATAACCAGCAATATAAGAAGCATAATATGGGCGAAAAATAACGCTATATTTTTGGGCAGAGAACGTGGCATAATGGGTAATGGCTGCTTTTTCTGCCCAATTTATTTGTACATATGGAAAACAAAAGAGGGAACGATGATGAAACGAACAATAGTTATGATTGTAATGATTGCCACACTATTTACAGGGATGATTTTCTTCTCTTACGCACAAAGACAGCAAGCTGTAAGATCCGATCAACCTAGTATCACTGGACAATACGCCGTTACAATCGATGCAGACACAGGTGAAATTTTGTATGGAAAACGAGAAGACGAACGCTCTTATCCGGCTAGTATAGCCAAAATGATGACAACCCTTCTTTTACTAGAGAATGTAAAAGAAGACGAAGAAATTACAGTTACAGAGAACGCAATTAAAACAGAAAGTCAAAGTAAAAAAATTAAACTTCGTGCTGGAGAAAAGTTAAAGCGTGATGAGGCATTAAAACTGATGCTTATCATTAGTGCAGATCCAATAGCTGAATCCATCGCAGAACATATTGCAGGATCAAAAAATGAATTTGTAAAAATGATGAATGCTAGAGCGAAGGAACTTGGTACAAAGCATGCGACTTTCAAAAACGCAAGTGGTGCTGATGCACTCGGAAATAAAGTATCACCATATGACATTGCTATGATTACGAAAGAAGCATTAAAGTACCCAGTTGTTTTAGAATATATGAATTCAACACGTACAACTCTACATACTTCAGAACGCTCTCCAAACATCGCAAACTATGGACGAGAAGAACTATATGACGATCCATATGCAATTGGAAGTAAAAGCGGTCTATCGGCACTCGGCAAATATACGGTCGTAACAGTAGATGAGAAAGATGGTAAACGCGTCATTAATGTTGTATTATCTTCTACTCGCAAGCAACTGTATCCTGATACAAAGAAAATGGCACATTACGCATTTCAGCAATTAAAATAACCAAGGAGTATTTTCTCCTTGGTTATTTTTTAACCATACCTTTTAATACGAACGCAACGTTTGCTGGACGCTCTGCTAGACGACGCATGAAGTAGCCATACCAGTCGTTTCCATAAGGTACGTAAACACGCATTTTGTACCCTTCTTTTACTAGCTCAAGTTGACGCTCATTACGAATACCATATAACATTTGGAATTCAAATTGGTCTCTTGGAATGTTGTGTTCTTCGGCAAGTTTTTTCGTATATTCAATAATCGCTTCGTCATGTGAAGCAATTGCAGTATAATTTCCATTTAATAAGTGCATTTTAATAATTTTTTTATAGTTATCATCTACATCTTTCTTATCCGGGAACGCTACCTCTTCAGGTTCTTTATAAGCTCCTTTTACAAGACGTAAATTAGGACTATAAGCATTTAATTCTTCCATATCTTTTTCTGTACGATATAGGTAGGCTTGAATAACTGTACCAATATTATCGTACTCAGATTTTAACTGTTTAAAGATATCAATTGTCTTTCCGCAGCGTGTATAGTCTTCCATATCAATGGTAACGAACACACCATTTTCTTTTGCAGCTTCCAAAATACGGCGCATATTGTTCATTACGATTTCATCAGAGATATCTAATCCCATAGAAGTCATTTTTAAAGAAAGTTGCGAATCAAGACCTTCTCTTCCAATAGCACGGATCGCTTCAATCGATTGGTTAGCCATTTCATTTGCTTCCGCTTCATTATCAACGAATTCTCCTAAATAATCGATCGTTACACAAAGTCCTTGCTTGTTCAATTGTTTAATAGCTGCTGTCGCTAATTCAATTGTCTCCCCTGCGACAAAGCGACCTGCACCAAAGCGTAAACCGTACTTTTTAGCCAGTTTTGTTAGCGCTTTATTTTTAGATAAGAAAAGAAACGAATTTCGCATTAATTGTTCCATGTAATTCACCCCTATGACTTAATTTATCTGTTTTTTACCCCTCTTCAAAATTATATCATTGTTTAAAATTATTGGATACAAATAATTATTTAGATAATTTATAAAATACTATAAAAACATTTAAAACCCTATATTCTCGCTTATAAATATGCCTGAAATATTTTTCGACATTTAGAAAAATGGAGTTTACTAGGCACAAAATAGGCATGTCGAAAATATTCGACATGCCTATAAAACCCTTTATATTCCATGTAAATTATACAAGGATATTAATACAGAAAACTTGAGATTATATTTGCCTCAAGTTTTTTTATTGCTCATTTCTCTTCTCTTCATTCAGCCTTTTAATATCTGTAATTAACTGTACCATCTCTTCTTTCGCATCAGGATATGTTTCATTCCAATGCTTCACTAAAGCCGGCATCGTCTTGGCTATGTAAGAATACAGTGCCCACTTCTGCACCTGTTCTTTTCTCTCTTCATTGCTCTCTCCAAGTAATAGTTCCGTGTATTTCTCTAACAACCCGTCAAATTGTTCGTTAAACTTTTCACTCATCTTATCTACCTCCTATATGAAAAAAGCAGCGAAGATCGCTGCTTTTCTTTATAATTTTGATCGAACAGAGTTTAATTTCTTCTCCATTGTGCTTACTTTATCGCGACGATCATCAATACGAATTGTTGTCGCAACGCGCTGCGCACCTTTCGCATATGGAACTTCATGCATTTGTTGAATTACTTCTAGAATGACAGGAAGATCTCCTTCAATAATTGTATTCATTGGTGTTAATTGATACTTCACGCGATCTGCATTTTTCTCTAGCACCTTTTGTACTTCTGCTACATATTCACTCACACTTGGATTACCTGTTCCTACTGGAATAATCGATACGTCAACAATTGCCATAGTAGTCTTCCTCCTATAATTGCTTCTTATATATCCATTGTCTATTTTACCGAAATACTCATCATTTTACTAATTTGTTATTCCTCTATTTTAAACTGCTCAACTAATCTTTCTAAGTCTCTCATATGCTCGGTCAAACTTTCCATCGTATGAGCTACCTTTTCTAGATGATTCACTTGTGATTCAGTTGCAGCATTTACTTCTTCCGAAACAGCTGCGCTTTCTTGACTCGTACCAGCAATTGTATGCATGACCGCTGTAATTTCTCCTTGCTCGTGACCGATATTATATACCTCTTCTACAATTTGTTCCACTGACGTACTAATCGTATTTACAACTGACATAATTGTGCGGAATTCCGCTTCTGCCTCTGTCGTAACTTTATTTTGTATATCCGCAATGTCTTTCAATTTGCTTACAACTTCTACTACTCTTCTTACCTCTACTTGTACATCACCGATCATCGTCGCAATTTCTACTGTTGCATCCTTTGATTGTTCCGCTAATTTCCTAACTTCTTCCGCAACAACAGCGAAGCCTTTGCCTTGTTCACCCGCACGTGCTGCCTCGATTGAAGCATTTAAAGCAAGTAAATTCGTTTGATCCGAAATACCTTTTATAAGCTCTACAACATTTTGAATCGATCCAACCCTTTGCTCTAACTTTCCGGATGCTTCCTCTGTATGAACAACAATTGAAGAGGATTGGCTTCTCGTACGAACTAAATTGCGCATCGTATTTAATCCTTGCTTAGATGCCTCTTCAGCTTTGCCAGCCACATCTTTTATTTCCCCAACAGAGTTATTCATTTGTTCCACTGACTGTGCCATATTCTCGAGTTGCTCTGAAACTTCATCGACACTATTAGCAAGAGTGGACGCTCCTCCGCTCACATCATCCATTGCACCTGACACTTCTCTACTAGCTGCTACAGTTTCATTCGTTAAATAATGTAGATTATTCGTTGATTGTTGCACTGTTGATACACTATTTTTAATTTTGCTTACCATTTCATTCATTTGCTCAACCATATGATTAAAATGGTTCGTCAGTTCTCCAACTTCATCCTTACTTGTCACTTTCATTTGCAACGTTAAATCACCTTCTGCTACTTTTTGAACGTGATTCGTTAATAGTTGCAGCGGTCTTGCTAATCTTCTTGAGAACAAGTATGAAGCTGCAATTCCAACTAATAAGCTAATACATGCCATTATAATGACTGTATTTCTCGTACTATGCAATAACCCATCAATTGTTTCTTTCGGATAAAAAATTCCTATCTTCCATTTCATCAAATCAAATGACTGACTATATACAACTACATCTTCACCTTTTAATGTAGTGACAGCATACTTTGTTACATCTTTATTTAAACTCTTCACAAGTGCCTCTTTTGAAACATCTTTACCTACTTTCTCTGGGTAAACAAGAGCCATATTTTTATCATTTATAATAAACATTTCTCCGCCGTTATTGTACTGAATATTATGAAGTAATTTCTGAATTGTTCCGAGCGATACATCCATCGCCACAACACCTAATACAGATCCATCTTGAGCTGTAATTGCTTTAGAAACTCCCACGCTTAACTTACCTGTTGCAATTTCATACATAGGTTGTCCCCAGTGAACTTTCTTCACATCAGCTTCTGAGTCTTTATACCATGGTCTTGTCGTTGGGTCATATCCCTCTGGTACTTTTCCACCTTCAGCAAGATTGGCACTTAATGTTTTTTTATCTTTCGTACCAATATATAAGTCTAAAATGCCCGGATGATTCTTTTTGTACTCCGAAAACTCTTTCGTCAAAAATGCTTCCTCTTCCGGAGTAACTCCGTCTTGAAGCATATTACGAATCATCTCACTGTTCGCATAATACCCCATGTCTTCATCCGTTCTTTGAACAAATGTCGTAAGTTGCTCTGTCACAAGATCCATCGTATTTTGAGAATACTGATCTAAGGAGCGCACTTCCTTCTCTTTCTGTAATTCATACATAGCTGTACCCAATATTACGAACATCATAGAAATAAGTACCGAAAATACTACCGCAATTTTTAAACGTAAACTTCTTAACATCTTCCCCAAAGCATCCCCTTCGCATTGAATTTAAATCTTATTAATCATTATATTAAGTATAATAGATAAAATTAAAAAATTGAAACTAATTCTCACCTCAATCTGAATAGAAAACCTACTACCACTTGTGCAAAAACAAATAGTTCATTATCCTTAAAATATAATCTCATTCGTTCGGAGGTAACTATGTTACAAAAATTCGGTTTCTCACAATATGAAAGCCAAGCTTACGAAGTTGTCGTATCAAGCAACGAGCCATTAGATGCTACAACAATCGTGAAGCATTCTGGTGTTCCAAAAGCAAAAATATATGAAGTGCTAGCACGACTGATCGATAAAGGGATGGTAATGGATTCTGTTTCAGAAAAGAAAAAGCTGTATACAGCATTACCACTCAAGCTAGCAATTGAGAAATTAACGACAGAATTTCAATCAAATATTAAAGAATTAGAGACAACTATATCGCAAAAATCATTTACAGATGACCGTGTATGGAGCTTAAAAATGCAATCTTCTATTCGCGTTCAAAGTAAAGAACTCATCGAAGGTGCAAAAAAGTCCATTCTTATTTCAGCTTGGAATGATACTCTTTCTGAATACCTTCCTTTATTAGAAGAAAAGGCAAAACAAGGCGTCCAAATTGAGTCTCTTATAGTTGGAGAAGTAGAAACGAATTTAGAAAACATGCATTTTCTAATTCCAGCTGAAGAACCTAACGCATTAGAGCGCTATTTACTACTCATCGTTGACGACCGCGAAATTTTATTTGCTGGTGTAGAGCAAGAGTCATGGCAAGCAATGAAAACAATGTCACAACCTTTCGTAAAGTTCTTTACAGAATTTTTCTATCATGACGTTGCACTTGCGAAAATTACCCAGAAACACCATGATCTCTTTATGGAAGATGAGGAAATTAAAAGTTTGTTGATGAAGTTGAGATACTAAAAAACGCCTCTATTACAAGGCGTTTTTTTCTACATTTCTTTTCTATTTTTCAACCTTAACACATAAGCACCAGCAATAATAAAACCAATTCCTAAAACGAATAAAGTTGTAAATTCATTGCCGACGCTTCCTGTAGCTGGTAAACGCACTTCATTATGAGTACTAGGTTGTTGCACCTGCTTCACATCAGCGGAAGGTTTCACTTCTCCATTCTGCATTGGCTTATTTGGCTTAGAAGGAAGCGATGCCTTTTCTTCTTTCTTATTTTTCACAATATGTTTAATAATTTCTCCATTCTCTTTTATTTCAAAGGCGAATGTCTCTTCATTTATTACATATCCATTCGGTGCTATTGTTTCTTTATACGTGTACTTTCCGTATGGTAATTTGAATTTCGCTATACCTTTTTCATCCGTTTTCCCTTTTACTACTTCTTTTCCTTGCTCGTTGTAGATTGTAAACTCTGCATTTGGTAATTTTGTATTCCCATCGGCTACGTCTACTTTCGTTATTTCTAATTCACCTTCTATTTTCTTATCTTGAACGATATGTTTAATAATTTCTCCATCCTCTTTTATTTCAAAGGCGAACGTCTCTTCATTTATTACATATCCATTCGGTGCTATTGTTTCTTTATACGTGTACTTTCCGTATGGTAGTTTAAATTTCGCTATACCTTTTTCATCCGTTTTTCCTTTTACTACTTCTTTTCCTTGTTCATTGTAGATTGTAAATTCTGCGTTCGGCAGTTTCGTATTTCCATCCGCTACATCTACTTTCGTTATTTCTAATTCACCTTCTACTTTCTTATCTTGAACGATATGTTTAATAATTTCTCCATTCTCTTTTATTTCAAATGTGAATGTTTCTTCATTTATTACATATCCATTTGGCGCTATGGTTTCTTTATACGTGTACTTTCCGTATGGTAGTTTAAATTTCGCTATACCTTTTTCATCCGTTTTCCCTTTTACTACTTCTTTTCCTTGTTCGTTGTAAATTGTAAACTCTGCATTTGGCAATTTTGTATTCCCATCCGCTATATCTACTTTCGTTATTTCTAATTCACCTTTTACATTTTCATTTTTCAACTCTAATACAGCAGTTTCACCAGTTTTCACTTCAATTTTTTTAACACTTCCGTCTAACACATATCCAGCTGGCGCTTGAATTTCTTTGACGCTATATATACCGATTGGAAGATTGCCTAACTCCGCAATTCCCTTATCATTAGTCGTAACACTTTGTTTAAAGTTTTCATTAGAAACTTCAAACACAGCCCCTTTTAATAATTCCTTTTTTTCTCCTAATTTCATAATCTTTAAAGAGCCTACTGATTCCCAATTTACAACTAAATCTGTACTGATTTTCTCACTATTTCTTTGTAACAATACCGTTGTATTTTGAACTTTTTCTGATCCTTTAAAAGCTATTGCTTGTAAATTTGTTAAAGTAGACTTCACTTTCATTTTAAAATTACCACTACTCGTATCTTTCGGGATTAATATTTTAAATTTTTCGTTAATTGATAATGTACTTTTTTCTTCTCCCTTTTCATTTACAATTCGAAGCCCTTTAGGAGCATTTTCAGGAAGAATTGTATAAGAGCCAGAAATCGCATTTGTTTGCACTGCATAAAATCCTGTTTCTAAATAATTCCCTTTTTGTGTAGCAGTTTGTGGATCTACAGGATTAACTTTAAAAAATATATCTTGTGATCCAGTTTCTTTTTTTGAAACCTCTACTAAACGCTTCATAAGATTATGTACTCGTTCATTTTTTGCAACTAAATCTTCTTCCGTTAATTCATTTGCTGCAATCCATACCGCTAATTGTGTAGCATAATGCGCCTCTTCTACTGTCACTACCCCTAATTCAGATGGGCTTTTTTGAGGATACCCGTTTAATAAAACACGATATACGGCATCAGATGATTTCCCCATCTCAGGCAAATCATCTCCATTTGGAGAACGCAAATCAGGCGTTAAACAATACGCAATACTACCCGAAGCCGTTTTAATTATTTCTGTCTTTATTTCACGCTGTTTCGACTTACTATAACTCCAATCCATTTTATATGTTTCTCTGTTCATTACTTCTGCCTTCACTTGCGGCATTGCAATTCCTAATAAAATAATAAGAGCACTTAAAAAACTAAACCATTTCCCTACCATCTTTCGTTTCATTCTCTCCACCACCATATATAAATTTCTACATGAAGCAATCTTACTGTTTCATTGTACTTATAGTGAAAAAAAGAGAATAGGTGGTTTTTTTGTAGTATCTTGTCGAATTGTTGAGAAAGTTTCAAAGTAATAAGCAACATTAAAATTGTTTGTTGTCATGCTGCTATTGACAAATGAACATTACATATTTTCAATTTTCAAACATAATAAAAAAGCACTTTATCCCACTTTAATGGGCAGTAAGACCCCCACCTCAAATTCAGCGAAAGCAAAGAAGTTAGGTAGGGGTCGGGCTGCCCATAAAAGTCC
>NZ_NVEC01000034.1 GCF_002571225.1 Bacillus sp. AFS059628 | reverse complement strand
GGCAATGGTTCTGGCGGCAATGGCTCTGGCGGCAGCGGTTCTGGCGGCAATGGTTCTGGCGACAACGGTTCTGGCGACAACGGTTCTGGTGGTAACGGTTCTGGTGGTAACGGTTCTGATGGTAACGGTTCTGATGGTAACGGTTCTAATGGTAACGGTTCTGATGGCAGTGGCTCTCAAGGTGACAACCGTGTTAAAGGCGATAGCAGTTCTCAGGGGGGCCACGGTTCCCAAGATGGTAATGTAAAAGATAATGTGAAAAAACAAGGCGATAAGTTACCTAATACAGCAACACATTATCCTGCATCTATTTTAACGGGGCTTTCAACATTCCTAATAGGTATGTTACTATTTATTCGCCGTAAAAATGCAAAATAAAACACTTCCTTCCATCTAAAAAATACATGAAATAAATCGTAAAAATGAAAAAGGACTTTGGGCAACCCAAAGTCCTTTTTATCACCTATCAGAAAGAGTATTAATACGCTTTTCCCCAATACACCATTTGTTTAGCTTCTTTACCACAACAAATACATTCGTCAGCTAAACGCTCTTGCTCAAAAGGCATACATCGAGAAGATACTCCAACTTCTTCTTTTAGTTTCTCTTCACAAGCTAATTCTCCGCACCACATTGCCTTAATAAATCCTTGTTTTTCATCAGCTACTTTTTTCATCCCTTCGAAATTCGTCGCACTATACGTATTCTCATCGCGGAATACTTTCGCCTTATTAAATAAAGAATGATGAATTTCCTCAAGTAGTGCTGGAATACGTTCTTCTAATTGGTCCATTGATATAAATTCTTTTTCTTTCGTATCTCTTCTTACAAGTACAACTTGATTCTTTTCAATATCTTTAGGACCAACTTCTAATCGAATTGGAATGCCCTTCATTTCATACTCATTAAATTTCCAGCCTGGTGTTTTATTACTAGCATCTATTTTTACGCGCGCAACCTTTTGAATATGTCCTTGTAACTCTGTTGCTTTCGCTAAAACTCCTTCTTTATGCTGAGCAATCGGTACGATAACAACTTGCACCGGTGCGACTTTAGGAGGCATTACAAGCCCATTATTATCACTATGAACCATAATAAGTCCACCTATCATTCTTGTTGATACTCCCCAAGATGTTTGGTGTACATATTGCCACTTACCGTTACGATCTAAAAATTTAATATCAAATGCTTCAGAGAAATTCGTTCCAAAGTTATGGGATGTTCCTGTTTGAAGTGCTTTTCCATCATGCATTAAGCTTTCAATTGTATAAGTTGCCTTTGCGCCCGCAAATTTTTCTTTTTCTGTTTTTTGTCCTTTAATTACCGGTATCGCTAAGTAATCTTCACAGAAAGAAGCGTATAGATTTAAAATATTTAATGTTTCAGCTTGCGATTCTTCTGCCGTTTCATGAATTGTATGACCCTCTTGCCATAAGAATTCCGTTGTACGAAGGAATGGTCTCGTTGTCTTTTCCCAACGAACTACTGAACACCACTGATTATATAACTTTGGCAAATCATTATACGATTGCACAATTTTTGAAAAATGCTCACAGAATAAAGTTTCAGATGTAGGGCGTATACAAAATCTCTCCGCTAACTTTTCATCCCCGCCATGTGTCACCCATGCTACTTCAGGAGCGAATCCTTCTACATGATCCTTCTCCTTTTGCAATAAACTCTCTGGAATAAACATTGGCATATACACATTTTCATGACCAGTTGCTTTTAACTTCTCATCCATCACTTTCTGCATATTTTCCCATAAGGCATAGCCGTACGGGCGTAGAATCATACATCCTTTTACACTTGAATAATCAACAAGTTCTGCTTTTTTTACAATATCTGTGTACCACTGTGCAAAGTCCTCTTCCATCTTCGTAATCGCTTGTACTTGTTCTTTTGCCATAGTCAGTCTTCCTCCTTCTAGAAAATACAAAAAAGCCCGCGTCCCTAAATAGGGACCGAGCTTTGCCGGCGTTACCACCCTGATTCATGCACAAAAATTGCGCATGCTCTCTTTTTGATAACGGGAAACTCCCGCTGCATATGCAGAACGCAAAGGTAGGTTCCATATCTCCTTTTTAAGAATCTTTCAGCCGGTTGGATTCTCTCTCTGCTAAAAAGGTTGAACATGTACTAATCCTTTTTCATCGTTATAACGAAATAAATTTGTTGATTATCATAATACAAATTCTTTTTTAAAACAATAGCTAATTTTCTCATTTTTATATATTCTTTTCGTTTTTTGCAGTTTTATACGTAGCTTTTTCTCGTGATTTTTAAAAGTTGATGTGCAATCATACCGATAAGTGTGCCAAGTAAAACGAAGAAACCAATAAATCCATATCCCATTCCTTCCCATCCACCAATCACCATCATTGAAACCGGAAAGGATGCTAAGCAAAGAAGTATTAAACTAAGTGCAAATATAATATCAAACTGCTTGTCTGGAAACTGTTTCTTTAATAAATACGAAATAGCAAATACAAGGATAATCGTAATTCCGCCAATGATGTAAAAAATACTAAATCCATCTAGCCAATCCATAGTATTCCCTCCTTCCATTCATTCCCTTATACTTGATTATATGTTTAATTTTTCTGAAAATAAACAATAAATTTCCACCTTAAAATTATATTTTTATTACTAGGTATTAATAGTAATATATAATAATAGGTTTTATATAATCAGGAGGGACCTTTATGGATAAAGCATTAACAAACCATGTCATTATTTTATCTTTCGATTGCTTATCAGCTTTAGATTTTCCTATATTACAAAAACTTCCTAATTTCCAAACATTAATAAACAAGGGTGCGATGGCAAAAAAAGTGGAACCTATTTATCCTTCTGTAACATACCCAAGTCACTCAACAATTGTTACTGGAAACTATCCTAATAAACATGGCGTATTTAGCAATACGTTACTTCAACCTGGACGCGAGTCACCCGATTGGCATTGGTACCGAAAATCTATTAAAGGAACAACGTTATACGATGAAGCACGTAAAGCAAATTTAACGACAGCTGCCCTTCTATGGCCTGTTACTGGCAGAGCAAATATTAATTATAATTTGCCTGAAATTTTTCCAAATAGACCGTGGCAAAATCAAGTGTTAGTTTCATTATTTAGTGGTAGCCCACTATACCAATTAGAATTGAATCACCGCTTTGGCCATATGCGAAATGGCCTGTCACAACCTGAACTCGATGATTTCGTACTTGCTTCTGCTGTGCATACAATCCAAACGAAGAAGCCGAATGTCATGTTTGTACATTTCACAGATTTAGACACCCAAAGACACTATCACGGCTTTGAATCAAAAGAAACGATAGCTGCAATTTATAGACACGATGAACGGCTAGGAAAAATTATTCAAGCTTTAAAAGACAGTGATCTATACGAAGAAAGTACAATTATCGCTCTTGGTGACCATAGCGCTTTAAGTGAAAACAAAGCCATTCAATTAAATGTACTATTTCATCAAAAAGGGCTTATATCTATAAATTCAAAAGGAAAATTAGTAGACTGGAAGGCCTATTGTCAAAGTTGTGACGGATCTGCCTATGTATATGTGAAAGATAAGAACGATACTGATACCATTCGAGACGTACAACTACTACTTGAAGAACTACTTCAAAATAAACAAAATGGAATTGAATTTATACTTCATGATGAAGCTGCAAAAGACTGCGGTGCCGATGGTAATTGTTTATTTATGTTGGAAGCGCGAGAAGGATATTATTTCACTGAAAACTATATAGGAGATTTTATAAAAGAGATTACTAAAAAAGACGTTATGCCTAGTAAAAAATATACATTTGGTACACATGGATACTCCCCAACAAAACCTAACTATGAAACAATTTTTATCGCTGCTGGGAAAGGGATAAAAAGCGGCGTTACCATCCCGTATATGAGACTTATTGATGAAGGTCCAACGATCGCGAGACTACTCGGTTTACACTTAGGTGAAACAGACGGGTCCATTGTAGAGGATTTACTCCAATTGTAAAGAACTGTGTATATATGTAAAAGTTATGTAAAAATCATCACTGTTTCTCTTTTTATAATTTTTATTTTTGTAGAATGTTAGTAGAACAAATTTAAGGGGGAACACTATATGAAAAAAATGTCCAGACAAGAAAAAAGCTGGATATTATACGATTGGGCGAACTCCGTATATTCGCTCATCATTACAACTGCATTATTCCCAATTTACTTTAAGGCAGCTGCAAAAGAAGTTGGGCTATCTGGTGCAACTTCAACAGCATATTGGGGATATGCAAACTCGTTCGCTACACTTTTAATTTCTATACTTGCCCCTATTCTCGGCACAGTTGCTGATTATAAAGGATTTAAAAAACGATTTTTCACATTCTTCTTTGGACTTGGCATTGTATTTACAAGTATGCTAGCAGTCGTCCCAGCATCTCAGTGGTACTTATTGCTAGGGTGCTATATGCTCGCATTAGTCGGTTTTGCTGGAGCAAACATTTTTTATGATGCATTTTTAGTAGATGTCACCTCTGAAGATAGAATGGATCGAATTTCTACGCGAGGTTTCGCACTGGGCTATATTGGGAGTACTATTCCTTTCATCGGTTGTATCGCTCTTATTATTCTTGCTCAAAAAGGAACGATCCCTTTATCTGTTGGCATTGCTAGTCAAATTTCATTTGCGATAACAGCTCTTTGGTGGGGGTTATTTACAATTCCAATGCTAAAAAACGTAGAGCAAACACACTATATTGAACGTCACCCTAGTCCAATCACAATGAGCTTCAAACGCCTTGCTGATACTTTTAAAAATATTAAAGAATATAAAACTGTATTCATGTTCCTAATCGCTTACTTTTTCTATATTGATGGGGTCGATACAATTATTACTATGTCCACCGCTTACGGAACAGATCTTGGTATTAGTGCAACGAATCTATTAATCATCTTATTCGTCACACAAATTGTAGCTTGTCCATTCGCTTTATTATACGGAAAATTATCAGAAACATTTACAGGTAAAAAGATGCTATATGTCGGTATTATTATTTATATCATTATCTGCACATATGCTTATTTCTTAAAAACGACACTCGATTTCTGGATTTTAGCAATGTTAGTTGCCACTTCTCAGGGGGGGATTCAAGCACTTAGCCGTTCCTATTTTGCAAAACTAGTACCTAAAGAATCGGCAAATGAATTCTTCGGATTTTATAACATATTTGGCAAGTTTGCCGCAATTATGGGTCCAGTATTAGTCGGTGTCACAACGCAATTAACAGGAAAAACAAACGCTGGTGTCCTTAGCATTATTGTACTGTTCCTTATCGGGGGATTCTTACTAACTAGAGTTCCAGAAAATCATACATCCGTTACACCACCTAATCCAAAGACTAAAACACTATAAGAAAAAGATCCTCTTCACATAAGAAGAGGATCTTTTCTATACTTTTATTAATAACGTCCCACAATGAAAGACGCTACATCTTATACAAAAATAGTTTATCAACAGTTGTTCCTAATACTTCCGCTAAACGAAAAGCTAATGCTAAGCTTGGATCATATTTATTATTCTCAATTGCATTTATCGTTTGTCTTGAAACTTTACATTTATCAGCTAATGCACCTTGTGAAATATTATTTTCAGTGCGTAATTCATAAATTTGATTTTTCACATCTTTTCTCCTAACATGTAAAATCGTTTTTACAACATTAGTATATAATCGGGACATTTCATTGTCAAAAGACTACCACAAAAAAAGGGAGCAATTTTGCTCCCTTACAATAGTTATTTCGAGGCTAACGAACTTGTTAGTTCCTCTTTATTCTCGACATCTTCTTTATTTATTTGCATGCGTAGAACCGGTCCTATAGCAAATAAAATAAGTGCCATCGCTATACAAAATACAGTAACTAGTGAGGTCATCTCCTTCAATCCTCCAGCTAGTGAAGTTCCAATTAACATTGCCCCCATAAACAGTGGCAGGATTGTTCCATTTACTCTTCCAACCATATTTTCTGGTACAAGTTGAATCATAAGCGTACCGACAACGATATTAACACAAGCTAAACAAATACCTGTTCCAAATCTCATAAAACTAGTAATCCAAAATGATGTAGATATCCCTTCTACTAAAAATGACATCGCTAATATGCTCATACCGAATATAAACATCTTTTTCGGATTCACTTTTGAAGCGAAAACTGCAGCAACAATACCACCGATTAACATACCTATCCCATCAGCTGCGGCTAAATATTGAACTGCTTCCTTTTCCATTCCAAGCCGTTCTATTACAAGAAACACTTCTAATGGATTCGTTAGTCCAACAGCTAAGCCCATAATGGTGAAAGTGATCGTAATCATACGTAAATTTTTTGTATGAAGAACGTATTTCCAACCTTCTTTTATATCATTTTTTAATGAATCCCTCGCCACTTGCTCTTTTTCAACCCATTTTGGTAAGAACGAAAGGGCGATAGCAGATAACAAAAATAAAATGATTAAACTATATAGTGACGTAAATAAACCAAGTTGTGTATACACAAGCGATCCTACCACTGGTCCAAAAATCAGAAATAATGACTGTAATGTTTGGTTAAATGCAATCGCATTTGCTACCTGTTCCTCTTTTACGTAGCGCTTAAATATACGAGAAGATGATGGCTGAGAAAACTGACCTACAATCGCGGAAATGAGTGTTGCAAAAAATATAGCCTGCCAATAATCTAGCTTTAACAACAAGACAATTCCTATAATAGACAGTACGCTTAATACATCTCCAGCAACCATCGTTCTTTTCGGGTTCCAGCGATCAGCTAGTGCACCACCGATAAACGAGAAAATAAAAATAGGTGCATATTCCATAACCGATAACAACGAAACTGAAACTGGATCATTATTCGTTCGCTCCATTATGAAATATAAAAGAGCCATATTTCTGATCCAAATTGCAAATTGTTGTAAAATATCAGATGCCATAACGAGCATAAATGCTCGGTTTTTAAATAAAGCGTTCATTTTCATTCCCCTTCCATAAACCGACCGTTCGGTCTAATTTATTTTGTAAGAAAAGCAACCGACTTATTATTCAGCTGCCATTCCCTTTAACAATACATCTATTGCCTTTTTATAAATACGTTGTAGCTCTTTATAATCTAACTCGTAGTAAAGTACTCCAAGCCCCGATAATAATCCATTCACAATATACATAAGGTCGCGCGTATTATCTTCACGAAACTCTCCAGACTGTATGCCTGCTTCAATTAGTTTCTCAAACATAACATATGACTCTCTAGTTAAAGCCAATAGTTCATCCAAAATCTCTTTACTTACAACTTGGCTCATAGAGAATTCCTCTATTGCATTTGAAATGGGTTGCTGTATGTCCTCTACATGATATTCCGCGAGACCATATAGTTTTTCAGTATTCGTACTATACAACTTCTCTTTTTCATTCCATTTTTCAAGCCAATCATACGTATGCTGTTTTACTACAAATAAAAATAATTCTTCTTTACTTTTAAAGTGATAATAAATGCTTCCTTTACTTCTCTCTGTAATTTCACAAATTTCTTCCATAGATGTAGCTGCATAGCCCTTCTGTGAAAACAGACTTTCTGCTTTATATGCAATTTCTTTCTTTATCTCTTCTGCGCTTCTTCTCATATTTACACCTCTTTAAACCGACCGTTCAGTCTAATGATAACAAATTAAAAACCTCTATCGCAAGAGGCTATATTCCTTATTTAAGAAAACGTACTTTCAAACCACGTTCGAATCATATGTATTATTCCAATTTTAAATCCTAATTTAACAAGAAATACACCTCCCGCAGCTAATAAAAACAACATTACTTTCCCCTTGTTTTTCACTTTCGGTTCCCTTTTCATTTCCATTCCCCTTAGTACGTTAAAGATATGTAATCAAACGTTTGTTTAACTGTTTTTATGCATATGTAAGCCAACTAATCAAACGTTTGTTTTAAAAAGAAATACGCCTATATAAAGCGCATTTTCATCAATCACCGCCACCTCCGCCTCCATCGCAGCTCCCTCCGCTATCTCCACCGAAAGATCCTCCGCAATCATGTGAGCCTCCATCGTGCGAGCTATCATTATCAGATCCAGCAAAGAAAAATAATGGTGATGAATTGTTAGATGAATTATGAATGTTATTTTGTTTCGTAAGATTTACCTTCTTTTTGTTCGATCGAACTGCTGTTACAATTATTCCAACTACAACAAATAATAGTATGAAAATAATAAATTCCATATAAAAACCTCCCTTAATCTTCGAATAATTGAATTGTTCTCTCTAAATTTTCAAGTGAAATAAAACGAGATTCACGAAGGATCTCTTTTCCATTATAAAATAATAAAACTGTTGGTCCTGTAAATACTGCATATCGCCCTGCAATTTCTTGCATGTCTTGTAGTAATAGTTCTACTTTCTCTACGTAATCATAATTCTCTAATACACCATTTACTTTTCTTAGCATAACATCACAGACACCACAATTTTCTGTTTTAATAAAGAGCAGTACTAATTGTTGTCTTTCAATATATGTTGCTAATTCTTCTATCGTTTCAAATGTATTCATCTTATCCCTCTTAACGTAATTTACGAAATACCTTATCTTGATACATACGAAAAGCCGAACTATCTTTAATTTTTCTCTTTTCCATTACCTGCTGAAAACGCAGCGTTTTTGCTGTTAACTCTTCTTGTAATTTTTTTCTCTCCGCTTCATCATAACAGCACGCAATTAAGTCTTCTATTTTTAATATATCTTTTTGTAGTTCCATTTCTGGCGGAATCATGCCCGCATTTTTTAAAATTTTATAACTCATTCTCAGTTCTGGAGGTACCGTTGAAAGGTCTTCTAATTGTAGTGGTTTTCCTTTTCCCGGAATATGATCAAGGTCTCCATTCCGTATTGCTTGTCGAATTTTTTCTTCAGCAATGTTCAAAAAGACATCCACACCATTCGCTCCTTTACATATTTTTACTATTATTTTACATGATATTTTCTCATCTCGCTACGCTATTACAAATTGATTTCATACAATTTTTTCTCAAATTTAATTCCAAGAAGCCTTTTCCTCCCTAATCAATATTTTATTTTCATGTGTAATCCGTATTAGAGCCACTTCATATTGAGAAAGTCTTTTCGAATCCAATAAAGCGTTTACACAAAATCTTACATTTGCTACGATTTAATCATCCCCAGCTCCCTTGTATAGACTTCGTGATGTCTGATCATTTTCATCTAGACGTTTCATACGTCTAGATTCATTTTGGTTTATTGGCGTAAGCCTTTAAATATATCTTTTATTTTGAAAGGAGAAATGACTATGAGATCAAAAAAATTCACGCTGCTATTACTATCCCTACTACTCTTCTTACCTCTTTTTCTCACAAACTTTATTAATCCAAATTTCGCATTAGCAGATTCACCAAAGCAAGGTCAAAAAATTGTTGGGTATTTTCCTTCTTGGGGCATTTACGGGCGTAATTATCAAGTTGCAGACATTGATGCATCAAAGCTAACTCATTTAAACTATGCTTTCGCTGATATTTGCTGGAATGGAAAACATGGAAACCCTTCTACTCACCCCGATAATCCAAATAAACAAACGTGGAACTGTAAAGAATCTGGTGTACCACTGCAAAATAAAGAGGTTCCTAATGGTACTCTCGTACTCGGTGAACCATGGGCTGATGTCACAAAATCTTATCCGGGATCAGGTACAACTTGGGAAGATTGTGATAAATACGCCCGCTGTGGAAATTTTGGAGAACTGAAACGATTAAAAGCTAAGTATCCTCACTTAAAAACAATTATTTCCGTTGGTGGCTGGACTTGGTCTAACCGCTTTTCTGATATGGCCGCTGATGAAAAAACAAGAAAAGTATTCGCTGAATCCACAGTTGCTTTTCTTCGCGAATATGGATTTGACGGTGTTGATTTAGATTGGGAATACCCGGGCGTTGAGACGATTCCTGGTGGTAGTTACCGTCCTGAAGATAAGCAAAACTTCACCCTACTCCTTCAAGATGTTCGAAATGCATTAACGAAAGCTACTGCAGAAGATGGGAAACAATATTTACTAACAATCGCGTCAGGTGCAAGCCAACGTTATGCGGATCATACAGAGCTAAAGAAAATCTCTCAAATACTGGATTGGATTAATATTATGACATATGATTTCCACGGTGGATGGGAAGCTACTTCTAACCATAATGCAGCTCTATACAAAGACCCAAATGACCCAGCTGCGGATACGAATTTTTACGTAGATGGTGCAATAGATATTTATACAAATGAAGGTGTTCCAGCAGATAAACTCGTATTAGGCGTACCTTTTTACGGGCGTGGATGGAAAAGTTGCGGAAAAGAAAATAACGGACAATACCAACCTTGTAAACCAGGTAGTGATGGAAAACTCGCTTCTAAAGGTACTTGGGATGATTATTCTACCGGTGACACAGGTGTGTACGATTATGGTGATTTAGCAGCTAATTATGTTAATAAGAATGGTTTTGTTCGCTATTGGAACGATGTAGCGAAGGTACCTTATTTATATAATGCGACTACAGGAACCTTTATTAGCTATGATGACAGCGAATCTATGAAATATAAAACAGACTATATAAAAACAAAGGGTTTAAGTGGCGCAATGTTTTGGGAGCTAAGCGGGGATTGCCGTACAAGTCCAAAATATAGTTGTAGTGGACCTAAATTACTTGATACGTTAGTAAAAGAGCTACTTGGTGGACCTATTACTCAAAAAGATACTGAATCACCAACAAACGTAAAAAATATTGCTGTTACAAATAAAAATTCAAACTCCGTTCAATTAAATTGGACTGCATCTACTGATAACGTAGGAGTTACGGAATATGAAATTACTGCCGGAGAAGAGAAATGGAGTACAACAACAAATAGCATTACAATTAAAAACTTAAAATCTAATACAGAATACACATTTTCAATAATAGCAAAAGATGCTGCTGGGAATAAATCACAGCCTACTTCTATTCTTGTAAAAACAGATGATACGAACACAACACCTCCTGATGGAAATGGGACTGCTACCTTTTCAGTCACTTCAAACTGGGGAAGTGGTTACAACTTCTCGATTGTAATTAAAAATAGTGGAACGACCCCTATTAAAAATTGGAAATTAGAATTTGATTACAACGGCAATTTAACACAAGTTTGGGATTCTAAAATTAGTAGTAAAATAAATAATCATTACGTAATTACGAATGCAGGATGGAATGGTGAAATTCCTCCTGGAGGATCCGTTACAATCGGAGGGGCAGGAACAGGCAATCCTGCTGAACTTGTAAATGTATCCATTAGCGAAAACTAAACGTAACCTCCATTAATTATTTCACTAAAGTTTGAATTTAGGTTTAAGTACTCTATCCTAAATTCAAACTTTTAATTTTATGAAAAATCACAAATGAACATTATAATAACCTATTATAATCATATTTAGTTTCCAATATGAAGTTTGCGTGAAGTTCATCTGAATTTTACATGAATTTCCTTTAATTTCTATTGTCTTCCTATACTAATCACATTATCCTTTACATATAGGAATTATTTTTATTCCATTTCAAACTATCTACATATATAAAAAAAGATAGTCGCCTATTAGGGAAAGGCATCTAGTATTATTATAAATATAAACATAACAAAAGAAAAAGCACGCTTATAAGCGCACCATAAGAGTGCTTCTTCATACAATTCTCATGTAAGAGTTCTCGAAAATCATGTTAATCACAAAGAAAAGGCATTAGCTTATACAAGCTAATGCCTTTTCTTTATTCATATTTTTCAGCGTTCCATTCTTCTATATTCCATACTTTTGTTATCCACGCTTCATAGAAAGAAGGCTCATGTGAGACAAGTAAAACTGTTCCTTTATATTGTTGTAACGCTTCTTGTAAAGACTTCTTTGTTTCTATATCCAAATGATTAGTTGGTTCATCTAAAATTAAAACATTGCTTTTCGTTACAATCAGTTCGCATAAACGTACTTTCGTTTGTTCCCCGCCGCTTAATAAACGAATCGGTTTTAATACGTGTTCTTCTTTTAATCCACACTTCGCTAATGCTTGGCGCACTTCTTTCTTTGTCATATCTGGTCGTTCTGCCCAAATTTTCTCTAATGTTGTTATTTCTGAAGCAAACTCTTCCTGGGCAAAATAAGCAGGATTTACTCGTTCTCCAATAGAAATTGAACCACTTAGCGGTTTTATTTGGCCTAATAACGTTTTTAACATCGTCGTTTTTCCAATTCCATTATGACCAACAATCGCTATCTTTTCTCCTTTTTTCACTTGTAAATTCAACTCTGGACATAACGGATCACTATAACCTATCCTTAGTTTCTCAGCTTGTAGTATACGACTCACTGGCTCCTCATAAACATTGAAATCAAAACGTGATCGAGTTACAGGATTAACCTTTTCAACCCTCTGCATTTTCTCCAATACTTTCTCTCGGCTTTTAGCCTGTTTCGCTTTTCGAATTTTATTTTTTTGAATAAATGTTTCTAACTGAGAGATTTCTTTTTGTTGTTTCACATACGCCGATTGTAATTGTTTCTTTTGCACTTGGTAACTTTGCATAAACTGTTCATAATTCCCTACGTATCGCTTCACTTTCCCTCCTTCTAGATGATAAATAATATTTGTAATACTGTTTAAAAATACTTCATTATGAGAAATAATCACATAAGCTTTTTCATACAATCTCAAATACGATTGCAACCATTCTATATGAGCTGTATCTAAATAGTTTGTTGGCTCATCTAGCAATAAAATATCAGCTTTTTCTAAAAGGAGCTTCCCAAGTAATAACTTTGTTCGTTGTCCTCCGCTTAACTGTGAAACATCCTTTTTCAAACCTATTTCAAGTAAACCTAAACCGATTGCTACTTCATCAATTTCTGTATGAATTTGATAGAAATTAGAACTTTCCAATATAGTTTGTAATTCTCCATACCTTACTAACAGTTTTTCTATTTCTTCTGCTCCATCCATTTCTTCTGCAATTTTTAACATTTCGCATTCAATCGTATACAAATCCGAAAATGCGCTTTGTAAATATCCTTCAACTGTGATTCCCTCTTGTAAATCCATATGCTGCTGTAAGAAACCTACCTTCACATGCGGAAACCACTCAATGTTCCCATCATCATGTATAAGTTCTCCTGTTAAAATTTTTAACAATGTTGATTTTCCAATTCCATTTTGACCTACTAACCCAACATGCTCACCCTTTAATAGTCGGAAACACGCATTATATAAAATGGTCTTCTCACCATACGAATGACTTAAATTTTCTACTGTTAATATACTCATGTTTTTCTCTCCTTTACTTATGGTTCATAAGCTAAATAGAGAAAGCAACAGTATAACGCCTTATTTAATTGTGCATATAAAAAATGGGTAAGGTGAATACACCTTACCCATTACATATTATCGTAAAAAAGGATTAAGGTTCTTTACCTGCTGTCTTCAATTTAGCTTAATCGTTAAAAATGGGCAGACTTCTCCCTTATCAAGCTAAAACCATTTGAAGAACAGTTGATAAAGTCATTTTATCCTTTCACTCCTTTAACATTTGTTATATTAAGAGTATAAACTACTCTTTTATATTCTATTCTCTATTGTTCTTTTTGTTCCTTCTCCGTTTTATCGTTCTCTGCATAAATTTCTTTATACATCTTTTCTAATGCATATGGACTTGTAAAGATAATTGTTAACGATTTCCACATATAAATTCTTCTTTGTAATTCTATCCCATACTCTTTACTCACTATATTTTTCACTTCTGGGATATGATCTTCAGTTTGAAATTGTTGCACAGACTTCAATTCATTCGTTTTAAAATCTGTTAAAAATCCTATTACACTTCGCCCATGTTCCTGTGACCTTTCTTCTAAATCAAACTGAATCGAATGAACGAAACCTAAAACGTGAAAGATTTGAGCATGCAACCCGACAGCAGCACGCTTTTCCATTAAGTTGTAGCACTCTCGTTTTAACTCTTCTACCATTTCTAAAGAATTTCTATTAACTTTTCTTTTGCCAACAAACATAATTTTTACAATATGAGCGACTGCTCCCATACTTTTTAATACACTCTCTAGAATTTCTACCGCATCTTCCACATAACCATTTGTAATTATAGAATGAATAAATTCATCTAATAACGCTTGAAACTTTTTAACTAAATGTAAATCACATAATTCTGGAACATCTTTTCTCAATTGATCCCGGCCTTGAACCCACTTTAAAACTTCTATCATTTCTTCTTCTTTTAATTCATGATGTTCCATACCATACTTCATTAATAAAATATAATTTTTTAATAAGGACTTTCCTTCTTCAAGATTATCAGCTGTTAACGAATCAACTATTTGCTCTATAGATTTCATCTTTCTCCCCCTATAAAAAAAGCCTCTTAACAGTAATTATACCAAAAACTGTTAAAAGACTTTTTCTATTTTTTCATATAAGGAGCTAATACCCTCAGAATTTCTTCCTTATCCTTCTTTAACTCCAGTGATGTTAACATATCCATCGTTCGTGGTCTAGGTAATTTCACTTGTACCTCACCAACTATCGATGCTGGTCTTTGAGATAAAATAAATACGCGATCCGAAAGCAAGATTGCCTCATCTAAGTCATGTGTAACCATAACAATTGTTTGCTTCTCTTGATACCAAGAGTTCAAAAGCCAGCTATGTACTTCCATTTTTGTAAAGGCATCTAATTTTCCAAAAGGCTCATCAAGTAGCATAATTGGTTTTTCACATAAATATGTGCGCAGAAAACTAATCCTTTGGCGCATACCACCAGACAATTCATCTGGATAATGGTCTGCATATTCATCTAGCTGAAACTGCTTTAATGCTTCCATTCCTTCTGTGAGCCTTTGTTTTTTCGGTTTCCCTTCGATTTCCAATGGCAGCACTATATTTTGCAAAGCTGATCGCCACGGTAGTAATAAATCTTGTTGGGGCATATAACTTACGACATCTTGCTCTTGTACGTGCTTATCCTTATACGTTACATTCCCGCTTGTTGGATTTTCAACATTTGCAATCATATTTAATAATGTGCTTTTCCCGCAACCACTCGGTCCTACAAAGGAAACAAACTCTCCTTCTTGTATAGAAGCACTAATATTTGCTAATACATTCTTTCCATCGAAAGATTTTACAATATCTTTTATTTGTAATCCGCTCATTTTTCGCTTGGAAGGAACTCATTTGTAAAGGCATCTTTCACATCAATTTTCTTCTTAATAACTTTGTTATCATATAAGAAATTCATGTAATTCGTCCAAACTTCTTCCTTCTGTACTCCCCATGCTTTTGCATCATCTTGATACTTCGTACTTAACCACTTTTGACTTTCTTGTACTAAGTCTTTATTTACATCTGGAACAGCTTTAATTAAAATATCAGCAGCTTCTTTCGGTTCTTTAATTGCAAAGTTATAACCTTCTGTCGTTGCACTCATAAATTTTTTCACAAAGTCTTTATCTTGTTTCGTATGTTTTTCACTCGTAATCATAACAGGACTATAGAAATCAAGCGCTGGATCTAGGTCTTTCACCATAATCGTATTTAACTCTTTTCCTTGGCGCTTCGCTTCAATTCCATCCCATCCGTAATAAATCCATTCAAAGTCTGCATCTCGACCGATTGATTTAAAGAAATCTGTTTGTCCTAAGATGATTTTTTCAACTTTATTAAAATCAGCTTGATTTTTCTCCATAATTGTCTTTAATGTAGCTTCTTCTGCTGGTCCTCCCCAGCCTCCGTAACGTTTGCCTTCAAAATCTTTCGGTGAAGTCATGTTATCTTTCTTAAGCGATGCAAAAGCTGAAGTGTTATGCTGAATAATCGCTCCTACAGACACAACAGGAATACCTTCCACACGAGCCAGCGTTACATTTTCTTGTGCGCTTATTGCGAAGTCAGCTTTTCCTGAAGCTATCATTTGCTCCGCTGTCACATTATCACCAGGCTGAATAATTTCTACATCTAATCCTTGTTTTTTATAATAATCTTTCGCTTGCGCTACATATAAGCCAGTATGATTCGTATTCGGAAACCAATCTAATACTACTTTTACTTTTTGATCTTTACTTGCACTTTCTTCTTTCTTGGCCGGATTACATCCAACCACACCTACCGCTAATAAGGCAGCCAACATAACTTTTAAACCTTTTTTCATTTTCTGCCGTCCTTTCTATATATCCATGGTGCTGTTATTCTTGCCATAAACTCCACGATAAAATACAGACATAATGTCACGATAACAATAATTGCTGCAACACCAAATACTCGGGCTGTTAAAAAGGATTTCGTAGCCCTCGTAAGCATAACTCCTAATCCTTCACTGGCACCGAGCCATTCTCCAATAATCGCTCCCATTACGCTATATGTAACTGCAATTTTTAGCCCTGAGAAAAAGTATGGAAGCACTGCTGGAAACTTTACTTTCTGATAAACTTGCCATTTCGTTGCCTTCATCGTTTGCAACAACTTCAACATATTTTTATCTACCGTTTGAAAACCTTCTAAAATGCTAAGCGCAATCGGAAAGAAACAAACGAGTATGACTACCATTACTTTCGGTAGCATTCCATATCCAAACCAAATAATAAATAACGGTGCAAGTACAACGATTGGAATTGTCTGTGAAATAACAAGCAACGGATTTATTAAAATACGAAATAAAGGGATAACATCCATAATAATTGCAATACTTGTTCCAATTAAAATCGCAAAGAACAGTCCAATTATAACCTCTTGCAGCGTTTGTATCGTATTTGGTAATAGTAAATCTTTCATTCCAATTAATTCTTGAACAATGGCTGAAGGCTTCGGTAAAATCCAAGGTTCAATTTTAAATAATGAAACAGATCCTTCCCATATCGCAATGAGAAGGATAAGCCAAATTGTTGTAATTAGTTTAGATTGCTTCTGGTTTTGCATATTCATCACGGTACTTCCAAACTTTTTCATCTATCGTTACACCAGTGCTTGGACGATAGTGGATTTTAATAGAAGTAATTACTTCTTCTGCTCCAGCATCCACACATGCTTGTTGTGCACGTTTAATGACATCAAGAAGTACATCTAATTCTCCTTCCAGCGTTGTTTCCATTGCCCCTACTTCATAACGAACTCCCGATTGTTGTACAACCTCAATTGCTTTATCAACAACAGAATACACATCTTTGTTCTTCGCTTGTGGTACTACTGAAAATGAAATTGTAACTTGTTGTGACATAGTAAAATCCCCCTTATAAAATGAAATATTAAAACAAGAAAAGGCTTTCCTACTGCGTAGGAAAGCCTTGTATGCAAGTTATTATAGAATAACATATGCTACATTACTTTAAGTAACTCCCTACGCTGGCATTATCCAGATCAGGTTGAGGGTCGATGTTTGTTTACATCCTCTCAGCCAATTGGCTCCCCGGTCCTTAATTCGTTTTCATTGTAGCATGATTTATTTTATTGAACAAACAAAAGCACGTATAATCATTTCAATTAACTTTTGAATTCCCCTATTAACTCTTGTAACTCCTGTGAAAGCCAGCTTAAAGAACTAGCTAATTCAGCAATATCTTGTACAGACATTTCCTGTTCTTTCATACTTTCTTCAATATTATTACTACTATTTGCATACGTTTTTGCAATAAGTGATAGTTCATTTACAACACGAACAATATTTTGGCTATTTTGCAATATATCACTTGAATTACTAGAAACAACTCTAACTTGATTTGTAACAGATTGTGCAGATTTTGAAATTTTTTCAAAGAAAGCACCACTACTTTGAAAAAGTTTCATTCCGGATTCTACTTCTTTTGAAGCTTTTTGTATTGAAACAGCAGCTTCTTCTGTTTCAACTTGTGTTTCCTCTATTAATTTCGCTATATCTTTTGCTGATACTTCCGTCTGCTCTGCTAATTTACGTACTTCATCAGCAACAACGGCAAATCCCTTTCCGGTTGCCTCACCATGTGAAGCTTCGATAGAAGCATGTAAAGCTAGCGAATTCGTTTGATTTGAAATACTCGTAATTACATTTACAATATCACTAATTTCTTTTGATCTCGTTTCCAAAGAATGAATGATAGAAGATAAATTTTGTACTGCATTTTGTATTATGTTCATTTGATTCATCGTCTGTTCAATAATACCATTTCCTTTTACTGAATGATGCTTAGTACCTTCAGACTCTTTCGTCATTTGTTTTGCAATATTAGTTATCTCTTCCATCCTATCTTCCATTTCATATACAATATCTAAATACTTTGGTACTGACGTTTCTTGTAATTGAACGCCAGCCCTTAACTCGACTATAGAACTTACGATTCCTTGGACTGCCATGCTATTTTCTTTCGTACTCACTGACAATTCTTGTGAAGATGAGGAAACCTGTTCTGCTGTCTGCTTCACTTTATCTATAATTCCTTTAAACTTCTCGATAGTATTATTAAAATACGAATTAATAATACCAATATCATCTGGTCTTTCCTCCAATTTAATACTCAAATCACCTTCACCGATTCTGCGCAATCCTTCACGTAAATCCCGTAATGGAGCAAGTGCGTTACGTACAATCAAAAATTGAATAACAGTTGCAATTAAAACAGAAATACAAATAAACATTAAACCTTGTATAATGAATTTTTCTTTTGTAATAGGAACAATAGAAGCATCTACATCGGCTGCAACAATTGCCACAATATTTCCATCTCCATCTTTAATTGGCTCTAATATCGTTACCCATGTTCCTAATAGATCTTCATATACTACTGTCATGTTTGCTTTTTTCGTGCTCATTACCTTATCGTATGCTTTCATCCAAAGATCTGGTTGTTTATAATATTCTCCCGGCCTTACTTCAACAACACTCGCTAAGTCTGTAGACAAGTCGACGATTAGTAACTCACCTTTTTCATTTTTTTTTGCTCCAACAATATACGTTTGTCCAACACTATTCAATTCTTCCGTTGCTTCATCTAATTTCTCTGTTAACTTCTCTCTCTTTTCTCTTTGTGCCACTGGGTCTTTTGTAACATCTCTCACTATTTCTTCGTCTAATTTATGTAATACCGTATCTCCTGTTTCAAAAGAATGCCTTTCAAACATAGACATCATACTATTTTGAAACATGTTAAAACTTAACGCTCCCATAGTACCAACAAGCGTCAAAATAACTAACACAGTTAACAATACATTTTTTTGAAGAAATGATAGCTTGTGCCAATATTTTTTCATTACCATCACCTTTCTTAATTAACTTAATATAAAGTGAAACTATTAAAATATAAACCTTATTAATAATTGATTAAGGTTCTCATTTGTTTGTAAATAAAAAAAAGACCAATGAAAAGAGCATTGGTCAAGACCAACCCTATCCGTCCGGTAACTGGCTAGCATAGCCTTTCGACCTTAGCTCCTGTAGTTTTGCGTCCTAATGTTTCCATCAGTTTGCCTTTCTCGCTGAACGAGTTGAACGATATGGGAGTTCTATGAGAATTAAATTATTCTCTATCAAAGATTACAACATAAAAATTAAAATGTCTACCTATTTAGAGATGTAGATGTATAGTTTCAATGAATTATTTTTTCGAAATAATTTAACAAAGTATGTGAATGTTACATTTCTTGTGTTATATAATAAAAAATGTATGAAATACAAGGATTATTTTGAGTATTTATTTTAATTTTCGTTCAAATTAAATTATTCAAATATATCTTAACTAATGAATTTCGGAGGTAGTTTATCATGTTTTGGCTACAATTTCTTACGTTACTACTCTGCATTTTTATTGGCGCACGTCTAGGCGGAGTTGGTCTAGGAGTGATGGGTGGCGTTGGTATGGCAATACTTGTTTTCGTCTTCCACTTACAACCTACAGCTCCTCCTATTGATGTAATGCTTATGATTTTAGCGGTGATTACAGCTGCCGGTGCACTTCAAGCTGCTGGAGGAATGGACTACCTTGTTCATCTGGCTGAGAAAGCATTACGAAAAAATCCAAAGCGCATTACATTCTTTGCTCCAATTGTTACTTATTTATTTACACTCTGCGCAGGAACTGGTCACGTTGCTTATTCTGTACTTCCTGTTATCGCAGAAGTTTCTCGCGAATCGGGGATTAGACCGGAACGACCAATGTCAATTGCCGTAATTGCTTCTCAACAAGCAATTACAGCTAGTCCTATATCAGCTGCAACGGTTGCACTTTTAGCAATGCTAGCTGACTATAAAATCACCTTATTAGATATTTTAAAAGTAAGTATCCCTTCTACTTTTATCGCTTGTATGATAGCTGCATTTGTTGCTAGCAAAATGGGGAAAGAATTAAATGAAGACCCTGAATACTTAAAACGATTAAAAGAAGGAATGATTCCTAATATTGAAGAGAAAAAAGGATTTACCGGTGTAAAAGGCGCTAAATTATCAGTTATTCTTTTCCTAGTAGGAACTTTTCTTGTCGTACTTCTCGGTTCATTTGAAGTACTTCGTCCAGGATGGATGGTCGACGGGAAGTTAGTTCGTCTTTCCATGCCAAACACAATTGAAATGGTTATGTTAACGATCGCAGCTCTTATTATTATTTTCTGTAAACCAAATGTAGAAAGCATCGTATCTGGTAACGTCTTTAAAGCAGGGGCAACAGCAGTTGTTGCTATTTTCGGTATCGCTTGGATGGGAGATACTTTCTTTAACGGAAACTTAAATATGATTCAAGGATCAATTCAGCACCTAGTAACAAGTGCACCATGGCTATTTGCCATCGCATTATTCATTCTATCTATTTTACTATATAGCCAAGCCGCAACAGTACGTGCTTTAATGCCACTTGGATTATCACTCGGTATTCCACCAGCACTACTAATCGCGATGTTCCCTGCAGTAAATGGATATTTCTTCATTCCAAACTATGGAACAATCGTTGCTGCCATTAACTTTGATCGCACTGGTACAACTGGCATTGGTAAATATGTTTTAAATCATAGCTTTATGATTCCAGGCCTAATCGCAACATTCACTTCTATCGGAATTGGAATGCTCTTAATATCAATTATGTTTTAAAGAAAAAGCACAAACCGACAATTTTAAAGGGTTTGTGCTTTTTTAATCAAATGTTTGTTTAAATAAACGAAACAACTCATTTTGCAACTCTACAAACTGTTTCCGCTTCAAACAATCCCCTCCCTTTTTCTAAATATCAATATCAAAAAATAAAAAGCTATGCAGCATTTTAATACTACATAGCCTTCTTCTACAAACTCTTACTTACTTCCTCTACTAGCTTCTTCGTACTTTCATACGCAGATTCCGCTAAACTAATCGCAGAAATAATGGAAACACCATCTGCACCCGCTTCTATAACTGAAGCTGTATTGTCAATTGTAATGCCGCCAATCCCGACGATTGGTATTGTAATTCCTTGTTCTCTAAAATGAGCTAAGCCTTTCGTTCCTTGCACAGCTTTCGTATCTTTTTTCGTACTCGTTGGGAAAATAGGGCCGACACCTAAATAATCAGCTCCGTTTTCAATCGCCCAGCGTGCTTCTTCAATTGTATGTGTAGATACACCAACAATTTTATCCCCCATTTTTTCACGAACAGAAGTAATCCCTTCATCATCTTGTCCAACATGCACGCCATCTGCATCTAACTCGAGAGCTAGTTCCACATCATCATTTACGATGAACGGTACACCGTACTCCTTACAAGTTGCTTGTAGTTCTTTTGCGAAACAAATGCGTTCCTCTCCTGTCAAAGCGCCTTCTCCCTTTTCACGAAATTGAAAAATTGTTATACCGCCTTCAAGTGCATCTCTCAATACTTGCAGTGGATCCTTGGTACAATTGTTACTTCCCATAATAAAATATACTGATAACAACCTAGACATTTCTGCCTTTGAAATACGCGACATTTATTTTCCCTCCTTACTATATAACCTCAATCTTCCCATACTTCTCTATATCACCTGAAGTAGTATTCGCTAACTGATTTAAAAATTCAATTTGGAAACTACCCGGTCCCTTCTCCACTGTCTTAGCAGCTGCCAGTTCTGCAGCTACACCATAAAACGCTAATGCTGCTACCGCTGCCTTTACATAATCCTTTTCTACCGCTACAAATGCTCCTATTACAGAAGTTAGTAAACAACCAGTTCCCGTAACTTTCGTTAAAATAGAGTGACCATTTCGAATAAGGAGCGTTCGCTCTCCATCTGTAACAACATCTTCTTTTCCAGTAATTACCGCTACTGTATTCAATTCGTCGGCTGCCTGCTTTGCAATACTTACGACATTACCATTTCCAGCACCAGCGTCTACTCCTTTAATTTCCCATCTCTCATTAATAACGTTCGCTATTTCAGCTGCATTTCCGCGGATAATCGCTAACTCAATTTCAGCCGGAATATGTCTCGCAACTTCTGTTCGATACGATGTTGCTCCTGCACCAACTGGATCAAACAGTACTGGTACATTGTTCACATTTGCTGATTTACCAGCAAGTAACATCGCTTCTACCTCGTCAGGACGAAGTGTACCCATGTTCAAAACAAGCGCCCCAGCAATGCTAGCCATTTCTGCTACTTCTTCTTTTGCATATGCCATTACAGGCGATGCTCCTAACGCTAACAAACCGTTAGCTGTAAAATTTGTGACAACAACATTTGTAATATTATGAACGAGCGGATTAGACTCTCTCACCAAATCCACTACTTTACTAATTTCTTTCATATTCATCCTTCTCATCTCCTAACTATAGTGATGGGAGATACACAAAAAGACACTTTGCGCGTACGCAAAGTGCCTGAACATGTGTTTTTACACTCTCCCTACGCTGGCATTATCCAACAGGTTCAAATGGTCAATGACGGATTAGTCATACTCTCAGTTTGCATCCACAAACTCCCATGTGTTTAGTATTCTTCTACTTCAAAGTCTACTCTTATTCTAGTAAAATAACAAGTTCTTTACTTTTCTATTCAATATAGAAGCAACTAATAAAACAATACGCATAATAACTATCTATTTCTCACAGTCTCATCATGGTGCATATTATGTTCTGTCACCATCATTCACTTTCAAACAGATGTTACCCCATTAAAAAACGTTCAAATCTAGAGCGAAACTGAATCTCAAGAAGATGTATGCTATAGTTAACGTATGGAAATTTGAAAGGATGTTTTTAATATGTCAAAAAGCGTTGTAATCGCTGAAAAACCTTCTGTTGCACGAGATATTGCGCGTGTACTGAAGTGTGATAAAAAAGGAAATGGCTACCTTGAAGGTAGTAAATATATTGTAACTTGGGCTTTAGGTCATCTTGTTACATTAGCAGATCCAGAAAGCTATGATGTGAAATATAAAAAGTGGAATTTAGAAGATTTACCTATGCTACCTGAGCGTTTGAAATTAACGGTTATTAAACAAACTGGGAAACAATTTAATGCTGTAAAAAGTCAGCTACTTAGAAAAGATGTAAATGAAATTATTGTAGCAACAGACGCTGGGCGTGAAGGAGAATTAGTCGCTCGTTGGATTATTGATAAGGTTCGAATTAACAAACCAATTAAACGTCTATGGATTTCATCCGTTACTGATAAAGCAATTAAAGATGGTTTTGCAAATTTAAAACCAGGTAAAGCATATGACAATTTATACGCTTCAGCAGTTGCACGTTCAGAAGCTGACTGGTATATCGGTCTTAACGCGACTCGCGCTTTAACGACTCGCTTTAATGCCCAGCTGAATTGCGGCCGTGTGCAAACACCTACTGTCGCTATGATTGCTAATCGCGAAGATGAAATAAAGAACTTCAAAGCTCAAACTTACTACGGTATCGAAGCGCAAACAACTGATAAGTTAAAATTAACTTGGCAAGATGCAAACGGTAATAGCCGTAGTTTTAATAAAGACAAAATTGACGGTATTGTAAAAAATCTAGATAAACAAAATGCTACTGTTGTAGAAATTGATAAAAAACAGAAGAAGTCATTCTCTCCTGGCCTTTACGATTTAACTGAATTACAACGTGATGCAAATAAAAAGTTCGGTTACTCTGCGAAAGAAACATTAAACATTATGCAGAAATTGTATGAGCAACATAAAGTGCTAACATACCCTCGTACAGATTCACGCTATATTTCATCTGATATCGTTGGAACACTTCCAGAACGTCTAAAGGCGTGCGGAGTTGGAGAATATCGTTCTTTAGCACATAAAGTATTACAAAAGCCTATCAAGGCTAATAAGTCATTTGTTGATGATAGTAAAGTAAGCGATCATCACGCAATTATTCCGACAGAAGGATACGTTCATTTCTCTGCCTTCACAGATAAAGAACGTAAAATTTATGATTTAGTTGTAAAACGTTTCTTAGCCGTTTTATTCCCAGCATTCGAATACGAACAACTAACGTTACGCACAAAAGTTGGCAATGAAACGTTCATTGCACGCGGAAAAACAATTTTACATGCCGGCTGGAAGGAAGTATACGAAAATCGCTTTGAAGATGATGATGTAACAGATGACGTAAAAGAGCAACTTCTACCTCGCATCGAAAAAGGCGATACATTAACTGTAAAATTAATTATGCAAACATCAGGTCAAACGAAAGCACCAGCACGTTTTAACGAGGCGACTTTACTTTCAGCAATGGAGAATCCTACAAAATATATGGATACGCAAAACAAACAACTTGCTGATACACTAAAATCAACTGGTGGATTAGGTACTGTAGCGACACGTGCTGATATTATCGACAAGCTATTCAATTCATTCTTAATTGAAAAACGTGGTAAAGATATTCACATTACTTCAAAAGGCCGTCAGTTACTTGATTTAGTACCAGAAGAGTTAAAATCACCTACACTAACTGGTGAGTGGGAACAAAAGCTAGAAGCTATCGCAAAAGGTAAACTAAAAAAAGAAGTGTTCATTTCAGAAATGAAGAACTATACGAAAGAAATTGTATCTGAAATTAAATCGAGTGATAAGAAATATAAACATGACAACATTTCAACAAAGTCTTGTCCAGACTGCGGTAAACCAATGCTAGAGGTAAACGGCAAAAAAGGAAAGATGCTCGTTTGCCAAGATCGTGAATGTGGTCATCGTAAAAATGTATCTCGTACAACAAACGCTCGTTGTCCGCAATGTAAGAAGAAATTAGAATTACGTGGTGAAGGTGCAGGACAAATCTTCGCATGTAAATGTGGCTATCGCGAAAAACTTTCCACGTTCCAAGAGAGACGTAAAAAAGAATCTGGAAACAAAGCTGATAAGCGCGACGTTCAAAAATATATGAAACAACAGAACAAAGAAGAAGAACCATTAAACAATCCGTTCGCAGAAGCATTAAAGAAATTAAAATTTGATTAAACAAAAAGGTTCCTACCTCTATCGGTAGGAACCTTTTATTTTAGTGAATGATTTTACTTCCTTTTGCGTTCTCAACGAATTTTTCACTCGATTTGTTAATTGGTGTTTTCAGTAATAACGCAGCAACAATCATAACTACTACGAAAGCACTTAATACAAGTAAATCTCGCGTTACGATATCCCACAGCATTCCGCCTACTGTTTCACGAATTGCACTAATTGCATATGTGAACGGTAAGAATGGATAAATTGCTTGGAAGAACGCTGGTGTCATTTGAATTGGGAATGTTCCGCCCGATCCTGCTACTTGCAGTACAAGTAAAATGATCGCCATCGATTTCCCAACGTTTCCGAAAATAGAAACGAGTGAGTATACGATACAAACGAAGACTCCACCAATAAATAAACTAAATAACACAAACCAGAACTTATCGACTACGTACGTACCAAGTAAGAATATATCTCCCATCGATACGATAAACGCTTGTGAAAGACCTATCGTTAAGAATGTTAATAAACGTCCGAAGTAAATTTCATGGCTCTTATAATTCGCGCCCTCTTCATGTACTTCTACTGTTAATAATGAAACCATTAATAATGCGCCTACCCATAATGCAAGCACTGTATAGAATGGTGACATTGCTGAACCGTAGTTCGGCATCGCAAATAATTTATTCTCTTTTAAATTTACTGGATTCGCAAAATAATCACTTTGCTTCTCAACATCGTTTTTCAATAAGCGTATGATGTCTTTTAAATCCTCTTCAGATTCAAAATCACGAATTTTATCTGCCAATTCTTTAATCTTTTTCTCAGTAGCTGGCATTTCAGCTTTAATGTCTGCTAATTTCTTTTTACCATCTACTAAGCCTTTTGATGAATCTTCTAGTATTTTTTTAACATCCGGAAGCTTTTTGTCTGCTTCTTTTAAAATTTGAGATGTGTTTTTAGACATCTCTTTCGTACGAGCAATAGCCGCATTGAAATTTGGAGTGATTTCTGAATCATATTTAGCTAAAATGTCACCAATTTGACCCGAAACACTCTTAGATACTTCATTAATACTCTCAATAACATCTGCTGCTGGTTTTTGCCCTTTATTAATAGAGTCAATTCCTTTATCAGTTAAATTGATTCCTTTTTGAAGACCATCTTTTACTTTATTTAATTTAGAAATAGTGTTATTCGTGTTCTTATCACTATTTACATCTGCTAAAACTTTATTTGTATTTTCCAGAACTGGAATCATATCATTAACTAAATTCCATGCTGCTTTGAACTGTCCATTTAAATCATTTAAGGCTACTTTTGTAGAGTCTAATCCATTAACACCTGCGTTGCTTAAGTCTTCTCTTGCTTTTCCAAGTTCTGTTTTTACTCTGCTGTAATCACTTACAGCCTTATCGTACTTTTCTCTACCATTGTCTAATGCCTCATTTGTTTGATTTACTAACTCATTCGCTTTTTTTATATCTTGATTTAAATTACCTCTAAGTTGTTGCGCATCTTCTTTTACACCTTCAGCCTTATCTTTCAATTGCTCGGCTGTACTTACTGCTTTTTCAAAATCAGTTACGAATGTTGCATTATAATCTGCTTCTGCTTGATTTACCAAGTTATTTATTGCATCTAACTTTTTATTAGTAGCATCTCTTACATCTTGTTTCACTTCTTGCCCTGTACCAATAATATTAGCAATATCTTTAACGCCACCATTTGCATTTTCGATAGCTGATTTAAGGTTTGTTAATCTTTCTATTCTCTTTTGGAAGAATTCTTTTCCAAAATCAGTTGATGCCGACTCTTTAAATTTAGTAAAGACATCAATTACATATGAAACACTATCCGCACGTCCTTGCAGCGTCTCAGAAACATTATTAAGATCTTGTTTCGCTTTTTCTGGATCAAAATTACCATTTTGTAACCCGTTTATAACACCTTGTGCATAAGTTGTTCCAACACGTATTGAGCTGAAAACATTATTTACAGTTTGATCAATATTTTTAGCAATATTCTTATACCCATCACCATTCACTTGCGGTAACGCTGGAATTTCTGGTATTTGCGGTATTTGTGGAAGAGTTATATTAGGTAACACTGGTAATTTAGCTGGATCTGGAAGTGTCAGATTAAAATCAAATGAAGGATTTTTTAAGTAATCCGTAATTTTCGCTGCAGCATCCAAGCCCTGCTTCGTTACAATTAAATTATTCTTAATAGTTCCCGGAGCACGATTCAATGTTTCATCATTTCTCGCAAAGAACGCATCTAAACTCTTAAGTGTATCCTGCCCATCATTAATAACACTCTCTACAACCGGCAACTCTTTTTGCGCCACTTTCACAACATCTTCTGCTCGAGTCGCATCATCTAACGCCTTATCCATCAATGTATTCATTTCTGGGAACTGCGCTTCTAACTTAAATACAAGATCTTTTACTTTCTCAATACTTGGTAAGTTTGTTTCTAAATCGATTCCAAGATCATTAAAAACTTTAAAAATCTCACCGTTTGCTGTTTTAACAAAGTTTTTACTAATTTCTTCTGTAATACCTGATGCACCTTTTGCTGTAATTTTTGGTGCAATTGCATTTACTTTTTCATTTACATAGTAATCCAGTTCTGGTTTCTGTGGATTTTCATCCAGAACAGTTGCAATCTTTTCAGAGAAATCTTTTGGAATTGTAATACTTGCATAATAATCCCCGCGCTCAACTCCGTAAATTGCTTGTTTTTCGTCTACAAATTTCCACCCAAGATTTTTGTTTTTCTTAAGAGAATCTACAATCTCGTCACCAATATTGATGTCTTTTCCTCTTAAATTAGAGCCAGCATCTTGGTTAGAAACTGCAATGGGAACCTCTTTTGTATTTCCGTACGGATCCCAGGAAGCTTTAATGTTAAACCATGCATATAACGATGGTAAAATCATTAATCCTACAACAATAACAATTGCAGCCCAATGTTTAGCTACATTCCGTAAATCTGTCTTATAAATACGCCAAATTTGTTTCATAGAAGTTATCACCTAATTATATATTTTTCCTTCTTTAGAAAATGATACATACATTTTGCAATTATATCACTTTCTACATCGTGGATTAACCAAAAACGAACTATTTTTCCCATTAACTTTGACTTACTACATTATATAACGAAGTCAGTCAAAGTATGAATACAAAATGACCAAATTGGTTTTACATTCAATAATAACAAATATATAGGAAATGTCATAAAAAATACAAGTATTTTCTCTTGGAAATACTTGTATTCCTCAAAAAAATCCTCACAGCTTTTCATCATCTGTGAGGATTTCTTCTATTATATATCTACTTGTACTTCTACACCGAAATGATCTGAAATTACATTTCGGTTTGTACCATTAAAAATGACTTTTGAAGAACGAACTTTTTCACTTTGGTTACACAATATTAAATCGATTCGTAGATTATGTTTATTTTCATCCCAACCAGCAATCTCACCTTGGACAGTTGTTCCTTCATCCTTCTCTATTGCTAGTTCATATGTGTCATACAAATCTTTTTGCATCATATATTCATAACCCTCACCTTGCAAACGGGCGTTATTATTAAAATCACCCATTAAGAAGGATAGTTCATTGCTATCTACACGCTCCATCAAACGATTAACTTGACCTTCAAATGATTCTTCTTCATCATTCCACCAACCGAGGTGGCAAGAGTAAAACGTGATGTTCTTACCATTATAAGCAATTGTTGCACTTACAATTTTGCGTGTTTTCCAATACGCCGTGTCCTTATTTTCTGAAATAAAGAACGTATCTTCTTTTATAACATTATGTTTCGTTACAATCGCTAATCCTTCTTCATACACATCATAACCAATATGAGAGAAATCCCAAGTAATATTGTAATCTTTTACATGTAACGCTTTTAACTCTTCTAATAGTAAAAGTCCAAAATTATCTTCTTTCTTGTTACCGCATACATTTTTAGCCCCTATCGACTGACTTACTTCTTGCAATGCGATGACATCATACTCTTCTTCTTGAATGACTTTAGCAAGATATTTTATCTTTTCTATTTGATTTTCTTCTTGCCAAGAGTGACAGTTTAAAGTTAGCAATTTCATATTATTACGCACCTAACATATCTTGAATGTCTGACTTTAATACGTCAGCTTTCGGACCATATACTGCTTGTACCCCTTTGTCTTTTACGATAAGTCCTAAAGCACCATTTTGTTTCCATTGCGCTTCTGGTGCAACAACATCTAAATCTTTTACTGTTACACGTAAACGTGTCATACAAGCATCTACGTCAGCAATATTTTCTTTTCCACCTAATAAATCAATAACTTTTGTTGCTAATGAACCATCTTGTACATTTCCTGTTCCCTCTGATGACTCATCTTCATTATCAATGTAGTTACCTGCACGTCCTGGTGTTGGTAAGTTGAACTTTTTAATTAAGAAATTGAATAATGTAAAGTTCAGACCGAAGAATACTAATGAAACGATAACGAAATTGATTAAATCTCTTGTTAGTCCTGCATTAACCATCATCGGTGTACGAGTAATTAATTCAATAAATCCAAATGCGTGAACACGTAAGTTAATTAAATCCGCTAATGCGAATGCAAGTCCTGTTGTAATTGCATATACAACATATAATACTGGAGCAATAAACATGAACATGAATTCAATTGGTTCTGTTACACCTGTTAAGAATACTGCTAACGCTGCTGATAAGAACATTGGTTTATATTTTGCACGTTTTTCTTTATCAACATTACGGAACATTGCGAATGCAATACCCATTAACGCTGCTGATGAACCGATAACTTGTCCAGCTTTGAATCGGGCTGGTACAACATTATTTAATAAATCGTTATATGCTTTTGTATCTCCATTTGCTAATAAGTTATTTAAATCTGTAATCCATGCAAGCCATAAAGGATCTTGTCCTGCTACAACTTGTCCAATTTTTGAGCCAGTTAACATCGTATATGTTCCGCCTAGCTCTGTGTAGTTCATCGGAATCGTTAACATATGATGTAAACCGAATGGTAATAGTAAACGCTCTAATGTTCCATATACAAATGGTGCAACAACTGGTGCACTATCCTTTGAAGCTGCAATCCAGCGACCAAATTCATTTAATCCACTTTGGATGAATGGCCATAAAAGTGATAATACAATTGCAGTGACTGTAGACCAAACAATTACAACGAATGGTACGAATCGTTTTCCGTTAAAGAATGCTAATGCCTGTGGCAGTTTGTTATAGTTATAATATTTGTTATATAAAGTAGCTCCTAAGAAACCTGTGATAATCCCTACGAAAACTCCCATGTTTAATGCTGGTGCACCAAGTACAGAAGTAAAGTAATCTTTTACAATTAAATCTCCTGCTAATACTGAAGAAACTTTCGCTTTTGAATCCGCTAACATTTCAGCGTTTACGCCAAATATAGCTCCTGTAATTCTATTCGTTAAGACAAATGCTAGTAGCGCTGCGAATGCACCACCTGCGCGATCCTTCGCCCAAGATCCCCCAATTGCTACCGCGAATAAGATGTGCAGATTTGTAATAATTGCCCAACCGATGTCTTCCATTACGCGAGCGATCGTATGAACTGCGTTAATATCCCCAGCAGACATCCCAATTAACTTACCGATAGAAATCATTAAACCAGCTGCTGGCATTACAGCTACAACAACTAATAATGCTTTCCCGAACTTTTGCCAAAAATCAAAAGACGTAATTTTCATCTGTTCTTCCTCCCCTTTATTTATAACAACATAATAATTTAAATTATAATCTCTGTTTCTATTGTGAAAACGATTCCTTATGTTACTTCATTTTTATCTTTACGCAACCGTTTTCATAAATCTATTTTAATAAAAGCGTTTTCACTTTGCAATAGAAATTTATTTTTTTTCATAAAAAAGATGCTCTAGGAGCATCCTTTTTTATTATGAAATGCGATAAACCCTTGTTTCATAAGGCTTTAACGTGATTGTAGTTACTTGTTCATGTTCCGCAACTTCGTAGTTATTTAAAAGCAAACGTTTGCGTTCTAGTGCGAATAAACCCTCATTATATACAGCTTCCTCTTTTGAGATATTACTAATTACAACGATTTTTTCATCGCTTAATGTACGAGTATATGCATAAATTTGCGGATCATCTTCTAAAAGTAAATCGTACGTACCGTAATTCAGTACATCGTACTCTTTTTTCAAGGCAATCATTTTCTTATAGAAATTGAAAATAGAGTTCTCTTCATTCTTTTGCTTTTCAACATTAATTTCTTTATAGTTTGGATTCATACCAAACCAAGGTGCACCTGTTGTGAAGCCAGCATTCATCTCATCGTTCCACTGCATAGGTGTACGTGAATTATCGCGGCAAGAAGCCCATATAATTTCCATCATATCTTGATGTGATACGCCCTCTGCAATTTTCTCGCGATATAAATTTTTAATTGCTACATCATCGTAATCTTCAATATTTGGGAATTGAACATTTGTCATCCCAATTTCTTGTCCTTGGTAAATGAATGGTGTACCGTGCATAAAGAAATACATTGCCCCTAGAGCTGTTGCACTTTCACGCCAATATTGTTTATCATCTCCCCAAGTTGAAACGATACGTGGCTTATCGTGATTCTCAATATATAAAGCATTCCATCCTTTATTTTCTAGACCTTTTTGCCATTTCGTTAATACTTTTTTCAGTCCTACAACATCAAGATCTTTCTTCTTTTCTGCATCCCATAAGCTTAAATGTTCGAATTGGAATACCATATTGAACTTGCCTTGTTCTTCTCCAACCCAAAGCTCAGCATCTTCAATCTTAACGCCATTCGCTTCACCAACAGTCATAATATCGTACTTCGAAAATGTATTTTCTTTTAACTCTTCTAGTAAAGGTTGAATACCATCTACATTCATATGTTTATCAAAAGATGGTACATACTTCAGTTCTTTTGGATTTGGCATATCTTTGAAGCCATCTTCTTTTTTAATATGGCTGATTGCATCCACGCGGAAACCATCAATTCCTTTATCAAGCCACCAATTAACTGTATCGTATAACACTTCGCGAACTTCTTTATTCTCCCAGTTTAAATCTGGTTGTTTACGCGAGAATAAGTGTAAATAATATTGTCCTGTTACTTCATCATATTCCCATGCCGAACCGTTAAAAATACTTTCCCAGTTGTTTGGTTCCGCACCATCTTTACCATCATGCCAAATATACCAATCACGCTTCGGATTGTCTTTAGATGAACGAGACTCAATAAACCATGGATGTTCATCACTTGTATGATTAATAACTAAATCAATAATAAGCTTCATATCACGCTTATGAACTTCATCTAGTAAAGCATCAAAGTCTTCCATCGTACCAAACTCATCCATGATATCTTGATAATCACTAATGTCATAACCATTATCATCATTAGGTGACTTATACATTGGACAAATCCAAATTACATCTATACCTAAATCTTTTAAATAATCCAGTTTTGCAATAATACCTTGTAAATCTCCAATACCATCGCCATTTGAATCCATAAAGCTACGTGGATAAATTTGATAAGCAACCGCTTCTTTCCACCATGTCTTATTCATAGTCATTCTCTCCTTTTGCATCTCATCATAATTTTATGCAAACGTTTTCGTAACACTATCATAACAAAATATGAATAGTTTGCAACTGTTTTCATTGAACTCTATGTAGATTCCTTATTCTTATGCCTTATTTATTTCTCACAAAAGCAAATCTCATTCCTCACCTACTCTTGTCCACGCACGTTACATACGATTTTCATACATTAATAAAAAGAACTGCTGATTTTAGAAAGTATCGATAAATTCAAACAAACAAAATTAACAGGTCGTAACATTGTTCTCTCAGACCCTGCTATGACGTAGCCCAAATGAATTTAAATTTAAGGATTCTAAAACTACCTTGTATTATTGTTTTTTGTCAAAATAAAAATGATATCTGTAACACTTTAAAACGAGCACGCGAACGTCGTATACCATTTCGGTTAAGAAGCTTACATCATAGTTACGAAAATTTTTCTCTTTTGTATCCCACCTTTTCATACGTAAAAAGGGTATAAAATAAAAAATCATCCAATATGCCATTACCTCGTAGCATGTCGGATGATTCAAGTTGATTTTCTATATCGTTTCAAATTATTGCTCCTACTCATAAACTTTTACTTACGGATTAATTTTATTTCGTATCATTTTCATGCAATGAATGTATTTTAATATTGGGAACTTCATCTTTTTCAATACCGCTACTATAAACAACAGGAATTTGAAATTCGACTTGCTTTGTCTCATGTTTTTGTAAATAGATTGGATTTGGTACTGGATAACTTTTTGAATCCTCATATAAAACAACTTTTAATGCTTGTGAATGATTACGATAATTTTTTAAAGTAACAATGCACTTTCGTTCGATATCCTCTCCATTTTTCTCCATTCTACACTGGCTATCGTCTTTTTTATATTCTATTGCTTCTAAGCCTGTTTTTCCTGCGTAGTACCATGTTTTATTCAATGTCTGGAGGATGTTATTTAAAATAAACGGCATCATTAAAATCAAAATACTAATACCTACTACTTTTATCTTATTCATTTTTCTAAATGTACTAGGCTCCTTTTTTCCTAGCCATTTTAAAAATAATATAAATGCAATTACATGTAGTAAGAAAGAAACAATCAATATATTTGAAACTTTGTAATTCATATAAATATCCGTATGTATCGGAACCTTATAGAGATTAAATAGCTTTTCCCCTATTAATTCATTATCATTTGGAATTTTTAATAATAATATAACCCCTATACTGTAAAAAATAGCTACTAATCGATCATACTCAATGCGAATCATTCCTTCTCCCCTTCACTTTGTTTTTATTATCGATTTTAGCCATTATTACTATACTATACAATCTTTTTATAGAGGATAACGTAAAAAAGTTCCTTATAAATATATAAAGAACCTTATTAATATACAATATGAATTAAAAAATCAATCTACAATTTTCACATAGAGATTTCCTCAAAATATGTTGGATTATGTATTGTAATTTTTTTATCTATAATTGTAACAATACTATCATTTTTTAATTGTTTTAATACGCTACTAACCGTCTCTCGAGACGTACCAGATATTTTCGATATTTCAATTGTTGTAAGTGGGCAGGAAATTACAATCGTTTCGCCACTCTGTTCTCCTAAATCCTGCATTAAATAATTTAATGTTTGAATGACCCGATCTTGTGCATTAGGAATTGTAATATTTTGTACTCGATTTTCGTTTAGCTTTAATATGGATGATAATTGCTGAACAACATACATTAATTGTGTCCTACTAGATTTCACCATATCTTCAAAAATTACTGTCGGAATATAATAGACCTCTACATCTGTCATCGCTTCTGCTGTATAGTTATATCCTCTGTCTGTAAACATACCACCATAAGGAAAAATAGAATACCTCTTTACATAGTCATCATATAATAAATTCCCACTTTGATTTACCCGCTCTAACTTTACAAATCCATCTAACATGAAGTAAATTCTTTCTCTTGAATCCCCTTCTAAAAATAAAAATTGACCCTTTTTATAAGTTCGCCAATAGACAAACTCCGTCAAACCTTTCAATTTCTTTTCTGTTAAATGAGCAAATAATTCAAACTGCTTTAAATCTTTAACTACGTTGCGTCTATTCATAAAATTCCCTCTCTCTTGCTGTATGTTGGATCGAAAAATCAAGAAAGCGCATTCAATTTGAATTTTATCACAATTAACTTATATATTCGGATTTCATCATGAAAACTTTATGAACAATGAGCACAAAAAATATTAATAAATAAAAAGAATGAAGTTACTAACTTCATTCTTTTTACTAATAAGTAGCGTACATAATTACTTAAACATACATGCATACATTCTGTTTTGAAATAATAGTACCAGCTTTTTCTTCTAATGCTTCATATACTTTTTCTAAAGACGTAATAATTGTTTTTCGTTCTGGATTTGTATTAACAAAATTGATAGCAGCTTCAATTTTTGGAAGCATACTTCCCGCAGCAAATTGCTGTTCCTCAATGTATTCTTCTAATTGATTCACTGTGACATGCTCTAATTTTTTTTGATTCGGTTGATTATAATTTACATACACATGATCAACTGCAGTTAAAATAACGAGCGTATCGGCATCTACTAATTCTGCTAATTTCTGCGCAGCGAAATCTTTATCGATAACCGCTTCAGTTCCTTTTAGTCCTTCTTCAGAATCAATTACTGGAATTCCACCACCACCAACAGCTATCACTATATTTCCATCTTCGACCAAAGAATTAATCACTTTATGTTCATGAATACTTACAGGCTTCGGTGATGGAACAACACGTCTCCACCCTCTACCCGCATCTTCTTTAAACACTGCTTTTGTTTCTTCCATTAATCTTCTGGCCTCTTCTTCTGTATAAAAAGGACCAATTGGTTTAGTTGGATTTTTAAATGCCTCATCTTTTTTATCCACAACAACGCGTGTTATAACCGTTGCTACATCTTTTTTTATATTCCGTTTTTTCAATGCCTTTTCAATCGCATTTTCCATCCAATATCCAATCATTCCTTGGCTCATTGCCCCACAAGTATCTAATGGCATTGCAGGTGTCTTTTCCGTTTCTGCAGCTTTTTGCTGCAATAAAATATTCCCCACTTGTGGGCCATTTCCATGTGCAATTACTATATCTACATCATTTTCCATTATTTTCACAAGTTGTTCCGCTGTTTTTTCCAACGCTTCTTGCTGCGCTCCCGCAGTAGCTTTTCCAGACTGTATCGCATTTCCCCCTAGTGCAACTACAATTTTTCTTCGTGCCATATTTCAGCCCTCCAGTTTATTTCGTTTTCACAGAGCTTTATAAAGTAATGCTGCCTGTAATTAATCCATAAATCGCAAAAAATGCTAAAGCACCAATTGCTACGGATGATGCTAATTCCACTCGAGTAAATATTTGCTTCGAACTCTTTTGCTTTTGAACATTGTAAAAAATAAAAATACCTGGCGCATATAAAGTCATTGTTAATAGTAGATACTCTAAACCAGCTGCATAAACTAACCAAACGCCATAAATACTTGCTATCAAGCCAATTACTATATTTTTATTTCGATCTATTTCCTCAGACTTTAAGCTATGCTTCAGTTGATAAAATGCTGAAAAAGCATATGGAATTAAAATAGCTGAAGATGCTAAAGAGAATGCAAAGTTATACGCCTGATCAGAAACGACGAATGTTAACAAGAACATTTGAATTAAACCATTTGTTATCCATAATGAATTTACTGGAGCCTTATTTTTATTTTCTTTTGCGAACCATTTTGGAAATACTCCATCTTTAGCCGCTAAATATGGAATTTCAGAAGCGAGCAAAGTCCAACCTAACCAAGCACCTAATACAGAGATGACTAAACCTAAATTAATAAAGATAGCACCCCATTTTCCAACAACACTTTCAAATAAATAAGCCATAGCCGGATTTTTCAAACCAGCAATATCTGCTTGCTGCATAAGTCCAAGAGACAATAATGTGATTAAAATGTAAATGATGAGTGTACCAATTAAGCCAATAACCGTTGCTTTCCCTACATCACTTCTATTTTTTGCTCGACTGGATAAAACAACAGCACCTTCTACCCCAATAAATACCCATAAAGTTACAAGCATTGTACTTTTAACTTGGCTGCCAACTGCTCCCCATGAAAAAGAACCAGTTTGCCCCCAAAATCCATCTAAGAACGTATCAATATGAAACGCGAAGATTCCTATGACAATAAATACAAATACAGGTACTAATTTTGCGATTGTAGTTACTAAATTCACAAGTGCTGCTGATTGAACTCCACGTAAAATTAACATGTGAACACACCATAATAATACGCTTGCACCAATAATGGACGCTACATTTTGCCCGCCTTCAAAGATCGGGAAGAAATATCCTAATGAAGAAAACAATAATGTGCCGTAAGCTACATTCCCAAGCCAAGCAGATAGCCAGTATCCCCACGCACTATTAAACCCCATAAAATTACCAAACCCTGCTTTTGCATAGCTAAAAATACCACCATCTAAATCTGGCCGTTTTACAGTTAGATTTTGAAAAGATAATCCAAGTGCAATCATCCCAATTCCTGTTATAGCCCAGCCAATAATAATGGCTCCAGCTCCAGCTCCTTTTGCCATATCACTCGCTAAATTAAAGGCTCCACCGCCAATCATAGACCCCACTACAAGAGCCGTTAATGTAAACAATCCTAGTTTCTTATCTTCACCCATTCCACTCACCTCTCTTTAATTGCAATAACAATACAAAAGCAATAGTGAATGATAGTGTCTAAAGGAGGAGAAAGAAGAAAGGAATACTCCCTTTCTTCTTTACTCCATGTTTCCTAAAGTAGCTGCCATAACCGCTTTAATTGTATGCATTCTATTTTCAGCTTGATCAAATACTTTTGAATGTTTACTGCGGAATACTTCGTCAGTTACCTCCATTTCTTTCAACCCATATTTCTCATAAACTTCTTCGCCATACATCGTTTCGACATCATGAAATGCAGGTAAACAATGTAAGAAAATCACGTTTTCATTCCCTGTTTCTTTAATCATTTTCATATTTACTTGATAAGGTTTCAATAACTCGACACGTTCAGCAAATTTTTCTTCTTCCCCCATAGACACCCATACATCTGTATAAATTACATCTGCATTCGCAACAGCTTCTTCCACATTACTTGTTATCATTACCTGTTCATTATATTTTTTTGCTAAATCTATTACTTCTTGTGCAGGCCATAAAGTTTCCGGTGTACAAATACGTACATCCATTCCAACGATTGCGCCACCAACTAGTAAGCTATTAGCAACATTATTTCGTCCATCTCCAACGTAAACGAGCTTCACATTTTTCAATTTCCCTACATGTTCTCTAATTGTTAATAAATCTGCTAATGTTTGTGTTGGATGCCACATGTCTGTTAATCCATTCCAAACTGGCACACCAGAATTTTGTGCTAAAGATTCTACAGTTTCATGATTAAATCCACGAAACTCAATTCCGTCAAACATACGCCCTAACACTTTTGCTGTATCCTCTACAGATTCTTTTTTCCCAAGCTGAATATCACCTTTCCCTAAATATTCAGGATTCGCTCCTAAATCTGTACATGCTACTGTAAATGCACAACGCGTACGAGTGGAAGTTTTTTCAAATAAGAGCGCTACATTTTTACCTTCTAAATAATGATGAGGGATACCATTTTTCTTTTTCTCTTTTAATTCTGCTGCCAAATCTAGAAAATATAACAATTCTTCTTGTGTAAAATCTTTTTCTGCTAGAAAGCTTTTTCCTTTTAAATTTGGTCTCGTCATTAACATACTTCATCCCTACTTTCTCCATTATTTATACTAGATATCTTTACGAACAATTGGCATACTCATGCAACGTGGACCCCCACGACCACGAGATAATTCCGAACTTAGCACCTCAATCACTTCTATACCGTGTTCCCGTAATAACGTATTAGATACATAGTTGCGATCATATGTAACAACCACACCTGGCGCGATTGCTAATGTATTCGAGCCATCATTCCATTGTTCACGAGCAGAAGCAATTACATCTCCTCCTCCACATGGAATAAGAACTAATTCACTTAAGCCTAATACTTCTTTTAATGCTTCCATTAAAGAAGTACGATGTGTAATTTTGAGGGTTTCCTCATCTGGTCCTTTTTCTAAAATATAAATATTCATATTCCCTTTTGGCCCTTGAATAGCTGGATGAATTGTGAACTTGTCATAATCAACCATTGTAAATACTGTATCTAAATGCATAAATGCTCGGCATTTTGGAATTTCTATTGCTAATACTTTCTTAATTTTATTTTGTCGACTAAAGAGATTTTTAGCTAAACGTTCAATTGCTTTAGCTGAAGTACGAGCAGATACTCCAATCGCAATTGTTTCTTCATTTAAAATTAGCTCGTCGCCACCTTCAATTGGAAATTTATAATCACGATCTAACCAGATTGGTACATTATGTTTTGCAAATCTTGGATGATATTTAATGATGTACTCCATGAATAATGATTCACGTCTACGCGCTGGTTCTCTCATCTTATTTATCGTTAAGCCATCACCCACGCTAGCTGCTGGATCTCGAGTAAAATATAAATTAGGCATTGGGTCTAAGTAAAACGGATAGTGATCCTCCATTAATTCATATAAATGTGTCTTCTTACTTGTTTCAATTTCGTTTTTCCGTACACCGCCCATAATTTTTTGAATTAATTCTTCATTTGAAAAGGAAAGTAAATATTCTTTTAAAGTTTGATGTGCAACATTTACGTCGGCCTGTCCTTCTTTTAAAATACGATCAACAAATTCTTCTCGAAGTTTTTTATCTACTAACGCCTCAGCGGCTAGTTTTTCTAAATAAAGAACTTCAACACCCCGATTGCGTAACGTTTGTGCAAAGTAATCATGCTCTTTTTGAATAATTGGTAAATATGGAATATCGTCAAATAATAATTGCTGCAAATAATCTGGTGTTAAGTTTTCCACTTCTTTACCAGGTCGTTTTAATAAAACCGTTTGTAATTCCCCAATTTCTGACGTAACATGTATCGGATGCTTCATTTGTTGTACCTCCTTTTAAATATGTTTGATGTCTTACAAGTACATAATAAATGTTACGCTCTTTCACCTTTGTGAAATCATCCACATTATCATTGTGAAATATTAAACAAGTTATTTTTTTAAAATCATATTAATTTGTATTTTTATAATAATCCATCCCGATTTTTCAATAGAAAATACATATATTACGCATATATGTTGAATATTTACCTTCCGTATTTACACAAAAATCCTGTTTTTAATAAAAATTAAAAACAGGACTTTGCATCTAAATAATTAAATTTAATCTTTCTTCTAAAATCTCCCTATCTGATTTCGACTGAGAAATTATAAGGCATGTATCATTTCCACATATACATCCTATTTTTTCTTTCCAATCTAACTCATCAAACAAAGCACCAATAACATGTGCATTTCCAGGTAATGTTTTAATAACTATTAATTGATCTACACAATCAATTTTCACAACAACCTCTCGTAATTTTTTCTTTAACTTTATATCAGTTTGTAAATGCTCTTCTGAGAAAATTTTATATATCATCAATCCTTCTTGAGAAGGTACCTTCGTTAAGTTTAACTCACGAATATCTCGAGAAACCGTAGCTTGTGTTACTAATACATCCTTTTTTGCTAACAATTCTACTAATCTTTCTTGTTTCTCTATTTCATACTCTTTTACAAATTGTTTAATTAATCGTTGTCTTTTTTCTTTTTTCATAAAAGACACCCCTTTTAATATTATAGCTCGCTATAATTTTCATCCGAAAGGGACAGAAAAGAATGTTGCGGAAACGTTCATAGTTTATATCTTTTAACTATAGATATTAAATCTAGCTAAAAAAGAGAAGAACAGTATTCTGTTCTTCTCTTTTACATTGAAAATCGTTCAATTGTTTGTTTCAAGTCCTCTGCTTGTTGCTCTAAATCCTTTAATAATTGATCAATTACTACCATATTTTTAGATTGTTGCAACGTCACACGCGCCACTTCTTGTGAACCAGCTGATGTTTCCTCAGCAATTGCTGCCACAGCTTTCGTCTGTGCTCCTGTTTGATGAATGTGGCTCACTTGTTCGTTCATATAGCCACTAATTTGCTTCGTTGCATCAGCAACTTCCATAATGCTTGATGACATTTCTTTTAAAATTAATTCCGTAGCTTCCCCACGTTTCGCCTCTTCTTTAGCTATTTTCACTTGTTCTGTCATTTTCATTGCAACTTGTTGTACTTCCTCTTGCATATTTCGTAATAACTGCGATATGTTTCTTGCAGAATGATCACTTTCATCAGCAAGTTTCCGTACTTCTTCAGCAACAACCGCAAAGCCTCTTCCATGCTCTCCTGCACGAGCAGCCTCAATAGAAGCGTTTAGTGCTAATAAATTTGTTTGGCTAGCAATCTCACTCACAACAGATACAATGTGTTCTACTTGTTTCATTCTTTCCTCTAACTTCTGTACATTTTGCATTGAATCTTCATTTTCTTTCGCCAATGTTTGAATACCTTGAATTAAAGACGTAAAGACACGAGTACTATGCCCTAAAGCTTGAACCATTTCTGAAGACAACTCATCAGACTGTTTCGCTTTCTCTTCTACTTCACTTGCAATTGATGTTGTTGTATCAACAGCAGAAACAATTGCCTGAATGGATGCCGCTGATTGCTCAGCTCCAGAAGAAATCTCTGCAAGTGTTTCAGAAACACCTTGTGCTTGTTTCGTTGCTTCGCCTGTTTGTTTTCTAATTTGCTGTACTTGATTGTTTGTATATGAAAATGTTGTATCAATATTTTTTACCATGCCCCTTAAGTTCCCTAGCATCATATTAAATGCAACACTTAAAGATTTAATTTCATCATCAGTGTTTGGTAATGGAACATCTTCACGAATATCTCCTTCAGCCGCTTTTCTCGCCGCCTCCTCTAACTTTCGAAGCGGTTTAATTAAAAATACCGCTGCTCCATATGCTAAAATTCCAGACCATACTACCCCTAATAACATAACGATAATATTATATGCAGTTTGACTTACATAACTTTGAAAATAATCGTATATCACATAAATAAAAAATATACTTGTTGAATATGTAATTAAAGCTAAAACTGTAGTGAATAGCATAAGTTGTGTACGTAAGCCAAAGGAAAATGTCTTCCTTTCTTTTTCCATCTCTTCTTTCCCCCTTTTTATAAGTAATATAAGTACTACCTATATATTATTATCCATATTTTCATTATAGAAGGATATAGGGATTTAAAAAATTATTATTTCCTTGAATATCAAATCCACTAAAAAAAATAAAGGATTCTGACAATTTGTGACTAATAACAGAAATAAGGAGCAACATTTGTAAAATATATTTTTGACTGGGGGTTTTGTATGATTCAGGTTCGAAATCTAGTAAAATCATTTGGCTCACTTGATGTTTTAAAAGGAATTGATTTAGAAGTACAAGAAAAAGAAGTTGTTGTTTTAATTGGTGCCAGTGGTTCTGGTAAAAGTACATTACTTCGCTGTCTTAACTTTTTAGAAATGTACGATGAAGGTGAAATTCACTTACAAGGTGAACAAATCGATCCCAAGCACTCAAATTTAAATAAAGTCCGTGAAAATGTCGGTATGGTTTTTCAGCACTTTAACCTCTTTCCCCATATGACCTCATTAGAAAACATCATAGAAGCACCTATTCATGTGAAAAAATTAGAAACAGCAAATGCAAAGGAAATCGGAAATCAGCTCCTGCAAAAAGTCGGCTTACAAGACAAAGCAGATGTAACGCCCCACCTCCTTTCAGGTGGTCAAAAACAGCGCATTGCTATTGCACGGGCTCTTGCTATGAATCCTAAAATTATGCTATTTGATGAACCTACCTCAGCCTTAGACCCTGAACTTGTTGGAGAAGTACTGCAAGTTATGAAAGAACTTGCTGAAGAAGGAATGACCATGGTTATTGTTACTCATGAAATGAATTTCGCGAGAGATGTAGCTGATCGCGTCATTTTTATGGACGACGGAAAAATTGTAGAAGACGCTCCGCCAGCGCAATTCTTTTCAGCTCCATCACACGAACGAGCAAAACAATTTTTACGCAACGTTTTATAGTGTAACTTCTGTTTCAAACGAAAAGAAATACATTCATACGGTGCACAACTAATCATCTAAATACAATATTTCAATAACATACTTAAAGCCATCCGTATGATCAATATATAGGAGGGGTTTTATGAAAAGAAAACTATTAACCATTGTTGCGAGTATTACATTATGTACATCTTTCATACTAGGAGCATGTAGTAAGGAAAGCTCTACTACTTCTTCAAATGGTGAAAAAGAATTTCGTTATGCGATGAGTGGCTTATATAAACCTTTTAACTATAAAGAAAATGACGGAAAGCTTGTCGGCTTTGATGTAGAAATAGGTGAGGCACTTGCGAAAAAAATGAATATGAAACCCACTCCTATTACAAATCCATGGGAAACGCTAATCCAAGGTCTCAAGGCGAAAAAGTATGATGTAATACTAGGAAGTATGGCAATTACAGAAGAACGCTTAAAAGCTGTTAATTTCTCCAATCCTTATTACCGTTCTGGTGCCCAAATTTTTGTGGCTAAAAAGAATGCATCTATCTCTTCTCCAGAGGATTTGAAAGGTAAGAAAGTTGGTGTTGTAAAAGCCAGTACCTTTAAAAACCTTGTTGCAAAACATACAGATCAAATTACAGAATACGATAGCGATATTACTGCACTTATGGATTTAGAGCCTGGACGTATTGATGCGGTAATCACTGATCAAATGGTTGGTTTAAGAATGATTAAAGAAGGTAAATCAAATATAAAAGAAGCTGGAAAACCATTAAATCTTGATGAAATGGGAATTGCTATTCGTAAAGATGATAAAGAAATGGTTGAGAAAGTAAATAAAGCTTTAGATGAAATTATTAAAGATGGTACGTATGAAAAGATTAGTAAAAAATGGTTTGGACGTAATATTCTTGGTGAGGAGGAAAAAACGAAGTAAATTAGTTATTCAAAAGTTTCATCCATTACACCCCACTTTTTATCCCGCTATTTATGGGCAGTAAAACTCCCAATTAGTGCGAGATACTAATCAGTGGGGTATTTCATTCCCTACCAAAATCCATACAATATGAGGTGACACATATGTTTGAAATTTTTATGTCTACTTATCCCACACTCTTAAAAGCTACTATTGTCACATTACAATTAACACTAACATCCCTATTACTGGGTTCACTAATTGGATTACTATTCGCTTTTTTTCGGATTTCTAACAATAAAGTTTTAAATAGTATTGCTCATGTATATATCGCCATTATTCGTGGTACACCTTTAATTGTTCAAATTGCCATTCTCTATTTCGGGATTACATCCGTTGTTGTTTTTACTCCTTTTTGGGCAGGAGCAATTGCTTTAGCAATCCATAACGGTGCATATATTACTGAAATTTTCCGCGGATCCATCCAATCTATTGACCGTGGACAATTGGAAGCTGCTCGTTCTCTAGGTATGCCTTATCCTTTAGCAATGCGCCGTATTGTACTACCGCAAGCATTTCGTCAATCTCTTCCTCCTTTAGGAAATCAATTTATTATTGGATTAAAAGATTCTTCACTTGTTGCTTACGTAGGAATGTCCGAATTATGGGGATCAGGTTTATCTATTGCTGCAGGTAACTTCCAACAATTAGAAACATACATAATCGTTGGTTTATATTATCTCGTGCTTGTTCTCCTATTCACTTACCTTGTTAACCTTTTGGAAAAACGACTACAAAGAAAAGAAACTAACTCTGTCCAGGTCCATACAAAGAAGAAAAAGGCAGTTTCTTTATAAGAAAAAGCAAGCCTGAGATGGCTTGCTTTTTCACTGCAACATATATCTATTTTTACTGATTTACTTTTTTAATACTTTCTTCTTCCTCTATATGTTCCTCACGATATGAAATATTATGAGGATCTAGTCCATTTCCTAAAGAACCATAGAAATGCTCTCTATGCGGATCCACTAATTCACTTCCTTGATAATACACACGTGGTGTATTCCATAGCGCTGCCAAAGCTTTTGTCATTGGCATCTCATGATAGCGTTCCGGCCACATTTCTTTAATTTTCTCTTTTACTAATGGATAGTATTTAGAGCTCATAGCAGGGAACAGATGATGTTCTGTATGATATGAGAAATTGAAATGTAAAACGTCTACCCAACGCGGCACTGTTACTGACAAACAGTTTGCTAATGGATCATTTACTGGAACAATTGGATTTAAGCGGTGATTTGTTGCGATATATGCCATTACAATAAAGTTAGCAATTAACAACGGAATCACATATGCAAATAACCATTTTCCTGGTCCCATAATAAACAATAAACTAATCCAAACTGTCCAAGGCAAAAGAAGTTGAAGCCATACAGATTTTTGATTGGATGACTTAAATTCTTTTATAAAATGAAAGAACATTCGAGTCGAATGTAATGTAAATTGAATGGTTAGTGACAGAAAACTAAAGAATGAACGTACATGAAGAGGCATACGATATACCCAGCTCAAAAACTTACTCTTTTTCAGCTTCTCAAGTGTAGGCCATGCATCTGGATCATTCTCTTCATGTTGTGTATGAACGTGATGCGTTGCATTGTGCCACTTTCTCCAAAGTTTAGGACCCGTCGATAATGGCATAAACGCAATTGCTCCTAAGAAATCTCGAAGCCATGCCTTTCTTACAACAGTTCCATGTAAAATTTCATGCCCTAAAAACCCAAGTGAAGCAAAACATAATCCAAGAACAATCGCAATTCCTAGATTCGCCCACACATTCAATTCAAATACACCAATCGATATTAATCCCGCCAATGCCACAAGCAAATAAGCCAGTCCACCAAATAAACGAGTAGGAACTGGTTTGAATGCTTTTTTCGGCAAATGTGGTGATACACGTGCTGCATACCACCCAAACGTATGAAGCTCCTTCATCCTTTTGCCCCTTTCTTATGCCGCGTCTTACGCAACTTACATATATCAATTCTTGCTTCCAGATTGATTTTACTAGCTGATTAAAAAGCATCTATGTATAAGGAAAATATACTCACTCTATCGTCACTTATTTTTTCGCTTTTATTATCAATGAAAAACATTTCTCTTTTTACTCTCTATCAACCTTTCCACATGATAAATCATATCAATAGAATTTCCATATTGTCAACAACTTTTATGACCTAGTAATAAAAGTTGGTTATATTTTTATAATTATATTTTATTTCACTAAAGAAAAAACATAGACTTTATAAGGTTTCATCCATTATCTATATACATACACTTATATACTATAGACTCTATCTTATTCAATAACTCTCTGTGTAAATAACAAATAAACTCACCTGAATCTAGCTTTGCACAACTCCTATCTCTTCATACCGACAACACTTAAAATTATATTAAAATAATTTTATCTTTCTTTTAATAAAAATAGGCCCTCTCTAAAACAGCACACATGAATTTCATATCTTATGGAAATATTAAAAGGAAAATTGTTCTAAAATCGGGAGGTTTCTATAATGACAAGCGATACATTTCCACAATTTCCATTATCTTATTGGATTGAATCTACTCAAATCCCTGCTTTTCCCCCTTTATCCGAAAATGTAAAGACGAAAGTCGCTGTTATCGGTGCTGGTATTACAGGTATTACTACTGCTTATTTACTTGCGAAAGAAGGCATCGATGTTGTTTTAATTGATTCTGGTCTTATTTTAAACGGAACAACTGGGCATACAACAGCAAAGGTAACAGCTCAACATGATCTAATTTATGATGAATTCATAAATCATTTCGGTTTGGAAAAAGCCAGTCTTTACTATGAAGCAAATAATCATGCTCTACAATTTATTAATGAAACTGTGCAAACATATAAAATCGACTGTAATTTCTCAAATGAAGATTCATATTTATATACAACTACCGATAATGGATTAAGAAATTTATCGAAAGAATATGAAGCCTATCAAAAATTAAATATACCTTGTGACTATGTTCAATCTCTATCGATTCCAATTCCAGTACAATCTGCACTTGTCATGAAAAATCAAGCACAATTCCATCCCCTTCTTTATTTGAAAACACTTTTAGAAAAGTTTGTGGAGATGGGCGGAAAAGTTTATGAACAAACTACAGCTATTGATGTAGAAAAGGGTAATTATCCACAAGTCATTACAAAAGGCGGACATCGCATCACTTGTGAATATATTGTCTCTTGTTCACATTTTCCTTTTTATGATGCGAATAGCTTTTTCTTTACGCGAATGTACGCAGAACGCTCTTATGCTCTTGCTATTAAAGCAAAAACAGATTATCCAGGTGGCATGTATTTAAGTATTGATGACCCAAAACGCTCCTTACGTTACACAACAAACAATGGGGAAAAATTAATTTTAATTGGCGGAGAAAGTCATAAAACAGGACAAGGAATAAACACGATGCTTCATTACGAAGCACTTTATTCTTTTGCGGAAGCAACGTTTGGAATAGATGAAGTTCCTTATAGATGGTCAACACAAGATTTAATCACGCTAGATAAGCTCCCTTATATTGGACATATTAACGAGAGCAATCCAAATATATTTGTTGCAACTGGATATCGTAAATGGGGAATGACAACTGGAACTGCTGCCGCTCATTTACTGAAGGATTCCATTCTAAAAGTACACAGTCCGTATAAAGAACTGTATGCACCATCACGCTTCCATGCAAATCCAGATATAAAAACGTTCCTCTCCCAAAACCTTGATGTTGCGAAACATTTAATTGAAGGAAAGATTGAAACTGCATTACGTAAACCAGAAGACCTCGAAGTTGGTGAAGGATCTGTCGTACATGTTAACGGGAAACGAGCAGGTGCTTATAAAGACAAAGATGGAAAATTACATATTGTTGATACAACTTGTACACATCTCGGCTGCGAAGTTGAATGGAATAATGGTGATTGTACTTGGGACTGTCCTTGCCACGGTTCCCGCTTTTCAATTGAGGGAGATGTTATTGAAGGTCCGGCAGATCAACCGTTAAAACGAGTTGATAATGAGTAAATAAAGAAGTTCAACAGGTTTCCTGTTGAACTTCTTTATTTGTTATAAACCTTTTCAGGTAAATCCCGATACAAGAAGGAAAATATTAATATCAAATAAAATAATATATTCATCTACAAATTAAAAGGGGTGAACATTATGCAACCTTCAGCTCCACCTCACCTAGAATCTACAGAAACTATCTTTTCGAGCTCTATTACAAAACTTGTTGTTTTTATTTGTTGGCTAGCTATTCTAGCTGATGGATATGATTTAGGTATTTACGGTGCCGTTCTGCCAAAGCTCCTAGAAGACAAAAGTTGGGCACTTTCACCGGCACACGCTGGTACAATTGCTAGCTATGCTTTATTTGGTATGTTTATTGGCGCTATTCTAGTTGGAACCATTACAGATCTAATTGGACGAAAATGGACTCTTATATGCTGTTTAGCACTTTTTTCTATCACAATGGGTATAGCTGCACTTGCGCCTTCTCCCGAATTATTTGGTTTATCTCGGTTTATCGGAGGAATCGGATTAGGTGGTGTTATTCCAACAGCTTCAGCACTTACCGTTGAATATTCACCAAAAAAGCGACAATCTTTTATTTATGCTCTTATGTTTACTGGCTATCCTTTAGGGATCGTATTAGGCGCTATTTTGTCTATGTTTATGTTAGAAGATTTCGGATGGAGAACTATGTTTGGCATCGGAATGATTCCACTACTCCTCATTCCTTTCATTATTCGTTATTTACCTGAATCCATTCAATTTTTATTATCACGTAATCGCCAGGAAGAAGTAGACAAAATCCTTCATCGTTTTCAAATTGAATTCCATAAAAACGATGAAACTCATCAACCGCCATCTAATATACGAAAGAAAAATGGATTCCTTACTTTATTCTCAAAAGAATACAGAAAAGCAACGCTGCTTTTTTGGATCACTTATATAATGGGTATGTTTTTAATTTATGGTTTAAATACTTGGTTACCGCAGATGATGCGCCAAGCGGGATACCCTCTTGGATCTAGTTTATCATTTCTACTTATGTTAAATATTACTGCCGCTATCGGTGCATTATTTGCTGGAGCAATCGCCGATCGTATAGGAGCTAAAATTGTTATTAGCATCTCCTATCTTATGGCAGCTATATGTATTGGACTATTAACAATTAAACCATCTGTTACAATCATCTATCTTTTAATTGGCCTTGCTGGAATTGGATCAGTTGGCATTACTCAAATATTAAATGCATATGTAACACAATACTTCCCATCCCATATTCGGGCTACTTCGTTAGGATGGGGACTTGGACTTGGCCGAGTTGGTGCAATAGCTGGTCCTATTCTTGTCGGTATTATTATGACAATGCAATACGACTTAGCATGGAATTTTTACTTATTCTCATTTGCAGGTCTTCTTGCAGCTATATCTGTTTTCTTTATTCCTACAAAATAAAGCAGAGCACAATCTTACTTGTGCTCTGTTTTATATACTGCAAACAACATATCTCGAAACAACGTATTTAAACTCTCAATATCAATTCCTGATCCCTTTTCAATTCCTTTTACATATTGCTGATAGTAATGAATTTGCTCTTCTAAAAATTGATTCAACACCTCAATTTTTAATCCAATATCTAGCTCAGTACCTGCCTTTTTCTTTATTAACAATTGTTCAATTTCATCTAATACGCTACGTTCTAATGATAATTCTGTAATCAATCGATCGAATTCTACAGGTGGTAAAGTCTCTTTCTCCTCTAGCCACTTACAAGCTAAAATAGGACGTAATACGTAGAAGTACTTTTTCAACTTTACATTCTCACCTTGCAAAAATTCACGATAATTTTTTGAAGCCATATGTAAGTAATGATATATCGTTGCTTTTGGATCAAAATCCTTTTCACTCATTTGTTGAAGTTGCTCTGGGAAATTAGAGTTTTTCGAATAAAAAATTGGTGATCGAATCCACTCGAGTAAAGCTGGATTTGACTTTGCGAATAGTTGTAATGCCTTTTTAATATCCCATCCGCTTATATCTAAATCATCACTAATCGGATACTCAATTACATCTCGTTTATCATGAATTGATAAATACCACTCTACCGGATGCATATAAACAAATCTAACATCATAATCACTATCTTTTGATGGAAATCCCCAAGCACGACTCCCTGATTCTACTGCAAATAAAATTTTCACATCATTCTCTTTTTCAATTCTGTCTAACTCCAACTTAATTTTTTCTCTCATTTCATACCCTCTCCATTTTTTGATTATTTCCTTGGAAATTCGACAAATATACTACTAAGTTTACTACATACTAAAATAGCTGTCAGAAAATTCCCGACAGCTTGTCAAAACCTCTTATTTTTACTTGTTCTTTTCTGTTACACTAACCGCAATTCGTTCAAACTCTTTTTGAATCTCCTCTTTATATGCGTCTACTTTTGAAAAATCCATAGCAGCAATATAAATTCGTTCCAATTTATCACGAACTGATTTTGCCTTTGCTAAGAAAGACATTGCTTCATTCATTTTTGCTTTATATTGAATCGACACATCACGAATTTCTGTCGCATACTTTTCATCTGTCCCTGGTGTCACGATCAATGCATACATATCTATAATTTCATCACCTTCGCGGCTCGGAAAATACTCATGTGGCGCAGTGCTATCAAAAATTGCAAATCCTAATTCTCTTACGATCACCATATCAAGACTATTTGGATCAAATCCACAATGATATACTTCAACTTCAAATCCTTTTTCTTCTGCTGCGTTAGCTAATTTTTTGAGCATTGTTGATTTTCCAGAGCCAGGACGTCCTTTTATAAAATAACGATGTGATAATCCTTCTGTTAAATTAGGAACAAAATCAACTGCACCTTTCGGTGTAGCTGCCCCTAAAAAGCGATGTTTCACAAGCGATTGTTTCCCAACTTTATCTGTAAATAATTTCTGAATGAGCTGATCTGTTAGTTCATTTGCTTTATCAAAATTAATATTATCAATATATATTTTCTCCCACTCATCATGTATAACCAATGCCTCGTTAAAACGAGCGTAAGCAGCTTGAAAAGCTTTGCTTGCTTCTGAAACAAATCGTTCAATTTCCACCTTCTGCTTTCTTAATTTATCTGAATCCCACGCAACACCTAAATTGATATACTCCTCGACAACTCCTGGCATTTTCGGCTCAATAACATGCGGTGATGTTCCATCAACAATTCCTACTTTTAACTTCGGGATAATGACACCATCAACCGATTTGTTATCAGAAGAACAGTGTAAAAATTCAATATTATATCCCTTTTCAACCCATTCACGACCTATTGCCTTAATTAAAGAAGATTTTCCCGTTCCAGGTCCACCCTTTAAAATAAATAATCTGTTTAGTCCTTTTAAATTCTCTTCGTATAAATTATGAAATCCTCTAGCTGTATTTCCACCAGCATAATAATTCAATACATTCCCTGTCACTGCACTCACTCCTTCGCAGCATTCTATTTACATAAGCTACAATATGCGAGCAACTTTATTTGGGTGAATACCTATTTTGTGTTGCACATAAAAAGGAAATGAATTACAATTTTATTATAAAGAAAATTCCAAACTTTAAATTAAATATACCTTTATCAAGAGAGGCAGAGGGACCGGCCCTTTGAAGCCCAGCAACCTCAGTTTATACAAACTGAATAGGTGCTAATTCCTGCAAAATGCATTGCATTTTGAAAGATAAAACGTAACTATTGTGTGCAAAACTCATCTTTCTTGACTATGAAAGGTGAGTTTTTTATATTTCAAAACATATACTTGGAGGTATTTAAAGTGAAAGTAATTGACCTATCGCAAACATTTGAAAACAGTATGTCTCAATTTCCTGGAACACCAAAAATCAATCTAGAAGCCATTACAAGTGTTGAAGAGACAGGCTATCAAGTTACAGACTTTCATTCTGTCGTTCATGTTGGTACGCATTGTGATGCTCCTGCTCATTTCATTTCAGGCGCAACGACGATTGACCAATTACCTTTAGATCAATTTGTAGGTGAAGCTGTTCTTATCGATGTTACTCATGTACAAGAACGGAAGCTACCTAAAGAAGTATTACAAAACGCTGACATAAGAGAAGATGATATTGTCATTTTCCATTCCAATCTATCTACTAAATGGAATACAGAAGCATATGAGAAAGAAGCTTTTTATCTTTCGGAAGAATTAGCTGAAGAACTCGTTCAATTAAAAGTAAAATCTGTCGGTTTAGATTTCATCTCTCCTGATGAAGTAACGACAGAAACATCGCCAATTCATCACATACTACTTGGGAATAATATTTATTTAATCGAAAACTTAACAAACTTAGATGCCATTCACACGAAACGTTTCTTTTTCTCAGCAGCACCTTTAAAAATTAAAAATAGCGACGGTGCTTTTGCAAGAGCATTCGCTGTAATTTTTTAAACAAACTATACAAAAAAGCAAAGATCATCATTGACCTTTGCTTCTATTTCTTTTATTTAAACTAAGAAAGAATTGCTCGACACGAGGACGTAACCAAGCTAAATAATCTTTCTCTTTCTTCTTTGTACAAGCTATTTCTTCCCCATCTACCATTCCAACAAGCTCTAGCTCTAACAGTTGCCTCGTAAATGCTAACATATTTATTTCTTCATCCGGATACTCTTCTTTTAATTTCTCCTCAATTTCCCCTAATAAAAAACCGTCACGCATCATTGCCAATGCATCAATCCAAAGTGGCGGCATTTCATATTTTTCTCCTGTAATTGTATCTTTTACAATATAATTCTTTTGCTCTTTTCGAAATTGAATCGTGTGTAAGCATACAGTCGAATTTAATGTTAATTCCATCATACCACCTCTTTCATAATATCTGCATAGAAAAAAGGATGCGCGTGCACCCCTTCTTTTTCTGACACTACCGAACCGTTACATGAATAACAAATCTCATGTCGATATTTTCCTCCATTATAAACGAAGTATTTTATAAAAAAAACCCTTCTTGAAACATTTTATAAAATGTTTATATTTACACAACAAGAACACTTTTCTGAATTTTTTCTTCTAGCCCATCATACTATCGATAAAAAATCTTCACCTTCGTTCCTATTCCCATCTATTTGCAATTGAAAATTCACTCTATATTGTGCTGCATAACTTTCCACAAGCTGTACAACATATAACATAATATCGTATCGGCAGGATTTCTTTCTTTTTGCATTTGTGTAAATCCTTTTACAGCTCCTCTTTCCTTATATATCTAACTTTTAAAGTAGTTGTTCATATAAGTATAAAATTGCTTTCAAGGCAATATGTAACCTTATCATACGAAAAGGAAGGAGATCTCCCCTTCCTTTTCATCACAACTTATATCCATCTTACCCGGTCATGCAGCAACCCATCCGCAAAGTCATTTTTACCAACTACAAAATCATTCATATATAATTTCAAATATTCTCCATACTTACTTTCTGTATTTAATAATAATTCCTCTACATAATAAGCACCTTGTTTAAAGTCATCGAACAGCAAACTACACAAGCCAGCATAAATTCCGCATCCTACTTGGAAGTAAGTCGCATTCGTTTTATATTTATGAAAAACTTGACTGCTATTCATTACGTTATACATATATGTCTCGCTATTTTCATAAACGAGTAATACACCGACTAGATCCTCGCCCGCAATCTCTTCTTCGGCTGGATTAAATACTTTACGATTCCAATTCCATAAATCTTCTACCTTATCTAAATTTTCCCTAATTATATTTGTTGTATACTCATTAATTCGGTAAAGAAACCCAACTTCCATGTTAAAGTTTTTCCCTAAAATTAAAACTTCCTCATGTGGCATTAAACAACCATAGAACTCTTTCTCCCCTAACTTTACTTTATACTCTGAAGCATATACATCTTCATAAAAATAAAGAGGACGATGATGACTCATATACATCGGATAACTCCATATCGCTTCATCTAAAAATCGCTCTACTGCCCATGAAGCATAAAGTGTATGAGGCTTTATAAGTGCTGCATCATGTAAAAATGACGTATCATGTTCTACTATATAACATGCTTTTGGCTTTTCATTTGGACGTTCCTTCATAAGTTCAACAACCATCCATTGAACAACACCTGGGTTCATACCTGAGCCTATAATTGCTTTTGTATTTGTAAATTTCTCTTTTTCCTTCTCAAACCGCGTATATCTTTCCGTAAGTTGAAAGCCAATTAAACTATCGTCCTGATCTACTACCTCATTTTCCAAAGCTGAATTAATATAGCAAATTCCAAGTTCATTACAACAGCTTAATACTCTAATTGTATCTGCCCCTGAAACATCAATAACAACGCTCGTACCACTTTCTTTTAAATGCTGTTTAAATGTCACTACATCTTGGAGATTTATTTCAGATAAAAACAATTGCTCTTTTAAATTTGGAAACAACTCATCATAATAATTCCTATCTTTTTGTTTTATATCAACTAAATGAAATGTCACATTCTTTATCGTTTCATAAATCGGGTCTTTTTCATTTACTATCGCTTGATTTAAAATTGCTAAAACTGCTTTTGCTGCTCCACCAGCACTACCAAGTAATGTAATCGATAACGAATTCGGAAACTGCTCCACCAACAAAACCCCTTTAATATATTAGTTAAGCAGTTCTCCCTCAAAAAAATAAATTGAATATATGAAAAGATAGCTCGTACATATATTTGTAATTTCGCACAAGATTATCACTCCATAGATAAAGCTAACATATTTATATTCAGTTCATTTTTCCCCTCATATTCAAATCGAGCTAAACAAATAGGCTCGACCTTTTCTTCTACATATAAAAGAAAAAGCCAGCCCTTTCAACTCGCTTACGGACAGTGGACAGATTTTACATGTTGAATATTTACATACATTTTCGCATCACGCGCTTTTAATATTTCAATATGCCCCTCATCAATCTTCGCCATCTTTCCGATCTTATTAGATTCCTCACCTAAATCGAACACCATGATTTTTCCAGCCATTTTAATAAGTTGTTCTTCAAACGTTCGAGCTAACGTAATATTTAACGGATTCACAGGGAGTTCATTTTTATTGAGGGCATAAGGCACTTGATTCTCTTTATACGGAATTAACCACTTCAAGTGTTTTAAAGATATATATACAGTTTTATAAACTGGACTATAAAAAACGATATAATCGTTCATTATACTTGTAACATACCCATGTATTGGAGCATTTCCGGCTACATAAATTTCTGTAAAAATCCCTTTAGAAGTACTTAATACTTTCCTCAAAGAAATGGAAGGGGATTCTCTCTTAATTACAGAATCCACATCTGGTTTTGAGATTTCTTCATCATATGGTCGTAAAAACTTATAATATTGTACATGGTATAAAGATATATATACGTAGTCTTGTCCATTGTAAAGAACAACGATATCATTTCCTACGTCTATTAATACACCTTTAAATCTTTTTTCACCGATTAGTTTAACATATATATTTTCTCCAATATTTTTGTTTAATTCGTTCATCTATATCCTCCTTTCTATGAAATTGCAATTTTCCTGTATTTTATTCTAAAAATAATCAGGGGCAATGCTCTGTTTTTTAATAGTAAGAAATCCCTTTTCATATACCCCAAAATAATTACAGAGAAATATGAAATCATTCTTTATTTTCAATCATAATGCCCCTTTTATTTATTAAACATTATTCTTCTTCATTCTTTTTGTTCTTAACTATTTGACTCACACTCTTAACATGAGAATTAATTACATAAATAACCTCATGACCGTTTACTAGTGTAATATTTCCATCATGTATATCACTTAATAAACCTTCCACACACTCTGGTCCACCACGATTAATCTTTATCCATTTATACTTCAAGTCATTTAATACATCTAAAAAAGTATCTTCTTCCGCATAGAAACATGAACCATATTCTTCTTGTGCTTCTTTCACTTTTCTGACTAGACTCTTCACATGTTTCAGCTGATAATACACTAATTCTCCATGAGGTAATTGTAGTGCAAGGTAATCTTTTCCTAACAATAATAGTACACCTACTCGACTTTCCGGTCCGCGAAGATTTACTTTTACATTCTCACCGACTAACCCTTTGATTTGATCACAACATAATACATCCTCCAAATTCATACCCTCCTTTCTGTTTTATCTTCCTCTACTTGATTGTCTTAGTGCGCGAGCTCGACTTGAATTATTGCTGTTTTCATTACTTTTCTCATTGCTACTCTCATCGCTACCCTCATCACTCTCTCCACTTACTGGTGCATTATAATTAACACTCTTAATATGAGATAGTGCAATTAATACAACTTCTTCTTTAATAATCAATGTTACATACTCGTCAGAAACATCTTGTAAAATACCTTCAATTTTCTCTGGTCCACCACGGTTAATTTTCACCCAGCGGTATTTAAAATTTTGAAGTAACGTTTCAAAGTCTTCTGCAATGTCTTCTTCCGCCCATCCAAAATCACCTATTCCACCATCTTTCGTATTTTGGGTAATGCTTTTCAGATGACGAAGTTGGTAATAATGGTTTTCTCCTTTTTCATTCTCTAATCCGAAGTAGTCCGCACCTAATGATACTATTGTTCCTTTTTGAGATTCTGGTCCACCTCTGTTTACTCTTACATAAGATCCAATTAAGTCTTTCAAAAAATCCCAATGAAATAAACTCACGAGAAAACTCCTTCCATTAATTTATAAGCTTTTGCACTGATAGTATATGTATCTGTACAGGTTACGTTCTCTATGTTTGTCCTAGCTAGAAAAAAATATGCTTTTGACATGGTAGACTACTACCTATCAAAATTTCATGGAACGCCGGAGGGCTCTTTAGGCTTTTGATAGCTTTAGACAAAAAATCCCATATGAAGATACATTTCTGCATATCTTCATACGGGATTTCCCATCGTTTAATCTTCGTCTTTAACATCCATATCTTCTGGAATTGGTTCGTTTAATATTTCTTCCACTAATTGCTTATATTTCTCCATTTGTTCTAAATGTGTATTGAATTGTTCTTTATTTAATAAATATTGCTCTCCATCAAATAGCGCACGAACTTTCTTTTGCTGAATTAGCTCTTCAATATACGACTTTGGTAAATTCAAATACTCCGCAGCTTCTTCTACTGTTATATACAACGCGTTCATTCCTTTATCATTTTTTCCTATATACTGTATCTTACTTTATTTTTGTAAACAAATAAAAAAGATTTTGTAAATGCAATTTAAAAAGAAGGTGGATGCATTCCATTTATTGTATAATAATATAGTAAAGATTTTTTTAAATATAGAATGGTATTACCCATTTACACAAAGGAGAGTTAACATATGGCTACTCGTCACATCATTACAATGTTAGAAAAAACATTACAAGCTGAAACAGAAAACACAATTTCTCATTTAACTACATCTTTATCTGATCGTATTCTTTCTCAAAGCACAGCAATACATGAAAACAATTGTTACCATACAATTAGGGAATGGTACAAAAATCATTTCTTATTCCAACAAGATGATTTCCTTTGGGCTAAATACGCTTTCTATGACGCATATTGTGAAGCTATAAAGGAACAAGGACATCTTACAAAACGCGTCCGTCAAATATTAGAATCACTAGCTCGTATGCATGGCAAACAGTACATTGCTTCTATATTAAATATGCCATTTCCTAACGAAAAAGCTAAAGGGACAGCATGATGTAATACTGTTCTGCGTCAGCAAAACATAGATTCATTGTTTTCTAGGCAAATTTACAAATAAAACGTTCATTTCACATGAACTAATGAAACCGGTGTCATTATAATGATTGAAAATATAGTAAACAGGAAAACCCCCATTTGCCTCTCTTATCATTCGAATAGAGAAGTAAATGGGGGGTTGCTTGTTTTTTATTATTTCATCATCTGCTTGATCAATTCACGATTTCTTTTCTTAAATACTTCATTGTGCGAAGAAACCATTCCATACTCGCTTGCATCTGGCTGAATAAATTGTTTCGCTTTATTTACAGCATTTCCAGCATCTTGGAATGCTCCCGCAATTAAGTGTAATTTCCCTTCATGCTTTAAAATATCTCCCGCAGCATATAATCCATCTACTGAAGACTCACTATTTGCATTACCAGCAATAAAGTAATTATCTACAATTGCGACATCTAGCTCACTATTTTCCAACAATGTAATGTCACGTTCATATCCATGATTAATAATAACTTCATCAATAGCTAACTGAGAAACCTCACCTGTTTCATGATTTGTTAATTCTACATATTCAATCGTTTCATGGTTATCACCAGCAATTAATGTTGTAATCGATGTATTAAAGAAACATTCTGCCGAACTATTCATAAGTTGTTTTACTTGCGCCTCATGACCCGATAATTCTTCTTTTCTATATGTTAAATAAACTTTTTTCGCAATTGGTTCTAACTCATTTGCCCAATCAATTGCAGAGTTACCTCCGCCTGAAATAATGACCGTTTTATCTTTGAAACGTTTTAACGATTTAACTGTATAATTTAAATTTGATACTTCAAATCGCTCCGCACCTTCTATTGATAACTTTTGTGGATTTAATATACCACTTCCTGTTGCAACGATCACTGTTTTTGAAAAATGTTCTTCTCCAGTGCTTGTTTTTAACGTGAAAATACCATCTTTATTACGAATAATGGATTCTATTTTTGTATTCAATACAACTTCCGGCTGAAATGTTAACCCTTGTTGTACAAGTTGCTCAATTAACTTTTCACCAGTAATCGGTAATAATCCGCCAATATCCCAAATCATTTTCTCCGGATAAACATGTATTTTTCCACCTAACTGTGGTTGAAATTCTATTATTTTTGTTTTCATCTCTCTGAGTCCACTATAAAAAGCTGAATAAAGCCCTGCAGGTCCCCCGCCTATCACGGTTACATCAAATAATTCTTCTCTATTCATTAACCTTCACTCCTCAGCTACTAATCATTGATTATCATTCTCAATAAAATATAACCTGTTTCCGCAAAATTTACAATTAAAATTACTATTGACAATACACCTATATAAAATTATATTATTTAAAGAATCAATAGTGATAATCATTATCAACTTGTTAATAATTAGCAAATTTGAGATTACATCTTCTTTCATTACTATGGTTAATACTATATTGTAAAATCTCATATTCAAGATTTTTAATAAGTATTTTGCATTACCACTACTCTTTCAAAAAGATTGCAGTTAAACAACTTATTGTATACACATATCATCTATTTAAAGGAGACAGACGATGAAAAAGTTATTTATTTCACTAACAGTTCTTTTCGTTTTTGTTATGAGTGCTTGTAGCAATGGCTCTACGGACAAAAAGAACGATGCAAAAGGTAGCAAATCAGAAACAATTACATACCAATCTGAAGATGGTAAAAAAGTAGAAGTTCCTGCAAATCCAAAACGCGTTGTTGTTTTATCATCATTCGCTGGTAACGTAATGTCATTAGGAGTAAATCTTGTTGGGGTAGATTCATGGTCTAAACAAAACCCACGTTTTGATAGCAAACTTAAAAATGTTGCTGAAGTATCAGATGAAAATGTTGAAAAAATCGCTGAACTAAATCCAGATTTAATCATTGGTTTATCAAATATTAAAAATGTTGATAAGTTAAAGAAAATCGCGCCTACTGTAACGTACACTTACGGAAAAGTTGATTACTTAACACAACATTTAGAAATCGGTAAGTTATTAAACAAAGAAAAAGAAGCAAAAACTTGGGTTGATGACTTCAAGAAACGTGCACAAGATGCTGGTAAAGAAATTAAAGCAAAAATTGGTGAAGATGCAACAGTTTCTGTTGTAGAAAACTTCAACAAGCAGCTTTATGTATACGGCGAGAACTGGGGCCGTGGAACAGAAATTCTGTACCAAGAAATGAAATTAAAAATGCCTGAAAAAGTAAAAGAAAAAGCATTAAAAGAAGGTTACTACGCATTATCTACTGAGGTATTACCTGAGTTTGCTGGTGATTACTTAATCGTAAGTAAAAACAAAGATACTGATAACTCATTCCAAGAGACAGAATCATATAAAAACATCCCAGCAGTAAAAAATAATCGTGTATACGAAGCGAACATGATGGAATTCTATTTCAATGATCCACTTACATTGGACTTCCAACTAGACTTCTTCAAGAAAAGCTTTCTTGGTAAATAATACAAACATGAGGAATTCTTAAATTAAGAATTCCTCTTCCTTTATTCTATGAACAGAAAAGATGTGAAACGAATGACAAAAGATCACGACAATCCACGTTCTATAGCTTTTACATACAAGCTTATTTTAAGCATAATTGCATTCTTTCTTATTTTTATGGTAGCAATGGTATTAGGGGCTGCAGATACTTCAATAAAAGATGTATGGTTAGCACTCACTTCTTCCGCTAAAGGGGACAAACTATCTATTATTCGCGAAATTCGTTTACCACGTGAAGTAGCTGCTATTTTTGTAGGAGCTGGACTTGCTGTTTCTGGAGCAATTATGCAAGGATTAACACGAAATCCACTTGCGGATCCTGGATTATTAGGATTATCTGGTGGAGCAAATGCTGCACTTGCGTTAACGCTGGCCTTCAACCCTTCCATCAGCTATCTTTACTTAACATTTGCTTGCTTTATCGGTGCTGCAATTGGTGCAGTTATGGTATTTGGCATTGGTATGGTGAAAAAAGGCGGACTTTCTCCTCTTCGAATTGTATTAGCAGGGGCTGCCGTTTCCGCATTTCTACTTGCCATTTCAGAAGGCGTCGGCATTTACTTCAAAATTTCACAAGAGGTATCACTTTGGACTGCTGGGGGCGTAATTGGAACAACTTGGGGCCAATTAAAAATTATTATTCCAATCATTTCAATCAGCATCTTTATCGCTATCTTACTAGCAAAAAAATTAACGGTTCTTAGTTTCAGTGAAGAAGTGGCTATTGGACTAGGTCAAAAAATTATTGTTATTAAAACCATTCTATTTATCATTATTATCTTACTTGCAGGTGCGTCTGTAGCGCTTGTAGGAAATATGGCATTTATCGGTTTAATGATACCTCACATGGTACGCCCAATTGTCGGTCCAGATTACCGATTTGTTATACCGATGTCAGCAATTGCTGGGGCCTCCTTTATGCTACTTGCAGATACAATTGGACGTACTATTAACGCTCCATATGAAACACCAGTTGCTGCTATTGTCGCAATTGTAGGGTTACCATTCTTCCTATTCATTGTACGTAAAGGAGGAAAAACATTCTCATGATGCAATCTATTCTAAGAAAACAACGTCTTATTATACTTGCTTTACTTTTACTAACCATCACAACCATTGTAGTTGGAATGGGACTCGGTTCAGCATCTTTATCTTATGATCGATTACTCCCAACATTAATGGGACAAGGGACTTTTAAAGAGGAGTTCGTTTTATACTCTTTACGGCTACCTAGACTTGTCATTACATTATTAGCTGGTATGGCTCTCGCTTTATCAGGGGCTATTCTGCAAGGAATTACCCGAAATGATTTAGCTGAACCTGGTATTCTCGGAATCAACTCTGGGGCCGGTGTTGCTGTTGCTATTTTCTTTTTATACTTTCCAATAGATGTAGGTTCATTTCTTTACTTACTACCTGTCGTTGGATTTATCGGAGCATTTCTGACAGCTGTTCTAATTTACGTATTTTCATACAGTAAATCAACTGGACTTCAACCAATCCGACTAACATTAACTGGTATTGGTTTTTCATTTGCACTATCTGGAATGATGATTGTTCTTATTTCATCGGCTGATCGTATGAAGGTGGACTTTATCGCCAAATGGATTGCCGGAAACATTTGGGGAGATGACTGGGTCTTCGTTTTAGCAATGCTCCCGTGGTTAATCGTATTCATTCCGTTCGTTTTCTATAAAGCAAATCGATTAAACATTCTAGCATTAAACGAGCCAGTTGCAATCGGTGTTGGAATTGAAATTGAAAAGGAGCGTAGATATTTATTAGTTGCAGCCGTTGCACTTGCTGCTGCAGCAGTTTCCGTAACAGGAGGAATTAGCTTTATCGGACTAATGGCTCCTCATATCGCAAAATCTTTAGTAGGTCCGAGACATCAAATATTCATGCCTATCGCCGTTTTAATCGGTGGATGGCTATTGCTATTAGCAGACACAATCGGAAGAAACATCGTTGAACCTAATGGCATCCCAGCAGGTATTGTCGTTGCTTTAATTGGTGCTCCTTACTTTATGTATCTGTTGCTTAAGAAGGCATAAGAAACACCCTCAAGAGTGAAATCTTGAGGGTGTTTTTATCCCGCTTTAATGGGCAGTAAGACCCACGCCTCAAAATGCAGCGAAAGCAAAGAATTTAG
>NZ_NVEC01000033.1 GCF_002571225.1 Bacillus sp. AFS059628 | reverse complement strand
TTTGGGACAACCTCTTTTTCGTGTTAAATATTTACAAAAAGGATAAGAGCAGGGAACCTAAACAAAAAGATATTTTAAATAATAGTGTTAAATAGATCCGCTTCTATTGTTTGTAAGAACCTTAAAATCTTCTCCTTCGAATGTAACTTGATTATAAATTAATTTTTTTGTAAATGTGGAACAATTTCATTACTTATACTGTCTATTAAGCGTTACAACATTTTTTATTTAATTTATTAAGAAAGGAATAAACATTTTTAACTAAGGGAGAAGATTGAATTGAAAAAATTATGGATGCTGCTTTTCTTTTGTTTTGCAGTTATATTGGTAGGATGTAATAAAAACGAATCGCCCAAACAAGCATTTGAAGAATATATAAATTTATGGAATGATAGAGAATTTGCAAATATGTATGATCATTTATCAGATCATGCCCAAAAAACGATTTCTAAAAAAGAATTCACAGAGAAATATCAAAAAATTTATGAAGGGATTGGCGTTAAGAATTTAAAAGTTAAAACGAAAGGAGAGAATGCTAAAGATAAAGAACTTTTTCTTTTTGAAGTTAAGATGGATACGGATGGAGGAACAGCTTCATTTATCCATGAAGCAAAACTTGTGAAAGATAAAGATGCTTGGAAAATAGATTGGACACCAGATTTCATTTTTCCAGGTATGAAAAAAGATTACAAAGTACGTATGCAAATAGAAGATGGAAAACGCGGAGAAATATACGATCGAAATGGGAAAGGTCTTGCAACGAATGGTAAAGCGACTGAGGTTGGAATTATTCCAGAGAAATTAGGCGAAACGGCGGCTCAAACAAAAGAAATAGTAGCACAGTTACTGGATATGTCTATAGAAGAGGTCGATCAGAAGCTTACAGCGAAATGGATAAAACCAGATTCCTTTGTACCAATTGGTATTTTAAAAGAGGGAACTAGACAGAATGATTATATTGAATTAGAAGGAGTATCATCTCGCCCAGTAAATATTCGTACGTATCTATTAGGAGAAGCAGCGGCACACTTAACTGGCTATATAGGAAATGTGAATGCAGAGGAGTTAAAATCGCTTCAAAAAAGAGGTTATCAAGCTGATGATTTAATAGGTAAGACAGGTTTAGAGAAAGTACTGGAAAATAAATTGCGTGGTGAAAAGGGTGGACGCGTATTTATAGAAGATGAGAGTGGGAAAGAGATTAAAAACGTAGCAAAAAAAGAAGCGAAAGCAGGGGAAAATGTTACGTTAACAATTGATGCTGCAATTCAAGAAAAAATCTATAATGAGATGAAAAATGAAGCAGGCTCTAGTGCAGCGATCAATCCTAAAACAGGTGAAACAATCGCACTAGTAAGTAGCCCTGCTTATAACCCAAATACAATAGTTAGAGGAGCATCAAAGGCCCAACGAGAAGCATGGAATAACGACTTGAAACTACCAATGATGAATCGTTTCACACAAGCATTTGTACCAGGTTCCGTATTTAAAACGATTACAGGTGCAATTGGTTTGGAAACAAACACAATAAAACCTAAGGAAGAATTTAATATTCAAGGACTAAAGTGGACAAAAGATTCCTCTTGGGGAAATTATTATGTAACACGTGTGAAGGATGCAAGTCCAATTGATTTTGACAAGGCAATGAAGTACTCAGATAATATTTATTTTGCTCAACAAGCCTTGAAGATGGGAAAAGATAAGTATGTAAATGAATTTAAGAAATACGGATTCCATGAAAAATTACCAATCGAATACGAATATCCTATTTCAATCATTGCAAGAGAGGGGATAAAAAATGATATTCAACTAGCAGACACGGGATACGGACAAGGACAAGTATTAATGACACCACTTCATTTAGCATTAACATATGCACCGATTGTAAATGAAGGGAATATTCCGTCGCCCCATCTTTTAAAAGAAGCAAAAGTAGAAGGGAATTGGAAAGAAAATGTGGTTTCTAAAAAGAATCAAGAGATATTAAAGAGTGCATTAATAAAAGTCATTAATGACCCTGATGGCGCGGGGAGAATTGCTAAGATTGCTGGTAAAACTCTTGCTGGTAAAACCGGTACAGCAGAACTGAAAGAGTCGAAAGAAGCAGAAGGAAAAGAACTTGGATGGTTTGCAGCTTTTGATGCAAATGAGCCGGACATGATTGTTACCATGATGATCGAAGATGTAAAAGGAAGAGGGGGGAGTAACGTACCAGGTGAAAAAATAAAACATATTTTCCAAAAATAATAATTAATTATAAAGTAAAATCTTTTACTACATTTATTTTTTGCTTAACACAAAGGTATAAATCATGCAAAACAAAGTATAATTAAGTTTCGAAAAAGCATTCTTCTTAATCGAGAATGCTTTTTGGTGTGTGTGTAGAAAGTTGATATCCCATCTTTATTTTCATTTTTGAAAGGGTGACATTGCTGATAGTAAATAGAAGAGGTGAACAAATTGAAATGGACAAGTTTTAAACTAAAAAAATCAGTTATTTAGTAAAACATAAATAGAGCACACAAATAAGTGTGCTCTAAGAAAAAAAGGTAATACAAGTAGAATATTGCGTGAAATGCACAAATAATAATCAGATTTTTATGAGTGTATTTTTAATATTGTATGCGTTACTTGTTTTTTAGGAGCCTGTCATGTGAAAGAATATATAGCTGATTATGTTATGAAAGTAATTGCACACTTTTACATTTTTAGTAGGATTTTTTAATTAAAAAAAGATAGACAATGGAACAAATACAACTTGTATCTTGTCTATATATTGAAACCATAATAAAAGCGAGGGTAGTTTTATGTTTATTCAAATAAGTTCGAGGTGTGGAAATGGAACAGAAGTTTATTGAAGAATGTAATCATGATGAGCTTGACTATGTTATAAACGATTATTGGCAAGATGTATGGAATTATTCATTTATTATTACGAAAGATCCACACTTATCAGATGATATCACGCAAGATGTATTTATAAAGGTATTTAAAAACTGGAATTCATTTCGAAAGGAGTCATCTATTAAAACGTGGATATTAAAAATCACAAGAAATACGGCAATAAACTATTTGAAATCCTCCTATTTTAAAAGGATATCTTTAGTAGGATTTTTTAGTGATGATAAACAATCACCATCGGCAGAAAAAGAATTTTTTAATCAAGAGGAAATGAATGAAGTGTGGGATGTTGTATTAAAACTACCTAAAAAACACCGTGAAATAATAATTTTAGACGCGAAATATGAATTATCTTATGAAGAAATGGCTGAAACACTAGGAGTATCTATTGGAACTGTAAAATCTAGATTAAGCCGAGCGAGAAGTAAGGTTTCAAAATTAATTGGGGAGGGTAGTAGTGATGAACAATAAACAAAATCCCGACTGGTATAGTAAATTAAAAAAAGGTCCCATGGAGAAGCGTAAAGATGAAGAAGAGTTTATTTTTAAAATAAAGCAGTCTATATATGAAAATAAAGAAGCGGATTTTGTAAAACATAAAAGACCGTTTCGTAAAAAAGCGCTGCCTATTGTAGTTGTTTTCGTTTGTACAATGTTATTTGTTATTGTTCAACAACCTTGGCTTGATGATAATAAATCACCAGTCCAAAGCAGCACTCAAATTAAGCCTAAAACGAAAGATGAGTCTGCTCAAGATCCAACATTAAAACAATTTATGAATGATTTATATCAAAGTACAAATGCAAAAAACGAAAATGACTTGAATAGAACTTTAAATGATGAAGTTTTATTTAAAGGGAATAGTTATAAGAAGAATGAATTGAAGTTTGATGAAGATATTTTTCATGAGTTGCAAGTTGCCCTTACAATGGGGGGAGAATTTACAAATGATACAAAGCAAGCATACAAAGTACCAAGTGGATTGACAGAAAGTAACGAACCAAAGCAAGCACATTTTATATATGCAACTGTTACTGGAAATAAAACAAAAATTTTAGCTGAACCAAAACGAGAATCACGAGTTTTATATGAAGTATCTAATGAAATGGTAAAAGCTTGGATTCCGGAAAAAGTGCAGAATGATGGATATATAAAAGTATCTACAATAAACGGTAATACAGGATATGTACAAAAAGAGTATGTTTTAACTGATATTAAATATTCTTTCATGTTCGAAAAGGATCGTGAAGGTAAATGGAAAATAACGAATATTGATTCTATATGGTAAAAGAGGAAGGTTCACTTTAATGAACCTTCCTCTTTGTTGTTATTCTCTTTTTGAAGTGTATTCCAGGACTCTAAAATTTCTGATGTAACGAGAGCAGCGATGTTTTTCTCTGAATTACTACCAGGAATAACGACAGAAACGGCAATTTGTGGATCTTTGGTAGGAGCATATGCAATGAAAAGAGAATGATTGATCATTCTTGCTTGCTCATTCGGAAAACCTGTAATTCCTGTTTTACCTGCGACGTCAAAAGGTAGCTTTTTAATCTCCTCTATATTTTGACTCATTCCACCTTGCACGACATTCCAAAAGTTCATCGGATAATGATTTGAACTTTCTAAAATGGGTTTAAACTTTTTTGTTTCCTTACCATTTGGACCAATAATAGCACTTGCGATGTGAGGTTTATATTTGTCACCTTTACTAGCTAAAGTCGCTGCATATTGAGCAAGTTGAAGAGGAGTGTGTACTTCATTTCCTCCCCAAGAGGCATTTAATAAAGCTGAGATTCCATTTTCAAATTTATTAGATGGATGAAGCTCATATTGTCCGTCTTCTTCAAATGGTAAATCAATCCCTGTTTTAGAACGAAGACCGAATTGCATTAAATAATCGGTCCATATGTTTGCTACTTTTTCTATATTACCATTATTTTCGTTGAATAAAGGTAGTGCTACTTTTGCTGTCATAAATGTGTTAGATGAATTGATGATAGCCTGCCGCGGTGTAATCTCACCAGTTGGCGTTCCAGGTGCATTCACAATGTTATTTTGATTATCATACTGAAAACTACCCTTATCTAAATAAGTATCTTCAGGTTGAAAGAGCTTTTCGTTTAATCCAATTAAAATAGAAAGTGGCTTTATAGTAGAGGCCATATTTACATAAGATTCACCGTACTTTAATTTTTGAATTGCTTTATTTTGCGAAAGTGATTTAATGTTTTCTTTTTCAGGTGATGTATGTAATATATTTGGATTAAACACTGCTGAGTTGGCCATAGTTAAGATTGCACCAGTTTTCACATCGGTTACCACAACATAACCAGTATTAATATCAGTTATTTTCTTAATTTGAGATCTTAATGCTTCCTCTGTTTTTTGCTGTAACTTAGAGTCTAAAGCTAATTGGACATCTTTTCCTTTTTGTACTTTTTGAATATTCCATAAGAACTTTTTGTTATTTATTTTAAAAATAAGAGTTTTACCCGGTTTTCCTTTTAAATCATTTTCATATTGCAGCTCAACCCCGCTTTTTCCAACAGGCATATACTCTGAATTAAGGTCATTTTCTACATAACCAATTACTTGTGAACCAATTTCATGCTTGGGATAATATCGGATCACTTCATTTTTAATTATTACATTATTGGGTTTGTTCTTATTTACGAATGTAAGTTCACTCTCATTTATGTCAGAGTATAACGGTATATCATTCATAGTTTGCTGTTTACAAGATTGTTGTAAGTGTAATTTTATGTCTTTTGCAGAAATGTCATGTTGAAACTCGCTTGAAAATTGATGGAAAAAAGCTAATGTGTTTGCTGTATCTAGTTTCGATATCTTTTCATCATTAAAAGTGCAATATAGAGACTTAACTTTCTTATTTGTAGCTAGTATTACACCATTTTTATCAAGTATTTGTCCTCTTTCGGCTGAAGAAGTTTCGATAGTAATTGAAAAGAAATGACTTTTAAACAAAATTATTAATATAAAACCTACAATAGAAAGAATCGCTATAAATCTCCATCTTTTTATTTTTGTATGTAACATAAAACCCTCCCTTTTTAGCTTATTCCATATTATAGTTAATTATTTTTTTTGTAAATGTGGAACAACTTTATTATTTAGGTTGTCTATTAAGTATTACAGCATGAAGAAAGGAATAAATAGTATGAAATTTTACTTTTAAGATGAGTCGTTATACAGTGTAGCATTTCTAATGCAAACGACAAAAAATAGAGAGAAAACAAGACAGGAGAGTTTTGAATTACGTAGCAAAACGAAAAGAAATGGATGCTTACAATGGTTTAGTGAAAAAGTCGAAACGATATTTATAATCGGCCATCGTTACGTAATATATAAGCAAATATATGGGGGATTTATGGAAAAGCAAAAAGGAAATAAGAAAAAATATATATCTGTTCGATTAAATATAATGTTCCTTTGCATATTTTTACTATTCTCAGCTATTATTGTTCAACTAGGAAAAGTGCAAATTGTAGAGGGAGAGGCTTATAAGAACCAAGTGGAAAACAGTCAAAATGCAACAACTAGTATCCCAGTTCCACGTGGACAAATACTAGATCGAGAAGGAAAAACAGTTGTTAATAATAAATCTCTTCGCACAATTACGTATACAAGGGTAAAGGGAATTACTAGTGAAGATATTTTAAAAACAGCAAAAGACTTGGCAAAAGTACTTGAAATGCCTGAACAAGATATAAACAAATTAACAGATATCGATAAAAAAGATTTTTGGATGCAGTTGAATACGAAACGTGCGGAAGCAATGATTACGAAAAAAGATATAGAAAAGTTTAAAGAAAAGGGAATAGAGGGAAAAGAGTTAGATAAAAAAATAGAAGAATTAAGACGAAGTCGAGTTACAGAAGTAGAATTGGCAGAATTAACAGCACAAGATTTAAAGGTGTTAGCTATTAAAAGTAAAATGAACTCAGGTTATCAACTGACACCACAAATTATAAAAAAAGATGTAACAAATCAAGAGTATGCGCAAATCAGTGAAAATCTTGCGGAGTTTCCTGGGGTAGATGCAACAGTTGATTGGGAGCGCAATTATGTAAATGGTGATTTATTTCGTTCCGTGTTAGGTAATATTACGAGTAGCGAAGAAGGTCTGCCAAAAGAAAATTTAGATTCTTATTTAGTACGCGGATATAACCGTAATGATCGTGTAGGGAAAAGTTATATTGAACAACGATATGAAGATGTGTTACATGGTACAAAAGAAGAAGTGAAAAATATTACAGATAAATCAGGAAATATTATAAACACAGAAATAATTTTTAAAGGAAAAAGTGGTAATAGTTTAACATTAACGATTGATATGGAATTACAAAAGAAAGTGGAAGAAAGTTTAGAGAAAAATTTGAGAGCTTTTAAGAGTTCAGAGCCACTATTGGACCGAGCTTTTGTTGTTATGACAAATCCGAATAACGGACAGATTTTATCTATGGCAGGTAAAAGGATTGTAGAAAAAGAAGGGAAAATGGAAATCGAGGATTTGGCATTAGGTAATATGACAACTTCGTATGAACTAGGGTCAGCTGTAAAAGGTGCAACTTTATTAACTGGATATGAGACAGGGGCAATACAACCAGGAGATCAATTTTATGATGCACCGATGAAATTTAAAGGTACACAAGCTAAGAAATCGTGGAATGTATCCGGATTTGGTAATATTAATGATTTACGAGCTCTACAAGTATCTTCGAATGTATACATGTTCCAAACAGCTTTAAAAATTGCGGGCGTTAATTACGTACCAAATGGTTCATTGGATATAAAACAAGAAGCATTTAATACGATGCGCTATTATTTTAAGCAATTTGGCTTAGGAGTTCCTACGGGTATTGATTTACCGAATGAAATAATTGGACAAACTAGAAAAGTAGATAGCCAGCCTGGTTTTTTACTAGATTTTTCTATCGGTCAGTATGATACGTATACGCCATTGCAATTAGCGCAATATATTTCAACAATTGCTAATGGCGGTTATAGAATGCAACCTCAAATTGTACAAGAAATACGAGAGCAATCAATAAAAGAAGAGGTTGGCAAAATTATTCGCTCAATAGAGCCTGTCGTATTAAATCGAATTGATATGAAGACAGAACATATTAATCGAATAAAAGAAGGCTTTAGATGGGTATTCCAAGAAGGTGATGGAACTGGCGTGAAGTATTTCAAAAATGCTCCATATAAACCAGCAGGAAAGACAGGAACAGCTCAAACTGTATATGGTGGAGATGATCCAATTGGTAGAAATGCAAAAGGAGAACGTATGGAATGCTACAATTTAACGTTAGTTGGATATGCTCCATATGATAATCCAGAAGTAGCATTTTCAGTAGTAGTCCCGTGGCTTCATAACGATAAAAGTGGAATTAATTCTATAATTGGAAAAGAAGTTTTAGATGTATATTTTGATTTAAAACAGCAACGTATACATGGTGAAACTACTCATACAGATGTTCCGAATCAAAATTAGAAAAACGTATACGCTTTTCTTATGGAAAGACATACTGTTTATATAAAGGTCTTTATAAAAGAAAAATGAGATTGGAAATAAGAGATAGCGACGATCATTGTGGCTATCTCTTATTTTGCTAATGACTCTCATACTAGCTAAAAATTTTTAAAAGTTTATGGAACAAATTTGTTTCGGTGATTGTCTATTATGTGTAAGTAAAAAAGTGTTAAGAACTTGAAAGGAATGATGATCTTGAAAAACAAGAGGATGCTAAAGATAGGAATATGCGTTGGTATATTAGGTATAAGTCTTACAAGCTTAGAAGTTTTTAAAGGAGGGACATTGCAAGTTGAAGCGAAAGAAAAGACTGGACAAGTGAAACATAAAAATCAGGCGACGCATAAAGAGTTCTCTAAACTTGAGCAAAAATTTGATGCTCGATTAGGTGTATATGCGATTGATACTGGTACCAATCAAACAATCTCTTATCGACCTAACGAAAGATTTGCCTTCGCATCAACTTACAAGGCTTTAGCGGCAGGAGTATTACTACAGCAAAACTCAATTGATACATTAAATGAAGTTATCAATTTTTCGAAAGAGGACTTAGTGGATTATTCACCAGTTACAGAGAAACATGTAGATACTGGAATGACACTAGGAAAAATTGCGGAGGCTGCTGTTCGTTACAGTGATAATACTGCAGGGAACATTTTATTTCATCAAATAGGCGGACCGAAAGGATATGAAAACGCGCTTAGACAGATGGGTGATCGGGTTACTATGTCTGATCGCTTTGAAACAGAGTTAAACGAGGCTATTCCAGGAGACATTCGTGACACTAGTACAGCAAAAGCAATTGCTACGAATCTTAAAGCTTTTACGGTCGGAAATGCACTTCCGATTCAAAAGCGTAATATTCTTACAGAGTGGATGAAAGGAAATGCTACAGGAGACAAACTTATTCGTGCAGGCGTGCCAACTGACTGGGTAGTTGCAGATAAATCAGGAGCTGGAAGTTACGGGACACGAAATGATATTGCTATCGTTTGGCCACCAAATAGAGCACCCATTATCATCGCAATTTTATCTAATAAAGATGAAAAAGGGGCTACCTATGATAATCAACTCATTGCAGAGGCGGCTGAAGTTGTCGTTAATGCTTTTAAGTGATAATCTCTCAATTCCTTATGTAATGTAATTGAAAATATGAACTTGGAAAGCGATTCTTTTTAATGTGAAAAGAATCGCTTTTTTGTATTCCTAATACATTTATAATCCAGGTAACAAAAGAATTAAATATATTATATGTAGTATTACCAATAGCTATACTGGTTAAGATTCCTATGAAGGCGCTTTATCAGTAAGAGAAATATGTAATTATACATATTTCTTTTTTATAATGTTTTTATATGCAAAATCCCTTACATATGCATTATCGATT
>NZ_NVEC01000032.1 GCF_002571225.1 Bacillus sp. AFS059628 | reverse complement strand
GTTTTCTTCATCCCCCACTGATTATTAGTTTAACCAATCGTTATGGCCAGTTGATCCCCCTCCTAACTTCTTTGCTTTCGCTGGATTTTGAGGTGGGGGTCTTACTGCCCATTAAAGCGGGATAAAAAAAGAAGGGAAAGACTTTATTGAAACTAAAAAATCGACTGTATACAGGTTTAGGAACTGGTTCATTTATATACATGATAGTTTTGCTATCAAGAAACAATAATATATCTATTACACGAGCTGAGATAATAAGTGTTCTTATAATCTCAGCTTGTGCAGGCATTTTTACATTCATTTTTGATATTGAAAGAATCAGCTATTTGTTCGCCTTGGTAATCCATTTTTTCATGATGATTATAGTTGTCTTTCTTATATCTACATATAACCATTGGATAGAAATATTCCCAACTGCTGATTTTCTTGAAAGTATAGTTTTGATATATGCATTTTCTTGGTTAATATCATTTTTAAATACAAAAAAAGATGCTAAAGAATTAAATATGTTACTAAAAAATAAGAATAACATTTAAAGTGTCCTTCTATACGAGGCTGCTGCATCGATATTAAATCAGCAAAAAATTCCCCCGAAATTTAAAAATACGCTATTCTTTCTATAGAATCATAGGAAAGGATGGCGTTTTTGTATGTCTATTTCTGTATCTGATGAATTACAACTATTTGCTCAGGAGATTCAAAGATTTTTATCTCCAAATATCTTACTAGATTTTGCTAGAGATGTCGGTTTCGTACAACGGACCAGTAAATACCATGCAAAAGATTTAGCCGCTTTATGCGTATGGATGAGCCAAAATGTCGCTACAACTTCTTTAACTCAGTTATTTAGCTGTTTAGAAGCATCAACAGAAGTACTCATCAGTCCCGAGGGACTGAATCAACGATTTAATAAAGCGGCCGTTCAACTTTTACAACATGTATTAGCTGAACTACTAAACCATAAATTAACCTCATCTATGCCACTTTCTTCTCCATATACTTCTGTTTTCAAGCGTATTCGTATTTTAGATTCAACTGCATTTCAACCCCCGGGTGTATTTTCATCGGTTTATCCAGGTGCAGGAGGATGCAGCCATTCAGCGGGAGTAAAGATTCAGCTTGAGTATGATTTATTAAGTGGAAAGTTCCTACATATTCATACAGGTCCCGGTAAACAGCATGATCGAACCTATGGTTCTCTGTGTGTTCCAACTGTGGAACCAAATGATTTATGTATCCGTGATTTAGGGTGTTTTCATTTAAAAGATCTTCAACATATACAAGATAAAAAGGCTTACTATATCTCTCGTATTAAATCTAATACACGTATTTATCAAAAAAATTGCAAACCTGATTATTTTCAGGATGGAAGAATAAAGAAAGGTACAGAGTATATACAGCTAGATATGGAGGTATTAATGAGCTCTCTCCAACCAGGACAAACATATGAAATATCCGATGCCTATGTAGGTATGACTGATAAAGTAGCAACCCGTGTAATCGTTCATCGACTTACAGATGAACAACAACAAAAACGATTACGTGATCAAGCTATACGAGAAAAAAAGAAAGGAATTAAGTATTCTCCTCGTAGCAAACGACTTAGTGGTATCAATGTATATATGACAAACGCCTCTACAAATATTGTCCCGATGGGACAAGTACATGATTGGTATTCTTTACGTTGGCAAATCGAGATTTTATTTAAAACATGGAAGTCATTCTTTCATATTCACCATTGTAAAAAGATAAAGCGTGAAAGATTAGAATGCCATTTGTATGGGCAACTGATCGCCATTCTACTCTGTTCATCTACTATGTTTCAAATGCGTCAATTACTTCTTATGAAAAAGAAACGAGAGCTGAGTGAATATAAGGCCATATATATGATCAAAGATTATTTTCTTATTATTTATCAAGCCATACAAAAAGACACCCAAGAACTATCAAAGATTCTCATTCGCCTGTTCAACCTCCTACAGCAAAATGGGCGAAAATCTCATCGATACGAGAAAAAAAACAGTCTTTGATATATTAGGTATCGTTTATAATTGTACTATGCTTGATAATCAAGCGGCTTAAATTCAAAAAAGGAAACCCTTTAGGGTTTATTTCGTATGCAAATCTTTAAAATCCCTACGCATAGCCTTCAGCAAAAAGAAACAGCCTCTACTATAATTGATGTTGTATGAGCTTAGCTTGATAGCGATGGGGTACAGACCGCGAAACGGAAAAACCCCCACGCTAAGGATTTTCGAGCTATTTTAAATTGTGTTGTATTGGGTGCTATAAGGAAATCGAAATAATACTTCTTAGCAAAATAAAAAATAATAAAGAAGCCGAATTCCTTAACAGGTGGAATTCGGTTTCTTACTACAATATTTAACTTTAATTAGGAAAGGATTGCCCACTTTAAAAGATAATATATTTATTTATATTTCGGATCGAAAGGTTTTACCTAACTGGTTACCAAGACCAAAATAATGACGGAAATTATATATAAGTGGGCTCCATTTATTTGGGTCAATATGATTTTCTTCAAGAATGATTTCCTTATGAGCGTGTACATGTATAGCTTGTGTCTCAACAATTGCAAAATCAGGAGAATAATCAGGAATTCGAATATGTTTCACCCTTGCCTCAATTTGAATGGGACACTCCATAATTCGAGTAGGTTTTACCGATTTAGACTCAGTAGGTGTTAATCTACTAATATCATATTTTTCTTTTTCATATGTAAATCCATTCTTTTTCTTATAATCTGGAACGGGATTTTTCCCTGTATAGGGGGCTAATTGTTCAACATTCTCCCATAATGAAGGACTCGGAACATTGATTACACATTCAGGATGTCGTTCTAAATTTTCGATAGCTTTCCCGCCAAGTCCAATTCCTAATATAATACAATCTCCTAATGCCCATGATGATGACATAGGGCTGATGTTTACTGTTCCATCTTCATTTAGTGAATTTAGTAAAATCACAGGAGTTCCGTAGTATAGAATTTTAGGTTTAATAATCTCTGTGTTTGGAATCTGAGCCATTTTTTTCATCTTTAATTTTCCTCCTATTCATATGTTCTTCCTTATTTATTGTAGAATATAAACATTTCGATTATCATCGAAATATGAATTACATTAGGGGGAAATTAAAATGAACGCAAATCCAAATGTAGCAATGATTGCTACTCTTGTGAGTGAAGCTTCTCGTGCAGCAATATTAACAGTCTTATTAGATGGTAGATTCCACCCTGCAAGCGAATTAGCATATATGGCAGGAATCAAACCACAGACGGCCAGTTTCCATTTGACAAAAATGGTCGATGCGAATGTAGTTATAGTTGAAAAACAGGGGAGACATCGATATTATGGAATTCGAAATCCGGAAGTTGCTCAAGTTATGGAGTCATTTTTATCAATAGCTCCACCAATTGAAATTAAATCATTAAAACAGGCTTCGGAAGATAAAGCGATGCGTTTTGCAAGAACATGTTATGATCATCTTGCGGGAAATTTAGGAGTACAATTAACAGATTCTTTAATTAAAATAGGTGTTATTTATGAAGAAAAGGATGGGTTTACTGTTACTGAAAAAGGGGAGTCATTCTTTACAAATTTTCAAATTGACCTTGAAAGGGTTAAGAAAAAGCGTCGTTCATTTACACACAAATGTTTAGATTGGAGTGAAAGACGTCACCACCTTGCGGGAGCATTAGGAAATGCCCTTCTAGAAAGACTATTAGAACTAAATTGGGTTCAACGTTTACCTAAAACAAGAGCAATAAAAATCACTTCTGACGGGAAAAAGGGACTAAAAGAAACATTTTCTTTTGATATTACAAACAACTAAGTTTTGAATATAAAACAGCCGATTTAGTTTTAAAGGGGGTATAGCCGGCTATTTTGTGTTGAAATTTTCTTAACGTGGTTTTTTTCCGAAATGCTGGCGGTACCCCATGCCCATCAAGCTAACCAAGTAAATTACTAGGCGCGAAATGATCCTTGTTTCAAAACTAGCAAGTGATAGAAAAGCAAGCATGCCAAAGAAGCCCATTAAAACGTGGTTTTTTCGCTAGGCAGCTTGTCTATGTTTCACCGTCGTTTCATACACAATCCCTAGAATATCAAAGACGGTCATCTTCTTATACCTATGACATTTACGACCGTTCTTTTTGAGCAGTTGATAAAGGCGATGCAGAATTTTTAAAAGTTCTTCTGTTCCAACAGCCATCGCTTGAAAGAGTAACGGAAAGTAATCTTTAATCATATAAATCGCTTTGTATTCACTCAGCTCCTGCTTTTTTTTTCAAGCAGAAAATGACGCATTTGAAACATCGTAGAAGAACAGAGGAGTATTCCGATGAGTTGTCCATATAAATGGCACTCTAGGCGTTCTATTTTTATATTTTTACATTCATCAATTTCAAAGAATGACTTCCACGTTTTAAACAAAATTTCAATCTGCCAACGAAGTGAATATAATGAATGTACGTAGCTCGTCGGTACGTCTTCTAGCGATGTGTTCGTAATATATACATTCATGCCCATTAAACGTTTACTTTTATCCTTCATGACAATGCCTTTCTTCTTTTCGCGTATTTTTTGGTTTTTCAAACATGTTTGCGTTTGATCATCGGTTAAACGATGAATAATGACACGTTCTGGAAGCTTTTGGTTTTGGCCAATGTATGCCTCGGGGACTTCTATCGTTTCGCCAGGGATTAGATCAGACATCATTTGTGTCATGTCAAGCTGGATGTATTCTGTTTGTTTTTTTAACGTACCATTGTTGAAGTATTCCGGTTCAGGGTTCTTGATATAAATGCGTGTATTCAACTTCAACCGCGAGATATAGTAAGCCTCTTTATCATGAATGGTTTGTAAGTCTCCTAAATCGAAGTAACCAAGATCACGTAAACACAAATCGCCCGCCTCTACGGTTTCAAGGCAGATGGTACCGTATGTTTTATCATTATTCTTTCCTGCTCCAAGCTGTACGTTAAGAAATTGACCACTAAGTAAATCATGTTCTAATTGGATTTTTACGCCTGCCGTATTACTACTCCCACCTGAACCTTGATAGTCAGTGGCAAAATGGTCAGGCAGTTGAAACACTGTTGCATCTAAAATACGGATACGATGGAAAGTAGAGATTAAGTGTGCAGAAAGTGAGTGATTTGAACAGAGTTTTTGTGTGAGAAGAAAAATAAAGACTTTTCGAAGAAATGCGACAGCTGCTGGATTAAAGCGTTGATTCAGTCCTTCTGGACTCATGAGTGTAGCTGTATTTGCATAAAGCTGACTACATAATCGAGTGAGAGAATCACTTCCTACATGTTGACTGATCCAAATACATAAAGCAGTCAAATCTCGTGCGCCATACTTACTTTTACGTTTTACAAATCCTGTATCCTGTGCGAATTGTTGAAGAACATATGGAGATAGATATCGCTGTAGTTCTTCAGCGAATAAATGAAACCCATCTTGAATCGATAGATTCATACAAAAACGCCATCCTTTCTGTATATTTCTACAAAAAGAATAGCGTTTTTTTCGCTATATGAATACAATTTCTTTTTCGTTTGATGATGACAGGGTGTGAATAAATCCTCAAGATAAAAGGACATCCGCTAATTTTAGCGGACGACCTTTTATCTTCCTCGATGTTTTGCTTTTCGTTTTTGAATTTTCAGTTGTCTCTTTTTTTCTTTTAATTCTTCTTTTTTTTGACGTGTAATACATTTCTTTGTTTTCTTTTTTTGTTCTAGTTCTATTCTCAATGCTTCATACGATTTGTTAGAAACTCCTTGATTTTTCATCTCTTTAGCTGCTAATTTTATCAACCTTTTAGGATTGATAGTCTTCTTTTTTTTGTTATCAATAGAGTTTTTAACACCTGATGTACTATTTAATAACGGAATCAAATCATGAAAAATAAAATCTAATACTTCACTATCTTTTGGTTCTGATCTAAAAGTATATTTACATACCTTCAATTTATTATTTTCCATCATTTCAACTATTCCAATCCAAAATTGTCCATCAAAATAAATTGTAAGTTTCATTGAAAATCCCCCTTTTTTCCTACATGAGTAATGGACATCCCAGGGGGGAAGGTTACTGACAATAATTATTAAATTATTGCGTTCGGACTACCAACCGAACTGTGTTTTTTCACTCTATACTTATTATATTTTAAAATTCAGATTTGTAAACATTTAGATAATATCAAATAGGTTAAATTATTTTCTTTTAACATTTACGAAAGCATATTCGAATAATCATTCATTAAATTTCTTATCAATCATCAAAAATTAATTATCATAAGGAAGAGGTACGTGACCTTTTAGTTAAGAAATTACTTATTCTTGAAAAAAACAAATTAACCCCCTAAATAATCGTAAAGATGTAAAATTGTATAATACCCTCGGAACAAAAAATATCTTTTATAGCAACGAAGTTCATTTTTATCGTTTTGGGGTAGTGTATTCTTGTTATCTTGATGGGCATGTGGCGGTACTCCTTTTATCAAAAAAAGGGTATCGTAATGGGAGCATCAATAATTGACTACGACAATAAGGTAAGATCGCTTCTGTCAGGAACAAGTAATTTATTATTAGTATTCCCTTTCTTTAAAATTCCGGATGTCCTATTGTATAGACTATTCTTCTATATTTACCTATGTATATATTTTATATTATGATATCAACATTGATTTAAAGTGTTTTATATAAAATCAATAAATGAGATTTTTAGAGGAAAGACGGACTTTTCTTTTTTAATTAGCCTAATTTTCAAATGTATTTGATTTATTTTTTATTAATATGTATTTAAAGATGCAGAGAGGGTTTGACGTATCTATATAAGTGTGACTTTACAGATAGAAAAGGTTTAATTATCAATGAGGTGTGGCAATAGAAGTAATGCAGTTGAAACTATGAAGAAATATGATAATAAGCGTTCTTCATTTTATAAACTTGCTAAGATGTTAGACAAGTAATAAAACATGGTTGTAATAATGAAGTGGTTCATACGCAAATAAAAACAAAGTTTCATAAAAAGTGCTCCTAGATTTATCTAGGAGCACTTTTTATGGTGAAGTTAGATAATGAATAGCAACTGCTAGATTGTAATATATTTATTTAGAAAAAGCATCTAAATAGGACGTTTTTTTCGGACATATTTAATGTTTATAGATCAAAAACAAGTTTTATAAAACATACAAAATGTTAAACTCACAAGAACCAGTGATATCATGCGTTTTTCTATGGTATTACTGGTTTTTTTCGCTATAAAATGAAAAGAAAAATAATATCAGTTTTACAAAATAAAGTTATAGTTAAACTAAGTTTTACATAAAATAGTTATCTTTATTTATCAATAAATATCACGATATTCAAATGATTTATTTTTATACTTTTCTTGCATAAATAATTAATCTAATCCCTTAATTCATTGAATTGAAACAAAGATAGTAAAATAAAACACTAATAAAAATACAAAATATGAAAAATATGTAGAATAAAGTCTAATTTATTGCGTTTGTTTATGATTATATTCGAATTATCCTATTAATCGAGAGGGATACAACCTTACAAAAGATTATAGGAGGAGAAATTTATGAAAAAAATTTTAATTGGGGCTTTAACGTTAGGTGTCATGCTAGGATCGGGGAGTGGTTTTGCTTCTGCAGATGAAATTGATAGTGTTTCTCAAAAAGGAAATACAATACAATCGATGTCAGCTTCTACGATAAAATCAATAACTGCGAGCCAATTTAGCAAAGTCTATGCAGAGATGAAAAAATATGAAGGTAAACCATATAAATATGGGGGAATAATCCTAAAACTGGATTTGATTGTTCAGGATTAATGCAATGGGGATATGGAAAACAGGGGATTAAACTACCACGTACAGCACAAGATCAATATAACAAAACTACACGTATTGATCGAAAGGCACTTCAACCAGGAGATTTAGTTTTCTTTAAAGGTACAGTTCCAGGCAAATCAGGTATTACTCACATTGGTATGTATATTGGTAATAATAAGTTTTATAATGCTAGTAATTCTGGTGTTGGTGAAGCTAGTTTAAATAGTTCTTATTGGAGCAAATATATCGCAGGGTATGGTCGAGTTAAATAAAAATGCACTTTAAGATGCCACTTTAAAAGAAACTTTCTATTAATTGGGCCTTCTAAATAAAAGAAATATATGGGAGGTAGTTAACGATGAAAAAATTTGTGACTTTACCCTAAAAGTTGCCGTTAAAGGAAGCATATCTTTGCTGAAAATCACATATTGTTGAGAAGCTTTATTTGATTATTCAAGGTAAAAGGAAGTATATCCTTGCCCTAGGTTAATTATTAACCCATAAACTTGCCCTAATTACAAATATATGAATAGCCAAACTCAAATCTTTAAAATAAAAAAGACCGAATTCCTTATCAGAATTGGGGGGGCAGTTCAGACATGCTCATTTTTTGGAATAGTTTCATATTCATTTTTAATGGGGATAAATAATAAGTTCCTTTCTGTTGGAGTGCATTCAAATCAATTAAAATAAAATAGCCTAAGTCTTATATGCATAAGTCTTGTAAATCAACAATATGTTGAACTTCTTTTTGCACTAGAACCAAAAAAGCACTCATAATGAGTGCTTTTTTATTAATTATCATATCTTTAGGCACTTTTCTTTCGTTAGTAACATCAGCTTTGATTTCGCCGTTGTCCTTTTTATAACCTATTTCCCTTTAACTGCAGTATTTATAGAAAAATCAGTGCCCACGAACGGTGAATGTACTGATAACCTTTCCGTTATGGGTTACTCTATACTCATTCCCCTCTGTAATCTCCATATTGAAAGATACAGGAGTACGCAATCCTTTTGTAGTAACATCTTTAGAGGCAATTAATTTACCAAATTCATAGCATTTGATGGTATATGTTACATTCGCATCCCCTACTATGTAAAAAGTACCCGTTGCATAACCTGGGACATTAGAGCCATTATAATAATCATTCCCGAAAATAGAAACTTTTTGTATTGTGGCGTCACTAATGGCGGCTTCTGCTTTCATTATGCCTAATTCCGATAAATCTATCGTTGATACTCCTAAAACCCCCATTAATACCGCACCGGATAAAAAAATTTTCTTAAACATGTAAACATCCCCTTTTTATAGTAGTCAGTATTTTTGTTTCTATATAAATATATAACAATTATAAAATTATGTTAATATTTGGCATTTGATAAATATATAACGGAATATTCTGTTATTTAATTTGGAATGTTCTAAATATTCCTTTTTAATCACTCTGAAAATTTTCATACAAACAAAAGGAAACCATTTTGATTAAACTATATTCTAACCAAGAAGCTATTTCTATAGATGGTAACTACCTGCATAAATGGTGTTTATATGCAAATATAGTATTTTACGACAAAAAACACTATATTTTACGAATATTTTGTTATAAAATATAATTGTTTGAAAAATAAAAAAATAGGGGGGCTTAAATTGAAATTAAAGTCAAAACTTGGAGGTATGCTACTGTCCTTTGTTTTAGTATTTACTATATTTCAGAGCACAGCTTCAGCATACAATAAAACAGGTTGGCGTTTTGCTGGTACGTCTTTTATTTCGTACAAATGGGGAGCTAGCCTAAAAGATGGTGTTATAAAAACGGGATGGACTAACGCAGCTTCAGCATGGAGAACATCAACGAAAGATAATGTAAGATTTTTTTATGATTCAAAATCAGTAAATTACTTGACTAGATTCACTGATGCAGATAGCTCATATTATGGAAAAATGTTAACAACTACTAATTCTAATAAAATGGTAACGAAATTTGAGGGCTTTGAAAATGATAATGCAGTAAAAGTTTCTTCTGTTGCAAAAAGTACAGGAGTACATGAATTAGGCCATTCTTTAGGTTTAGATCATGTCTCGGGAACCTCTATTATGAATAGTTCTCGAGATAGAACTAAAATTACAACTCCCCAAACTGATGATTTAAATGGTATTAAGTCCATTTATGGATTTAAGTTCTAAAATTAGGATAAAAGAAAGAGGGAGAATAATGGGTAAAAAGAAAAAAATATTAATGATTTTATCAACTTTTATACTAATTGGTGGTAGTGCTTACTTCTACGAAAAAAATAATCAAAACAACGAGAAGATTTCCGCTTCTACAAAAGAAAACACTCTACAAAAACAAGTTCAGAAGAAAAATCTATTAGTATCACATGATTTTAAGACAACAAGTGACCTATCCAATATGGTTGAACAATCTGATATAGTTGTTTTAGGGTCATATAATAGTTTTGATTCTTCATGGAATATGGCTCGTAATCCTGATGATTTAAACAAAGAAGCTACTGATCATCATATTGAAGGAAGATTATATAACTTTACAGTTGATGAAGTGTTAAAAGGAGATTTACAAACTAAAGATATAAGAGTTAATCACCGATATTCGGAAACAATTGAGTATGAAGAAACATCTGGTGATGAAGTTGTTTCTCCAGAAGGTATTTTAATAAAGGAACCTTCAGAGGTAACCATCCATAAATTAGAAAACAAAGACCCCTCATTTATTGAACCAGAATATAATAAGCAATATATTGTATTCTTAAAGAAAAGTTTTAATCCTGAAAATAATATCTATTTAAGGGCAATTGAACCATATTTAATTAGTATTGATGCCAATGAAGTTGCAACTTTAAAAAGTAATTTAATTCAGTATAATCAAGACGCTTTTAAAACCGATGTAACCTTAAATAATTCCACTATCTCTATTTCAAATGATATGAATGGAGAGATAACTGATAATATATCAAGTAAAAAGCTAGGAGATTTAAAGAAGGAAATCGAAATTTTAAGTAAATAAGAAGAGATTAAGTGATTGTAAGATAAAACACCAATGTCTATCGTTTAGAATTGAAAGGCATTGGTGTTCATAAAATACGTTCGATTATTAACCTTCTGTTAATGCATAATATTTCTTCTCAACCTCATTAGTTTTGACAATTAATACATCTTTTCTTTCATGGGTAGAAAAGATTTTGCTTCCTATCGGAAGCTTAGTTGCCATTTTATTTTTAAATGAATCTTTTAAATTAAGAGTATAATTGCTTTCAATTTCTCCTACTTCTTTATTCTTCGTTAGATTTAATTTATTAATCCATTCAATATTCGTTTTATAAACAGTACCATTAAACATGAATATATCAGCATCTTTGTTCTCCTTTAATACTTCTGCTGCTGACTGTGCCTCACTTTTATTTATATTAGTCTTATTATTGATTTCACATCCTGCTAAAAATATAAATATACTAGATAGAAAAATAACGAGTAGTTTGTAATTCATTTTCTTCCTCCAATACATTTTCTAATTATAGTCGTGTTAAACTTATTATATATTATAATACATTTACAAGTGAGTATTAAACAGTTTTTGGGAGTTTCTTCAAATTGAAATTGGGATGTTTTTATAGAATTTATAACTAATTAAAGTAAAGGAAGAATTTGTGAAGAGGATTTACTTGGAGAAGACCATGTGATTTTTACATACCAAAGTTTAAAAGTCTAGTATTCGGATGTAAGTAAATAATGACGGTCTCCACACATCTATTAGCTTAAGGGATTAATTGTCCCAAAAACGTAAAAGATGAGTCGAATTCTCAGTAATAACTGTAAAAAAGATAAAATTTTCGTTATGGGGGGACGTTATAAAATTCTTAAGTTGAGGGGTATCGGAAATTAACTTAAAACTTCTATTTATAGAAATAATAAAACCATTTATTTTCGATAGTTCAAAGACAATACCCTTTCATCAGTACAATAAATGGAGGGCTGTTAAAGTTATTTAATTTTACTCTTATTTACGATTGTAATTATATAAATTGACTAATAAAATTGTTTAATTCGACAATTAAACCTTCAATTATGGAGCATTTAATAATTATGAATTTAAATTTTCCCAGTCACTCAAATACTTTCTTTTTGTAATCTTATATGGATTTTCAAACTTACAACAATTAGCACTCAAACGAGGATGTTCAACAAGAAAAATGGCTTATACAGTATTATATTTCATGCTAAAGACAAAATAAAAAACCCCTACTATTAAAGCAGGATTTTTTTGAAGTGAATGAAATTTACCTAGGGATTGAGTCTCGCCCACTCAATTCCTTTTTTTATGTTATAAAAAAGAATGTAATTTGTCAAAAAGCATTTGCTATAGAATAACAAATGCTTTTTGTTAAACTTGAATTGAACACTTTCAGAAAGTATTTATATTGTTTGCCTTTTTCTCTTGAAAAATTGTACCCTCAATCACTAATTTTAACATAGAATATAGAAAATGTAGCGTTTTAATATCAAAAAACCTATTGGTTTTATATGGATTTTTTCTTTATAATAATGAAAGGTAGTTTCCGAATGTAGATAGGCTCTCATGCAAGAAAAGTATGAGAGCCTATCTGCATAAAAAAGATTGGATATTTGCCAATCTTTTTCTTGTAAGGGGTTTAACGATAGCTTGTTACTACAGCTCTTTTTTATTTTAAAAAATAATCAGAAATTTCAATCATAACTTTCCTGAAATGGTAGACAAATAGAAAAGCACTCGAAATGAGTGCTTTTTAAACGTAATCGGTTGGTCTTACTCACATAATGTCCCTTTATATTGTACTCGCCAAAAATTTTCGCCATCTTTTTTCGTCATTGATATCATTTTAAATTCAATAGATTGACCTTCTATTGTTCTTGTAATGTAATTTGGAATATAATCATTTTCACCATAGCGCTCATTATAATAAACTGTTCTACAAGATTGAGCATAAGCTTCTTTATTTTTTTCTTTTATAGATAGTTCACTTGCGTTTGCTGAAATTCCGCCAGTTAATAAAACACCCGTCGTTAATGCCCCTATAACTATTTTTTTTAACATTAAAACACCCCTTTTTTGATTAAAATATGATCACCATTTAAATATATGATAATGCTAAAGGGTATGTAAATATTAGGTAATTATATAAAATGCATTCAGAATATTCTTATTTTAATTTAAGAAAATTACAAACAAAAAACAAGGCTGAAAACAGCCTTGTCCTAAAGAAAAAAACTAACTTTTATATCTAAGAGTATATTATGTATGGAAATTTTTGAAGCGAGATACCTTTATGTTTTTTTACTTATAAGGAGCTTATCTATATATAATATAGGCATTTTACATTAGAAATCGATGATCTGATGATTTAGTTGAAAATGAAAGAATTATAAAATAATAGGTACGAGAAGTAGAACTTATAGAATGAAGCGATAGGGCTTCTAACCGCAAGGAATTCTTCACTTCTAAACGAAGTGAAAGTAGGGGGGAGTTCAATATAGAACATTTGTAATTTGTAGAGAAACAGTAGTAGCTCCATACAGAGTAGCTAGCAAAAACTATGATAATAGAAAATAATAAAGAATCAATCAAAATTGCTACACACAACAAGTAGTTAGTTTAATAAGCTAACTACTTGTTGTGTGAAAGTAAATTAAGTTCTGCATGTAAAAGATGTGCAATATAAAGCTACAGTTATAGTGTAAACAGGAATGAAAATGAACCTAATAAAAATTCATTTATTTTTCCTAAAGGAAAAGCAGTTAGCAAAAGCTAACTGCTCTACGAATAAGAAGAACGCAATGGTTATTCGTATTCGACCTTGGTGTATCTATAGTATTCACATGTATTAAAAAGTTATTCAATAAAAAGCTAACTGCCGCGTTTAAACTTATTGAAAGTAGCTAATTTAATTATATATCAATCAACCACGTCCAGCTTGGAAAGATGGATATAGCGACATACCACCATCAGCAAACAGTGTAATACCTGTTACATAGCTCGCTTGTGAAGAAGCAAGCCATGCTGCTACCGCTGCAATTTCTTTCGGTTCTCCGATATATCCCATAGGAACCATACTTTCAACATCGGCACGTTTTTCTGGATCCGAAAATTTTTCAGCATTAATCGGCGTATTCATAGCACCAGGACCAATATTATTTACACGGATTCCTTTTGGTGCATATTCTAGTGCTAATGTTTCTGTCATTAGCTTAACGCCACCTTTACTTGCTGCATAGTGTACAAATAATGGCCATGGAATTTGCTCGTGAACGCTTGACATATTAATAACACTACCTTTAATATCATGCTCAACAAAATATTTAATTGCTTCCCGGCTCCCTAAGAAAGCCCCTGTTAAATTCGTAGCAATTACCCTATTCCAATCACTTAATGGCATTTCATGTGAAGGTACTGAATTTTCGATACCTGCATTATTAATCATTACATCCAGTGTACCAAATTCTTTCACAGCAGATTGAACGAGATTGATAACATCTGATTCAACTGTTACATCTCCTTTTACCGCAATTGCTTCTCCACCTACTTGCTTAACTACTTGTACTATTTCATTTGCCTCTGATTCGTTTGAATAATAATTAATTACAACTTTGGCTTGTTCTTCTCCAAATCGAATTGCCATCGCTCTTCCTAATCCTGTGGATGCACCTGTAATAACAACAACTTTCCCTTTTAAATCTGTATACATAATTTTTTCCTCCTTTTTATCCTTTTGCAATTCCTAACATAATGCCAGCTGCAATAATGAAGATAATTCCAATGACAATTGCAATAAATTGTCGTTTTGTTTTCTTTTCACCTAATATAAAAATTCCACCTAAAGTTGAGATCACGATCCCCATTTGGGAAAGGGAAAAACTTGTTGCCACCCCTACACGTGGCTGGGAAATAAATAAAAACATATTTCCGGATGCCCAAATTAAACCAGGAATAATATTGCGAATTGCATATTTATTAAATGGTTGATGCTTAAAGGTTAATAGGATTCCACCTAACACCATACCAATGGCTTGTGGTAATAACGCTGACCATCCGTCTATACCGAATAGTCGGATAATTACCACATATACTAAGTAACCAAGAGTTGAAATTAATAAAATCACAATCCCTTTTTTGAAATTTCCTGTTTGTTCATTGTTTTTCTCTTCTTTGCTTTGGAGAGATGTGAGAACGATTCCAACTATGATACAAAGAAGTGCCAGAACACCTAATACAACAGATGTTGTTGTTGACCATTCATGAAATACAATAACCCCAAATAAAGTAGTCGAAACTAATTGCATTCCTGTTGAAATAGGCATTGTTTTAGAAACCCCAATTAAATCAATACTTTTCAATTGATTGGCTTGTCCTAATGCCCAAAATAGACCTGATATAATCCCGATAATTATCACCATAGGCGTCAAAACGGGTTTTATGAAAATATAAACACCAATAGAAAAAACTAGAGCGCCAAGGGTAGTTCCAAGTACTTGACTGTAAGGCCCCCCTCCTAGTTTGACGTTGAAGAGTACAATACTTCCCCAAAATAAGGCTGGTAAAATCGCTAATAAAATATCCATTTTTTCTAACCTTCCTAAAACATATTTGTTAAGTTGAATGCTTGTACGAGACAGTATCTTTGTGTCGAGGGACTTATTTTAGAATAAGAGAAGTTTTTCGTTTTTCTACCTGTAATATTTGTTTACCCAAAATAAAAGAGAAATAACATTATGTTGAAAAAGAAAATAACTAGCACGAAATTAAAAAATTTATTAGAAAAGAATATGACCAATACAATCTCAGGTTTTGAAAATAGGAATAATGGAGAAAAAATTGATGCGAAATTAAGCTATGTTATACAAAAACAACGTATTATGTTTATAAATGAGAAAAAGAAATAACATCTCAAAATCTTAAATTCTGTATATAAAATTAATAAGAAATATGATATGATGAAAGTAACAAAATACTTCTAAAACTATCTTGCAAAAGGACACACCTACGCATACATATGCCATAGGTGTGTCCTTTTTTATTTTTTTGAGATTTTAAGGCTCAAAAGGGGGATATATATTGTGTACCACTAGTATAGCATCTACTAATATTTCTTTTGATAAATTGAAAAGTCAGGAAGAGAATGAAAAAAACATAGTTTCAATATGTCCGAATTGTAAGAAATGCTCATTTAGAGCACTTTATAATGATTATCCAAAATGGATACAGTTTTGCCTATGTTGTAATTATCGAGGAGTAAATACAATAGAGAGTCCATTTGTTTATTAGATGTAGCTATTTACGTATTTTGATTAGGAGGAAGAAATTTCGATATGAAAATATGGATTAAGGCTATTTGTATAACATCATTCGTATTTCAAATGACAGCATGTAGTAGTTCCATTCAAACAAAAAATGATTCAAGACCTGCTCAAACAGTACAAAACGGGATACAACAGCAAGCGGAAGGGAAAGGTATTGTTGATATTCCAGAAGCTTATAAAGAGAAATTAAAAGGCTTAGAGACTGTTAAGAGGAAGGTATTACATATAAAGGACGGAGATACGATAGACGTGAACGTAAAGGGGCAGAAACAGACGGTAAGGTTACTGTTATTAGATACCCCAGAGTCTGTATCTCATAAAATCCCACCACAAAAGATGGGAAAAGAAGCCTCTTCCTTTTTAAAGAAACAACTAAAAGGGAAAAGGGTAACCATGGTTTATGATCGGGGACCAAAAGAAGACAAATACGGTAGAAAATTGGCTTATGTATTTTGTGATGGAATACACATCAACGAATTAATGGTCAAGTCAGGTTACGGAATTATAGCCTATATTTCTAGACTTAATACTACATTTCTACCTGAAATGCTAGAAGCAGAAAACAAAGCAAAGGAATCAAAAGCTGGCGTGTGGAGCATTAAAGGATTTGTAGATGAAAAGAACCAGCATTATAACCGTAATGATGCAGCTTAATATCAGTACTTATTCAAAAAGGAGGTTTCATCAATGAATGGGAACAAAAGAAATATGATCTTATCCTTTATTATTTCAAATTTATTTATTTTCACTAGTCTAATGCCGTTTAGTAGTAATGAATATGTCTATGTTATCTCAAAAATAGGTGCTGTAGCCGGCGTAATAAATATTTTGATGATGAGCATTTTCTTGTATTTTCAAAGCAAAAAAACGGGACACTTATTAAATTAGTAATGTAAGATTTAATAGTTTTCCTTACCCTTTTCTTTTCAATAAGGGTAAGGAAAACCAAAAAAAGGAGCGCGAGAGGTGAGTCGAGTACCTGGGTTTTTGAAGTTTGTTTTAGCGAAAGAAAGACGGTATGTATATTTAGCTGTAGCAGAAAAGAAAAATAAAAGAGTACTTACACATATTGTATATAGATTTGGTCCGCTAGAAAAAGCATTAGAATCCATGTATGAAATGCGTGATGATTTTGAGAATCTTTTCCCTTTAGAATTGAAAGAGAGGGGTTATGACTGGGAAGACATCAACGATTGGATTCTGTCTATTGAGACGGGTTATTCAAAACACGGAAACAAACTAGTCATATATTAAGAAACATGTTGCACCCAAATTTGATAGGTGAGGCGAATATAAGATGACGATAATTCGAAAGTATCACATTGCAATTGGTTGGATGATAGCTACTAGTGCAACGCTTATAAGTCTATTTTTTAGTGAATGGATGAAGCTGCCTCCATGTGATTTGTGCTGGTATCAAAGAATGGCTATGTATCCATTAGTTTTGATATTGGGTATAGGAATGTATAGAAAAGATCCATACGTAAGTACATATGCTTTTCCTTTTGCATGTATTGGCTTAATAATAGCGGTTTATCAAATTACGATTCAAGCTTTTCCTACAAGTGAAATGAAATTATGTTCAGTAGGAGTATCTTGTACAGAAGATTACTTGAATTTATTCGGTTTCATCTCGATACCTATGCTATCTTTTATTGGGTTTTTAGCCATCATAATACTTCTATATATTAGATCTGACAGAGAGACAAAAGAATAAACAACATAGTGGTTATGAAAAATGTACTCAAGTAAACACAGCATGTTTAAAAATAGATAATTAAAATAAAAAATTATAAAAGGAGAAATTAAATTGACAACTATTCAAGCAAGTAATGAAATGTACAAGATCCCAGAGGCGGATGTAGAATTATTAAAGATTATGGCCCATCCAGTTAGGTTACAAATTGTGAAGGAGCTAGGACAACGCAAAATTTGTAATGTAACACAATTAACAGAACTATTAGATGTACCTCAATCAACTGTATCTCAGCATTTATCTAAGATGCGTGGCAAGATTCTCCGCTCTGAAAGAAGAGGATTAGAGATGTACTATCATATTGCAAATTCCAAAGCATGTCAGATTGTAAGTGTGCTAGGTTTATAAATACCTCAAATTAAATAGCGGATTATGAAATCACAAATAAAATAAGGACAGCTATGCCAGGCTGCCCTTATTTTATTTGTGATTTTGCATATATTTGTGCGCATTTAGTATAGCAAAAATTATTCTTTTCTATCAAACTTCAATCTTATTTTTCTCAATATGTTTTGTTTACTTTTATATTATAATAAACTTAATTCTTTTTATTTATCTATATTTTCTGGGGTAAATCCTTTTACCAAGGATTCCTTTTTTATTTTCACCACTTCATAAATTAACAAAACTCAATTACAAGCAGATAAATATTTATAAAGAAACTGTTGAAATAGCCTGTTTATAAAGGAATTGGTGCTTTCCATTACTGGAGACTAATACTGAAAATTTATCAACAGCAATAATGATTCCAGGTACTTTTACTCCGTTTATTAAAAATATCGTTACTACTCTTTGTTCCTCTATTAATCTTTTATAAAAATCTTCTTGTGTATGCATTAACAGTTACTTCCTCTCTTAAAATTTTTAGATCTCTTTTATGACTGCAAAAAGAATGAGTTAATTATAGTGTTTTATAATATATAAATATTTTAAAATTATTATATTTTTGGGTTTTTATAATTGGGATCCCCATATAAAAATAAAAGTCCTCACAGTGAAGTGAAGACTTTTGTTTATTTATCATCCGCCAGTATGGCCGTGAGCATATTGTACAATTTCATCCTCGCTAAGCGCCTTCTGTGTATCAGTTACATGGCTAGAATTAAACATAAATGTGAATGCAGCTGTAATCCCAATTAAGCTGAAAATTACTTTTCTCATTTTAAAGCCCCCTTCTCAAAGTTTTTTTCTTCGGCTTGATGGCTAAGGTAAAAATAATTACTTGCTTTTGAACTGTTATTTTCTTGATGGAATAAAACCGCTAATTTTTTAGCGTATTCTTGTACATATTCATGTAGGTCTTCTCTATCAAAATACGAGATTCCTGTTTTAATTGTCTTTTCTAATTCATCAGCGGTCACTATTTAGTTCTCTACAAATTTGTAATCCATTAACTATAAGGTTAGAAGTTTCCTCTGAATAGCCTATTTTCATATGCTCTCTAACCTTAATAAAGATTGCTTTATAATCTTTAGGGATTTCTTGTATTACTTCAGATAAGTAGTGTATTGCTAGTTCAGATGAATTTTGACCAGCATACATTAATCCTAAGTTGTGACGAACAAACGTAATAAATTTTTCTTTATCTGATTTTTTAAATGTATTAATAGCTGTAATAAAGGGTTCTTCAGTGAGCTTGAAAAGAATCTTAATGGGCTCACAGTAATATAAAAGCACAGCCACGCAAACAACACATTTAATTGTTGTTAAATAGTGATTATGAAATTGGTATAGATGTTTGGGTGCCAGATATTCCCGATCCAATCACTTTCTTAGATTTATTCACGACAAACAGTACATATAACTTTGATAAATACTCTAACAAGGAATATGACGAATTAATTCACAAAGTAAAAACTGATTTAGCTGGTGATGAGAAAGAGCGTTGGGAAGCGATGAAAAAGGCTGAACAGATTTTACTAAGTGATAGGGCGGTAGTTCCTTTTTACCAGCAAGATAGATCATATTTACAACGCTCTTCTATCAAAGGTATTGTTACAAATGATTTTGGTGCAGAATTCAAATATAAATGGGCTGAGGTTAGTAAATAGTCGATTATATACGTGTGATTGAAAAGGTTAAGAAAGGACACTCCATTGAGGAAGTGTCCTTTCTTAACCTTTAATCTAATTCTCTTTATATTACCAGGAGTCACCATGACTGGATTGCATATACATAGTTGTACTAGAACTAGTAGAAGTAGATTTTTCTTTGGATTCTGATTGTGAAGGGAATGCTAATCCTATAGATAAAGCAGCTGAGAGTGATAAACCTAAAATTGTTCCAAAAAGTTTTTTCATTATTTTAACGCTCCCTTTTCAAAAGTTTTTTCTTTAGCTTGAAGACTCATATGAAAGTATTTACTAGCTTTTATATGAGTGTCCTCTTCGTAAAATTTGATTGCTAATTGTTCAGCATATTCTTGCGTATAATTATATAATTGTTGCTCATTGAAAAATGAAATAGCTTCCAAAGTTAATTCTTCAAGTATAGCAGCTGGAACACTTTTATTCATAGCATCTAAAAGTTTGAAATGATATAAGTATTCCTTGTTATCTAGTTGCTCACATATCGCTAATCCTCGTTCGATTAACTCGGCCGAATGTTTTACTTCACCTAGTTTGGAGCGCTCCCTAGCTTCAAGGAAAAGGGCTCTAAAATGACTAGGGATTTTAGTTGTTACTTCAGTTAAATGTCGGATAGCTAAAGCTGATAGGTTTTGACTACTATATAAAAAACCTAAGTTATTTCGGACTCTTAATGTTAAGGAATCATCATTGTTTTTACGTAATATATTTAATGCAGAATTGAATTTTTCTTCAGCTACAAGGAATTGTCTTAAATCAATACAAGCTAGACCGTATAGATTTTCGCAAGCAGCAACGTTATTTTCATAACCATTATGTTTAGAGAAGATCTCTTTAGCTGTTGTTACATGTTGAATCGCTAATAGAGATTGGTAAGTATGAAGATAAAAATTAGCGAAACGATAGTTAAATTCGGCTATTTCAAGGTTATCATGAATATTTTTTAAAAGCGTTTCGGCCTTTTCATAGTGTTTCCAGGCTTCATTGTTATTTGAAGTTAGTGTTGCGTGAATCCCTTTAAAAAAGTAGTAATAATAAGATAGTGTCTCGTTTTGTGGTAGATCCAACGAATCAATTTCTTGAAAACTTGTTTGTGTAATGCTTAAATGATCAACTAACACTTTAAAGCGGAAAGCCAGAAGTGAGTAATGGAATAGTAAAATTGAGTCCTCATTAATACTTTCACTGTGCTTTTCAATCTCATTTTTTAAGTTATTCGCTTCCTTTATGTGCTGGGCGCGAATTTCTTGATACCAGTCATTTAAAAGCTGTGTAATCTTATCGCTTGTTTTCAGCTGACTTGCCATAATTCTCCTCGCTTCCTAATATATTTTATGTAGATATATTTATGTATATAGTATCAAGAAATGAAGTGTGGTAGGGTGTTAGGAGCGCTTGTAAAATATTTTTCAATAATTTTCTGACAATTTAAAAAAGATGTTAAAAAGGAATTTCTTTATAGTAGTAAATAGAGCCAGGAAGCTAAAAACTATATGATATAGGAAGTAAGCACCACTTAAGAGCATCATTAAAAGTCCTAATATGAGAGATAAAGTACCGATTGCATGTAGAGAAATTACATTGAAAAATAATAAAGCTATGACAACTAAGCTTATAATACCGAAGGTTCGCATGGTTATCACTCCTTTCTATTTGTACACCTGTACACAAATTTCAATTTAAAAAAATTTAGCGGTGTATCTCTAATACAGTGATATAGAGGGTTTGTATTGCTCTATATGTTTTATGTAGGTATAACATGTGTAAATGTGTAAAAGACCACATGTACACATTTACACATGTTATTTTATTTCTTTTGTTGTTCTTTAGCTTCTTTAAGGATACAAAAGTATTTGAAAATCAATCCCAAGTAATAAATAAAATCTTTGGAAAGCTATATTCAAGAAAATTTAATTGAGTGATTGTTTTTTTAAAACGAATTTCTCGAAAGAATTCTCCTTCCTCAAGCGTGTGAAGGGCGTAGCCCAACGGTAGGTGGGAGATGAATTTCGGTTTGGCGTAGCCAAAAGGTTTTCCTTTTTATTTTGCCTCTGATATAATCAGTCTTATAAATTATAAAGGCTGGTATATAAATGAAATTAGATAGTAATAATCATTCAGTATTCTTGTTATATTATCACCTTGTGTTGGTCGTGAAATACAGAAGAAATGTGTTTGATGATGATATGTCAGACTATGCAAAAGATATGTTTGTTCGACTATCTGAAAACTATAACATCACATTAGTTGAATGGAATCATGATGTAGACCATGTTCATATTTTGTTCAAGGCACACCCTAATACAGAAATGACAAAATTTATCAATGCTTATAAAAGTGCAAGTTCTCGACTTATTAAAAGAGACTTTCCACAAGTGAAAAAGAGACTTTGGAAAGAGATGTTTTGGTCAAGAAGTTTTTGCTTGCTAACTACTGGTGGTTCGCCAATAGACGTAGTAAAAACATATATTGAAAATCAAAGTGAAAAGTGAGGTGAAATGATATGACAAAGCAGAATAAAGCATATAAATTCCGTTTGTATCCAACAGAAGATCAAGCACATCTTATGCGTAAAACCTTCGGTTGTGTACGTTTCGTGTATAACAGAATGTTAGCTGAACGGAAAAAAGCGTACAAAAGGTTCAGAGCGTTGGAATAAACAACGTATCCTTGTAGCTAAGCTGCATGAAAAAGTAGCAAACCAACGTAAGAACTTCCTTCATCATAAGTCTAAAGAGTTAGCTACTCATTTTGATGTTGTAGCTATTGAAAATCTAAATATGAAGGGAATATCGCAAGCACTTCATTTTGGAAAAAGCGTCGCTGATAATGCTTGGGGTATGTTCACTTCTTTCTTAGCTTATAAACTAAATGAACAAGGTAAACAGCTTGTGAAAATAGACAAATGGTTTCCTTCCACAAAAACAAGTAGCAGTTGTGGAAATGTGAAAAATATGTCATTGTCTGAGCGAGTCTATTCTTGTATATGCGGTGTAAATCTCGATAGAGATTATAACGCAGCTATCAATATCAAAAATGAAGCAATACGTCTATTGGCGTTAGTATAGATAGTAATAAAATAACCCTTGGAACAAGGGGGTTAGCTCGGCTGTCTTAGGACGAATTCGTTAGCTACCAAAAGTAACGACTAACCGAGAAGCCCCCACTTCAAACAGTCCGTTAGGACGTTAAGTGGCGGGTAGTTCACTAACCTGACAATATGTCTATTCATTATTATGGATTCTGTAGTACAAGTTTATTATTTTAGAATAATAAGTCGTATTTAATATAATTTATATAAGGAAAACACCCATTTAAATGAGATTTAAACTTGATTTTGTAATCAAGACTAAAATGTTAGGAAAAGCAATTTATCTTTTAAGCCCTATAATAGTATTGTAGGGCTTGTTAGTGTCTTAGAATATAAATGGAATGGTTATTTTCCTTTGAGTTTAAAAAAATGTAGCAAATCACTCCCATATGAATTAGGATTTGGTACTTGAAAAATTTTAATTATGCTGAACGATTTATTCTTCATTAAGCGTTTTGATAGTTCTGGTGCAATAACAATGTTACTCACCATTCTTTTTATCCAGAATCATAAATTTTTTATGAGTTTAGGCACCTTCTTAAGTGTGATAACATAAGAGCCTATTTGCATGTGCTACCTTTTTTTATGTACAATAGTAATAAGATATGATATAGACAGGGAGAGGAAATCCATGTCCACTAAATTAGTGAATTTACGCATTGATTTTGCTTTTAAACAGTTATTTGGAACAAAAGGAAATGAGGAAATTTTAACGGGTTTCCTAAATGCAATTTTAGAGGAATCTTTAGATGCACCTATTACTTCGCTACAATTAGATGATCCACATCTCCATAAATCTTATGAAGATGATAAGTTATCGATTTTAGACCTATTAGCAACGCTAGATAATGGGACGCAAGTAAATATTGAAATTCAGCTTCGAAATACACATGATATGGTGAAGCGATCATTATATTACTGGAGTAAACTGTATACTTCCCAAATGCAAGAAGGAATGCCATATCGTTCACTTCGGAAAACTATTACCATTAACTTACTAGATTTTATTTTATTTTCTCAGGATGATGCATTTCATACCATCGGACAATTATGGAATACTAAAATGCAGCAACTCCTAAGTGACGACATTGAAATCCATTTTGTAGAGATACCGAAATTGGTAAAACAATGGCGTGAAGAAAAAGTAAACCCGTGGGAAAATATATTTGTTCGTTGGATGTTATTATTACCAGCACATGAAGATGAACATTTAACTCAAACATTGGAGGAGATTGCGATGAATCAAGATCCAATTTTACAAAAGGCAATAAATAAATGGGAAAATATGAGCCATGATTCTTCTTTTAGAACAGCGTACGAAGCTCGAGAGAAATTGCTTTTAGATGAACAAGCTAAGTTAGCGCATGCAGAACAAGAGGGCATGGAAAAAGGGATTGAGCAAGGCAAGATGCAGATGATCCGAGGAATGCATGAAATTGGTGTACCACTTGAAACTATTGCAAAAGCAAGTAAGTTGAGTGTGAAGGAAATAGAACGTATCTTAAATCTAAAATAAATATATGTGAGTATATAAAACTCATAAGTAGAAAAATTAGACGTTCATGATCATATACGGCTAATAGGAAAGCATTGCTGAAGATTTTAGCAGTGCTTTTTCTATATTATTTAAGGCAATTGCCCTTTTGTAAAAAAAATCAATTGCCTTTTTACGATTTAAAAATACTTTAACTTTATAATAAAGGAACCTAAATCATAACCTGTTTTTATTATAGCTATAGCTGAAATTACAGTTAATGGATATTTAATAAATGGATTGTTGAGGCGTTCCATTATGTTTTTCATGTTATAAATCTCCATGGCATTATTTATATCGTTATATTTATTATAATAAATATAAATAGTTAATAGTAAAGATAATGTAAAGAAAGATACTTAATTGAAGGAGAACTAAACAAAATAATGGATAACAAAACCTTCATTTTTATCATTCCTTCTATAAGTAATTAGGAGTCAGTATAGCATATAGAAACAGTTCTTAGGAAAAAACTATTAGGTAATTGAAATAAACCTCTCTACTTTCACCATATTTAGTTTAAAAATTAGATTGTCCGATTCTTTTGAAACATAATTATAATAATTCAATTTTAATATCATAAGCAATCCAATTATTATATAGAAATACAAATTCAATGACTTCAATTCAATGTTTTGTTACGCTATAAATAGCTTGATTTGTTTTTAACTTAAACATATTAAGAGTACTTAATAATTTTTAGGAGGCTTTTTTGAATGAAGTTATGTAAGGCGAAAACCTGGTTACCATTATCTGCTGTAATGATTACAGTAGTATCAAATCCAGTAGGGACTGCGGCTTCAACGGTTTATACGGTTCAAAAGAATGATACCCTAGAAGCAATAAGTAAACAATATGAGGTGTCCGTACAATTACTTAAACAAGAAAACAATAAAGCAAATGATCAAATTAATATTGGAGAACGTTTAACAATTCCGGTACCGTCAACTGCAAACAAATATGTTCAAAAAAATAATTCACCAGTTTCAACTAATACATATCAAGCAATTTACCAAGTGAAAAGTGGGGATACATTAAGTTCTATATCACAACAATATAAGGTTTCAATACAGTCAATAAAACAAAACAATAACGTAGATGAAAACCATATTTATGTCGGTCAGCACTTAAAGATTGATACTGGTATTTCATTACAAGAAGTGGATTTAATGGCTCGATTAGTAAATGCAGAAGCAGGAGGAGAACCGCATGCAGGAAAGGTTGCGGTTGCAAAGGTAGTATTAAATCGTGCTAACGCAAATGGTTTTCCAAATACAATTACAGGTGTAATTTATGAACCCATTAAAAATGGTTATGCATTTACTCCTGTTACAGACGGTAGAATTAATCAGCCTGCTACACAGGAAGCAAGAATGGCAGTAGAAGAGGCTCTCACTTCAAAAGGAACAAATTCTGATTGGCTTTATTTCTACAATCCCAAAACATCGATTGATAAATGGATTACAACTCGTCAAACCGTTGCACAAATTGGAAACCATCTGTTTGCTAAATAAAATAATCGTACATTAATAGGTTTCCAATGAGATAAGGAGAGGTTATTTTTGCGTGTAGTTCATTCACTATTAGCAATACTAGCAGTTATATTTTTAATTTTTGCTGTTATTATTCACGAATATGTATTGGTGTTTTTGGTAGGGATTTGTTGCATGGTGATAGTAAGCTTTATAATTTCCAGTATACGTAATTGGAAAGAGAATAGAAAGCGTATTTCTATAGTGTATTTTACCTGTGTATTAATATTATTGCTATTAACAATATATCTTTTGTTTGTCACTTTTTATACACGTTCTTTTGAATTTTAGTACTACTATCTAAACTAACGCGGCCCAAAAATTAAAAAAATGATGAATTCCTCAAAAAATGACCAGCTCAATTTATCGAGCTGGTTATTACATTCGGAAATCCTCAAAATCTACGCTGTAATTTTACTTTATGAAGATTATCCCCTTATTGAACTACTCCCACTGTTATCTCGTATAGACGAGGGAAATTAATAAGTAAGGAGCTCAATCGAATTCTCATTTATTAGTAGGTTATGACCATAGTTATTGTGGTTGGAAGCCTTATCGCTTCATTCTTCCAATTGATATGATACTTGCGGAAATCTCCCGATTATGGTGTGTACAACAAGAAGAGTAGTCCCATCTTCGTAGGTTTAGATTAGTAACGTCTTGGCTTTGATATCCATAACAGAAACATAATTGATTTGAAGAAAATGTTTCCGATACGATAATGGCTTGTTTGCTATACCATTACGCTATCAAGCTGACAAAGAGATTAAAAATATTAAAGAGGAATCTTTTAAATGAAAGCGCTTTATCAGTAAGAGAAATATTTAATTATACATATCCTTTTTTTATAATGTTTTTATATGCAAAATCCTTTACATATGCATTATCGATT
>NZ_NVEC01000031.1 GCF_002571225.1 Bacillus sp. AFS059628 | reverse complement strand
ATAAAGTGAAACTTTAATCAGTGGGGGTTTTCTTCATCACCCATTGATTATTAGTTGAACCAATCGGACTTTAACGAGTAGTTGATTCCTTACTTAATTTCTTTGCTTACGCTGCATTTTGAGGTAGGAATCTTACTGCCTGTTAAAGCGGGACAGATGGAGGGGCAACATGAAAAAAATAGGTGTAGGCATTGTAGGATTTGGATTTTCCAGTACAACATTTCATATCCCATTATTACAAACGATAGAGGAATACGATATTCGTGCCGTATTATCTTCAAAAGAAGAGGTAGTAAAAGAAGCATTACCAAATGCTAACGTCGTTAGTACAATTGATGAATTGGTGAAGCGAGCTGATATTGACTTAGTGGTCATTACTTCACCGAATACAACTCATTTTCCATATGTAAAAGAAGCGATATTAAACGGTAAGCATGTTGTTGTGGAAAAACCATTTGTTGTTTCAATTGAAGAAGGAAAAGAGCTTATTTCATTAGCAGAGCAATATAATGTAGTATTAAGTGTATATCATAATCGTCGTTTTGATAATGATTTTTTAACGATAAAGAAATTGTTAGAAGACAATAGAATAGGGAATGTATATGCATATGAAGCGCATTTTGATCGTTTCCGTCCACATGTACGCGACCGCTGGAGAGAAAAGAACTTACCAGGATCAGGAATATTATATGATTTAGGCTCGCATTTAATTGATCAAGCATTATCATTATTTGGGAAACCAGAAGCGATAAGTGCAGATGTAATCAAACAACGACCAGGTGCAGAAATTGATGATTACTTCCATGTTATACTTCACTACGGTGTGAAACGTATCACTTTACATAGTAGCAGTTACGTAAAGCAAGCAGGTCCACACTTTACACTGCATGGAGATAAAGGTTCTATTGTGAAATACGGTATGGATTCACAGGAAGAACAATTAAAAAATGGAATGAAGCCAGGCGATAACGGTTATGGAGTAGACGTTGAAGCGAATTTTGCTACTCTAGAAACAGAAGAAGAGTTAGTACGTATTCCGACAGAAGTTGGCTGTTATGACATGTATTATAAAGGTGTAAGAGATAGTATTGTAAATGGTGAGAAACCACCTGTGACAGCAGAAGAAGGATTAGAAGTTATTAGGCTTATTCAATTAGCAATTGAAAGTAGTGAGACGGGTAGAGTTATCACTGTAAAGTAAAAAAGACACGAATTTCGTGTCTTTTTTACTAGGGATATGTGAATATAGCTAATTATTTAGCTTAATCGTTTATCATACATTAACTGGATTTGTATGCCGTAAGGGTCTTCAATAATACCATATGCTTCACTAAATATATTTTTTTCTAGCGGAGAGATTATTTTCACATGCTTATCGGAAATTAAATTATTATAAAACCTTTGTATCTCTTCTAAATTAGCGCTTTGAATGCAAAGTGACATGTTATTTCCAACGTTATAACGTTCATTAGGATTCATTGTATCTTCTGCTATCATTAGCTTTGTATTCCCAATTTGTAAAACAGAGTGAGCGATATGTTCTTTATTTTCACTTGTAATTTTAAAAGAACGATCTCTTTTCGCCAGTTCTTCATACGTAACAACCATTAATTTTTTGGCTTCTAAATTACGTGTATAAAAGTTAATTGCCTCCTTTGCTTGCCCATTCATTGAGAGAAAAATAGCTATTTCTAATGTCATAAATTCACAACTCCTTTATTCGTTAATAATTATAATATAGACTAAAAAGGTTTCAGTACATGACACCTTTCGGGAGGGGAATATGAAAAAAACGGAACGAATAAATGATATGCTTATTTTCTTAAATAATAAAAGATATTTTAATTTAAAAGATTTGATGGTTAGATATGATATTTCTAAAAGTACAGCTTTACGAGATATTCAATCATTAGAAGAAATAGGTGTACCAATATATTCTGAACTAGGTAGAAATGGAAGTTATAAAATTATAGAAAATAGTGTATTATCTCCAATTTATTTTAGTGTGGATGAAATGTATGCGTTATACTTTTCAATTCTTACACTAAATGGATACAAGACAAAACCATTTAATATAGAAAGTATTGCGCTTGAAAATAAATTTAAACATGTACTACCTGATAATGTGAGTAAAAACATTTCGATTATGGAACGAACGCTTTCCTTTGAAGTAACAAATCATAGTAATTTTAGTCCATTCTTAAAAGAAATTTTACAGGGGATTTTTGCTGAGCGAGTTTATCATTTAACATATTTAAAAAAAGATGAGGAGAAAGTATTGGTCGCCCAATTTATTCGAATCGAATCTAAATTTGGCCAGTGGTATGCTAAAATCTTTAATTTTGAGACAAATGATGTTCAAATAATTAGATGTGATAAAATTCTTTCTATTGAGGAAACAAGCAACACGAATTCAAAAAATCTTGAAGAACTATTAAGTTATCTTACAAACTTTCACAGAAAACCTGATGCAATTGATTTTAGTGTCATTGTTAATCAAAAAGGAAAAGATATTTTTGATAAAGAGAATTATCCTTCCATGAGGATACAAAAAGAAAATGAAAATTATAGTATAACAGGCTATTTTAACAAGCAAGAAGTTGAGTTTATTTCAAGTTATTTTCTAAATTTCGGTGAAACGATTATTTCAATTCAGCCTGTGACGCTAAAAGAGTTAATCTATAATAAGGTATTATCTTTAAAGCAGCATTTAACTTCTTTAAGATAAAGTTAGTTTTAGTTATTTTTGACATGAAAAAGCCCTTGAGATTTAAAATATCCAAAGGGCTTTTTTGTGATGTTATTTTTTCAATAGAAACATTATTTTTCTGGGACGGATAGTCCATAAAAGAACATCGTAACGATATCTTGTATATGTTTTTCGCGATCTCCCTCAAGAAGATGTGCTCCGAAATCATCACCTAATTTAGTGAACATTTGAATGTATAGCAACATCATTTCTTTAGTAAGATGAGGGTTAATTTCATTTTTTTGCTGTGCTTGTTCTAATATTTCTAAATACCAAGGCAGGATTTTTTCGTTTTGATAACTATAAATAAACTCTCGGAGCTCTTCATCCCTTTGCATCATTTGCAGTAACATATCGGGCTGAAATAACCCACCAGTATTCATTTTTCTTACAATCATTTTTTGCATCATATCATGAAAAGGTAATTTTTCCTCTGCAAGATCTTTATAATATTGAAATTCAGATATAATAAATTCTTGTATAAGCTCTCGAAATAACGCATCTTTACTTCCGAAATGATTATAAATGGTAACTTGAGAAACGTTTGCTTTTTTTGCAATATGTTCTATTTTTACTTCATTAAATCCACGTTCTGAAAATAATAAGAAGGCTGCCTCTTTTATGGCACGTTTTTTCTTTTCTTTCACTTTTTCAAAGCCGTTCAATGCAATCACCTCAATTAAAATATACAAGAAAAAATAATGGAAAACAATATTTTTGAAATATGGACATATAAATATTTCAAAAAGTTGTTGCGAATATGAAAGGTGAGGAGTACAATAATTTTGAAATATCATACATTAAATATTTCAAAAAACGAGGTGGAACTATGATTTCAGTTCAAAATGTCACAAAACAGTTTTCAAATGGAAAAGGTTTGTTTCATATTACATTTGATGTAAAAGAAGGGGAAGTATTCGGTTACTTAGGACCAAATGGTGCTGGGAAATCTACAACAATTCGTAATTTAATGGGATTTATAAAACCGACAGATGGTAAAGCGACAATTTTTGGATTAGATTGCTGGGATGAAGCAGCGAAAATTCAAAGAGAAGTTGGTTATTTACCAGGAGAAATTTCTTTTATTGAAGGAATGAACGGATTAGAGTTTTTAAAATTAATGCAAGGAATGCGCGGGTTAAAGGATGCGAAAAGACGAGATGAATTAATAGAACGTCTGCAATTTGATGTGAAAACACCGATTCGAAAAATGTCTAAAGGTATGAAGCAAAAAGTAGGGATTGTTGCAGCCTTTATGCATGATCCAGAAGTGTTAATTTTAGATGAACCGACTTCAGGGCTCGATCCACTTATGCAGCAAGTATTTATAGATTTAATAGTAGAGGAAAAGCAAAGAGGGAAAACAATTCTTATGTCGTCGCATATTTTCACTGAAATTGAGCGTACGTGTGATCGAGTAGCGATTATTAAAGATGGTCGCCTTGTAACGGTTGAAAATATTCATGATTTACAAAGTATGAGACGACAGGTAATAGATGTAACCGTATCATCGCAAGAAGAGATTGAATCTCTTACACAATGTAACTTGCAATTTGAAGCGGTGAAAGGAAGAGAAGCATCGATTATTGTACAAGGAAACTATCAAGCTGTTTTACAAACACTTTCAAACTATAATGTAACGGCACTTCAAACGAGAGCGATGGATTTAGAACATTTATTTATGCATTATTACGATAAGAAAGAAGGGGTAAAGCATGAATAAGCAATTGTTTTTAGCTAGTTTGAAAGAAACACAAAAAAGTATTTTGAGTTATGCAACTGGTGCAGCTCTATATTTATGGTTGTTAATTTGGATATTCCCTTCCATGGTATCGGCGAAAGGGCTAAATGAATTAATAAGTGCTATGCCTGATAGTGTGAAAAAAATTGTTGGCATGGAAAGTCCGATTCAAAATGTAATGGATTTTTTAGCTGGCGAATATTATAGTCTATTGTTTATTATCATATTAACAATTTTTTGTGTAACAGTTGCAACACATTTAATTGCTCGTCATGTAGATAAAGGAGCGATGGCATACTTGCTCGCAACACCTGTATCTAGAGTGCAAATTGCTATTACACAAGCGGCTATTCTTATGTTGGGACTTCTGATTATTGTAGCTGTTACGTATGTAGCAGGTATAGTAGGTGCAGAATGGTTTTTAGAAGATAATAACTTAAATAAAGAATTATTCCTGAAGATAAATGTAGTTGGAGGGCTCATATTTTTAGTCGTTAGTGCTTATTCATTTTTCTTTTCTTGTATATGTAACGACGAAAGAAAGGCACTTAGCTACTCAGCAAGTTTAACAATTTTGTTTTTCGTAACGGATATGGTAGGTAAATTAAGTGATAAGTTAGAGTGGATGAGAAATATATCATTATTTACGCTATTTCGTCCGAAAGAAATTGCTGAGGGAACGTATAATATATGGCCAGTGAGTATAGGTTTAACTTCTGGAGCGCTTTGTATTTTCATTGTAGCGATTGTAGTGTTTAAGAAGAGGGATTTACCGTTGTAAAGTAGAAAGTCCACTGATAGAGTGGGCTTTTTTGATGAGAAAATAATTGTTTTAAAGTTGTCGTGCCAAATGGATATGTCCTCAGAGTTACGTATAAAAAAGGTGAACATGAAGAATGTTTACCTTTTTTTATGAAAATATTCAAAAAAATGAACCTTTTTCTAGGCTCATCCGTCTAATACATGTAAAGTTAAATTTGAAGTGAGGATGAAACAGGAGGAGCAATTGTGAAAGTAATCCCTTTATATAAAATGATTGTAAAAGAAGAAACGGATGTTTCTTTAGCGAAACAAGGTGATCATGAAGCATTTATGGCGCTTATACATACAGAAAAAGTGAAGATGTATCGCATTGCAAAGGCTATGTTACGCGATGAGACAAATATAGAGGATGCGATACAGGCAACAATTTTAAAAGCCTATGAAAATATAAAAAAATTAAAGAAAGAAGAGTTTTTCCAAACTTGGTTAATTCGTATTTTGATAAATGAGTGTAACAACATTATTAGATCATACAAAAAGGTAATGGTAATAGAAGAAAATGATTACAATATGAGTGCTTATGATCAGTATGAAGATATAGATTTGTGTAATGCGATTCAATCATTACATGAAGAGTTAAGAGCTGTTACAGTGCTTTATTATTATGAAGATATGAATCAAGAGAGTATAGCGAAGCTTTTAGAAGTGCCAAAAGGAACAGTAAAGTCGAGATTGTCACGTGCGAGGGAACAACTGCAAAAACGATTACAGATGGAATAGGGGGTGTATAGGATGGATAACGAAAAATTATTTGATGAACAATTAAAAAAGAGAATAAACGAAGAGAATGTTATAGTACCACCAGAGTTAAATGAAAAAATTAATCGTACACTACATAATCTCCCGGTAAAAAAGAAAGGTTACAGAGTTTATATGATGGCTATAAGCGCTGCGGTTCTAACACTTTCCATTGTGTCTATGTCGGAGTTTTCTGATCAAATTTTTGCTCAAAATGGTGGAGTATTTGAATATATAAAGAAGAAGGATTTTTCTGACTATGAAAATGAAGAAGAAATAAAATCGAATGTAAATTATCCAGATAAAGAAAAGATTCATGAAAAGATGCTGGATTCTATTGATCATTTTAAAAATATTTCAGGGCAATTTGAGGAATATTCTAGCTCGTCAAGAATTGCTACAACATATAAATATGCGATTGATACGGAGCAACAAAGAGGAATTTCTTCAAAAGAAGACAAGCTAACGAAAAAACGAACCATTATATATAACGAGGGTAAGAAAAAAGAATTTGATGATGAGAAGTATACATACAAAGAGAAGAAATGGAGCCCGAAAGAAAGGAACTATGAACTATTAAAATTAAATCCTACGGAAAGGTTATTGAGAAAATCGGGCGAGAAAAAAAGGTATGATGATGAATATATAGGATTCGCGAAGTATAGTATTCAATCAGAATTTGCTGATTTATTAATCCGATATAAAGATTGGAATTATAAAGAAACGAAGTACCTTGGACTTGATTGTTACAAAATAGAAGGGACAATAAACATAGAAATGCCTGTAAGTACATCTGAAGATTTAAGAGGGAAATTTGAAATGGTTGTAGAGAAAAATACAGGAATTATGCTAAAGTTCCTTAGTTTCCACGAAGGTATGATTCAATATTCGATTACGACTGAATGGATACAAATAAACAAGGGGTTAAAAGAGAATGTATTTCAAAAGGATAGCGCTAAGTATGAAAAATTGAAAAATATATTAGATGAATAGAAAACGGAGGGAACGATATGGAGAATACCTCTTCTTCAAGAGAAAAGAAAAATAAAAGAAAATATAAGAAGACAATGATAATAAGTGTACTGTTAGTAGTATTACTATTTGGCGGAGTTGGATATGGTACTTATATATATATGAAAACCTCTAATCTCGTACAAAAATCTAGTTTGAATTTAGCGCGTGGTGAAAAATCAAATTTACGTGAGAAAGCTGTAAAGCCGATTACAAATAATGTTTCACTTTTAATTATGGGCATTGATGAAAATCAAGAACGACAAAAGGAGTATAATGGTGCTTTTCATACAGATGCACTACTGTTAGCTACTTTTAATAAAAATGATAAGACAGTGAAATTAACGAGCATACCACGTGATACATATACATATGTTCCAGTTGAAAAGAAAAAAGATAAAATAACGCATGCATATGGAAGTGGTTTCGTTAAAAATGGTAAAGATGGAGGGCCGCAAGCTTCAGTGGAAGCGGTAGAAAAATTGTTACAAGTACCTGTTGATTATTTTGTGAAGTTTAATTTTAATGCATTTACTAAAATTGTTGATGGATTAGATGGGATTGAAGTAGATGTCCCAGTTGAATTTACGGAGCAAAATAGTAAAGATGAACCTGACGCGATTCATTTGAAAAAAGGGCTACAAAAATTAACAGGGGAAGAAGCGCTTGCACTGGCAAGAACGCGTCATATTGATAGTGATGCAATGAGAGGTCAGCGCCAACTACTTGTTATTGAAGCGATGTTAAGCAAATTAAAAAGTGTAGGCTCGATTACGAAGCTAGAAAAAATAGTTGAGGCGGTTGACGGTGATTTTAAAACAAACTTAGTAATGGATGATATTTTATCATTTTATAAGTACGGTTTAAACGGTTCAGTTGAAAAAATTCAACTAGCTGGTGATGATTTGTATTTACCTAACGGTCCAAATGGACAACGTGTATATTATTATAATCCTAATAAAAAAGATCTACAGAGTTTGAGTAATACGCTTAGAACGCATCTAGGATTAAGTGAAAAGCAGATTGAGGAGAATTGACGCAGGCATAATGTCTGCTTTTTATTATGTTTAATAGTATGTCATTTAAATTTAAATGTTATATACTTTTTTTGGAGTTATGGATAATAGTGTAACATAATAATGTGGTTTAAGTTAAATAGCAGGGGGGCTATTACATAGAATGCATCATTAGCAATTATTGAAATTGTATGGGAGAAATGAAAGAAACAGGGGAGTATTAAAAATGAGAATTGTAAAAAATTTAACATTCCAAGTTATTGTGGCCATTATTTGTGGTATTGCAGTAGGGGCAATTTGGCCTAGTGTTGGACAGCAGATGAAGCCAATTGGTGAAACGTTTATCAATATGATTAAAATGGTCATTGCACCGATAATCTTTTTAACGATTGTGCTTGGTATTGCAAGTATGGGAAGTATGAAAAAGGTAGGTCGTGTTGGTGGTAAGGCACTATTATATTTTGAAATTGTTACAACTGCGGCTTTAATTATTGGTATCATCATAGCGAATGTTGTACGTCCTGGAGATGGATTAGATCCCTCAAAGCTAAAGGGCGGAGATGTTTCGCAATATGTACAAAGCGGGCAAGAAATGAAGTGGGTGGATTTCTTTTTACATATTGTACCGTCTAACATGTTTGAAGCATTTGCAAAAGGTGATATTTTACAAGTGCTGTTTTTCTCCATTTTATTCGGTGCAGGGTTAACGATGCTCGGGAAAAATGGACAACCAGTTATCGATTTTTTTGAAAGACTATCAAAAGTATTTTTTAATATTTTATCTATTGTTATGAAGTTAGCACCGGTTGGAGCGTTCGGTGGGATGGCATTTACAATTGGAAAGTATGGTTTAAGCACGCTCATACCACTTGGTAAATTAATGATTTGTGTATATGCGACAATGGCATTATTTGTTTTTATTGTTTTAAATTTTATTTGTAAACTGTACAAATTTAGTTTGTGGAAATATTTAGCTCACATTAAAGAAGAATTACTCATTGTTCTCGGGACATCATCATCAGAATCAGTATTGCCGCGAATGATGACAAAGATGGAAGACTTCGGATGTTCGAAGCCAGTAGTAGGTTTAGTCATTCCGACGGGATACTCTTTTAATTTAGATGGAACGACGATTTATTTATCGATGGCTACTATATTTTTAGCACAAGTCTTTCACGTCGATCTTTCACTCGGTCAACAATTAACGATAATAGCTATTTTATTAGTTACATCTAAAGGTGCAGCCGCAGTAACAGGTGGAGGGTTTATTGTATTAGCATCTACGTTATCTGCGATGAATGTTATTCCATTAGAAGGGTTAGCACTATTACTTGGTGTAGATCGTTTCATGTCAGAGGCAGGTGCTATCGTCAATTTAATTGGTAACGGTATTGCGACTATAGTTGTTGCAAAAAGTGAAAATGAATTTGATGAAGAGAAGTATACGAGAGTAATAGAGGAAATGAAAAAAGAGAACATGGTCGGATAAAAAAGTCAGCAATGCTGACTTTTTTATTTTTGTAGAAAAGAGGTTTGTTACGATATACATTATTTATTAACAATAATTTACAGGAGGTTTATAGCGGTGGGGATATAAAGACTATTAAATCAATACCTAACATTCAATGAGGTATAGTATTTCGAAAGATTATAGGATTTTTATGAATATTACTGTAAAAAAATAATTTTTTAAAAATTTTCAATAATAACACTTTACAAAACCGAAAAAATTAGTAGAATAATAGTTAATAAGAATCTTCTGATAAATATATAAAGAAAAACAGAATTATCAGAAAATTCTTAAATGAGAGCGTTTAGAATTAGGGAGGGTACAGAAAGTGAAAAAGAAAAAAATGAAAAAACTAACAGCAGTTGTAGCACCAGTTTTAGCAATGAGTATGGCATTGACAGCATGTTCTACATCAGGCGGAGATAAGAAGACAAGCACAAATTCTAGCTCTGGCGGAGATAGCAAATCAGAAGAAAAATTAGCAGCGAAACAAGTGTTCAATAAAACAGAAAATCAGGAAATTCCAACAATGGATACGTCGAAGAGTACAGATACTTTGGGCTCTCAAATTTTAGGGAACACAATGGAAGGCTTATACCGTTTAGATAAAGAGAATAAACCAATCCCAGCTGCGGCAGAATCAAGCACGAAGAGTGAGGATGGTAAAAAATATACATTTAAATTACGTAAAGATGCAAAATGGTCAAATGGTGATCCTGTAACAGCGAAAGATTTCGTATTTGCATGGCAACGTTTATTAGATCCAAAAACAGCTGCTGAGTATGCATTCATTGCATTCCCAATTAAAAATGCAGAAGCGGTTAATAAAGGTGAAAAACCTGTAACAGAACTTGGAGTTAAAGCAGTAGATGACCTTACTTTAGAAGTTGAATTAGAACAAGCAGTACCATACTTCTTAAACTTAGTAGCATTCCCATCGTACTATCCATTAAATGAGAAATTCGTAAAAGAAAAAGGGGATAAATACGGTTTAGAATCTGATACAACTGTATATAACGGACCGTTCGTTCTTACTGATTGGAAGCATGAGCAAGGTTGGAAACTGAAGAAGAATGATCAATATTGGGATAAAAAGACTGTAAAATTAGATGAAATTAACTATAGTGTTGTAAAAGAGCCAGCAACTAATGTGAATTTATATGATAGTGGTCAAATTGATTTCTCCTTATTAACAGGTGAATTTGTTGACAAATATAGAAATAATAAAGAGGAATATGGGGTGTATAACGAACCAAGTACGTTCTTTATACGTTTAAACCAGAAACGTGGTGAACAAGATACACCATTAAAGAGCAAGAAATTACGTGAAGCAATTGCGCTATCAATTGATAAAAAGAATTTAACAAATGTTATTTTAAATGATGGGTCAAAACCTGCAGATTATTTAGTGCCGAAAGGCTTAGCAGCTGGACCTGATGGGAAAGACTTCCAAGAAACGTTTAAAAACGGTGTTAAACCAGATGCGAAAAAAGCAGCTGCTGCATGGGAAGAAGCGAAAAAAGAACTTGGAAAAGATCAAGTTACAATTGAGTTTTTAAACTATGATACTGGTAATGCGAAAAAAGTTGGGGAATATGTAAAAGATCAAATTGAGAAAAACTTAAAAGGTGTAACAGTAAATATTAAACTGCAGCCGTTTAAACAAAAACTTAAATTAGAATCAGATCAAGATTATGATATTTCATATGGTGGATGGAGCCCAGATTATGCGGATCCAATGACATATTTAGATATGTTTGAAAGTAAGCACTCTCATAACCAAATGAGTTTCTCTGATCAGAAATATGATGAAATAATTAAAAAAGCTGGTGGGGAATTAATGAGTGATGCGAAGAAACGCTGGGAGGAACTAGGAAAAGCAGAGAAATTACTTCTTGAAGAAGATGTAGCTCTTGTACCTTTATATCAAAGTGCTAGATCTTATGTTATGAAACCGCATGTAAAAGGTGTTGTTAAGCATAATATTAGCCCAGAATACAGCTATAAGTGGGCATATGTTACTGAAAAATAATAGAGTTGAAAAAGTACTTCAAAGCAGACTACATGCCTTGAAGTACTTTTTTTATTGTGCAATTGAAAGTGAAAATGAAAGAGTAGAGAAGAAATGAAATGTAGTAGATGGAGGATACGTGTAGGATGGTCATAGAAAATAGAATGTTACTATCGTTAAGTAAAATAAATTTTCTAAATATTTTAAAAAATAACTTTACAAAAATAGAAAAGTTAGTAGAATATTAATTAATGAGAATTTTCTGATAAATATTTATTAGAAAATCTCTCAAAATTAGTTTCGTACATATAATTGGGGAGGGTACAAAAATGAAGAAAAAGATGAAAAAGTTCACGGCGGTTGTAGCACCAGTTTTAGCGGTGAGTATGGCGTTGACAGCGTGTTCCGGATCTGGTGGGGAGAAGAAAACAACTACGACGTCTAATGGTGGTGGGGAAGAGAACAAATCCGAAATTAAATACGCAGCAAAACAAGTATTAAATCGTACAGAGAATCAAGAAATTCCGACGATGGATACTTCTAAATCTACTGATACGTTAGGGTCACAAATTTTAGGGAACACGATGGAAGGATTATATCGTCTTGATAAAGATAATAAGCCAATCCCAGCTGCTGCAGAATCTAGTACGAAAAGCGAGGATGGCAAAAAATATACATTTAAATTACGTAAAGATGCAAAATGGTCGAATGGTGATCCTGTAACAGCGAAAGATTTCGTATTTGCATGGCAGCGCTTACTTGATAAAAACACAGCGTCAGAATACGCATTTATTGCTTACTATATTAAAAACGCAGAAGCAATTAATAAGGGTGAAAAACCTCTAACAGATTTGGGGGCAAAAGCAGTAGATGATTATACACTAGAAGTCGAATTAGAAAAACCAGTACCATATTTCTTGAATTTACTAGCATTCCCATCATACTATCCGTTAAATGAAAAATTCGTAAAAGAAAAAGGCGATAAGTACGGTTTAGAAGCAGATACAACGGTGTATAATGGACCGTTCGTGATGTCTTCATGGAAACATGAACAAGGATGGCAGCTAAAGAAAAATGATAAGTATTGGGATAAGAAGACTGTGAAATTGGAAGAAATCAACTATAGTGTAGTAAAAGAAGTTGCGACGAAAGTAAACTTATATGATACAGGATCAATTGATTTCACACTGCTATCAGGAGAATTTGTAGATAAATATAAATCGAACAAAGATGAGTACGGTGAGTATTCAGAAGCAAGTACATTCTTCTTACGTTTAAATCAAAAGCGTAACGGACAAGATACACCGTTAAAGAGCAAAAAACTACGTGAAGCAATCGCATTATCAGTTGATAAAAAAGGTTTAGCAAATGTTATTTTAAATAACGGTTCAAAAGCAACAGATCAATTAGTACCAAAAGGACTTGCGACAGGACCAGACGGTAAAGATTACCAAGATACATTTAAAAATGGTCTGAAATATGATCCGAAAAAAGGTGCAGCAGCTTGGGAAGCAGCGAAAAAAGAACTTGGAAAAGATCAAGTTACAATTGAATTACTAAGCTATGATGATGGAACTGCGAAAAAGATTGCTGATTATGTTAAAGATCAAATTGAGAAAAATTTAAAAGGTGTAACAATTAATACAAAAATTCAGCCGTTCAAACAAAAATTAAAATTAGAGACTGCACAAGATTATGAAATTTCTTATGCAGGTTGGAGTCCAGACTATGCGGATCCAATGACATTTATTGATATGTTTGAATCGAAGAGTCCATATAACCAAATGAGTTATTCAAATGCAAAATACGACGAAATGGTACAAAAAGCAGGTAATGAATTAATGGGTGATGCGAAGAAACGTTGGGAAACGTTAGGAAAAGCTGAAAAACTATTCCTTGAAGAAGATGCTGGGCTAGTTCCTTTATATCAAACAGGAAGAGCGTATGTAATGAAACCAACTGTTAAAGGAATTGTGAAACACAATATTAGTCCAGAATATAGCTTTAAGTGGGCGTATGTAACGGAAGGGAAATAGAAAAAAGAGCGTTTGAAAAATATATTATTTATTTTTTAAAATGCTCTTTTGCTATCCAATTAAATTTAAATAGATAGAGAAGAATAAGAAAAGTGGTACTTACATATAGTAGATGGGGGAGAATTCGTATAGTAGTAATAGATTGTTATTAAATTAAATAAATTAATTATTACGAATATTTTTAAAAATACTTTACATTCCAAGGAAAATTAGTAGAATAATAATTAGTAATAATCTTCTGATAATTTGAATTAGAAATCTCTCAAAGTTAGTTTCGTACATATAAATTGGGGAGGGTACAAGAATGAAGAAAAAGATGAAAAAGTTTACGGCGGTTGTAGCACCAGTTTTAGCGATGAGTATGGCGTTAACAGCGTGTTCTGGATCTTCAGGTGGGGAGAAGAAAACGACAACGACATCTAATAATGGTGGAGAAGAGAAGAAATCTGATATTAAATATGCGGCAAAGCAAGTGCTAAATCGTACAGAAACGAATGAAATTCCGACGATGGATACTTCAAAAAATACAGATACACTTGGCTCACAAATTTTAGGGAATACGATGGAAGGGTTATATCGCCTTGATAAAGATAATAAGCCAATCCCAGCTGTAGCAGAATCTAGCACAAAAAGTGAGGATGGTAAAAAATATACATTTAAACTGCGGAAAGATGCAAAATGGTCAAACGGTGATCCTGTAACAGCGAAAGATTTTGTATTTGCATGGCAACGTCTAGTAGATCCAAAAACAGCTGCTGAGTATGCATTTATTGCTTACTATCTTAAAAATGCAGAAGCGATTAATCAAGGAAAAGGAGAAGTTTCTACATTAGGTGTAAAAGCGGTAGATGATTATACACTTGAAGTAGAACTAGAAAGGCCTGTACCATATTTCTTGAACTTAATGGCATTTGCGTCATACTATCCATTAAATGAAAAGTTCGTAAAAGAAAAAGGGAATAAATTCGGTTTAGAGTCTGATACAACAGTATATAACGGACCGTTCGTTCTTACTGATTGGAAACATGAGCAAGGATGGAAATTAAAGAAAAATGAGCAGTATTGGGACAAAAAGACTGTAAAACTAGAAGAAATTAACTATAGTGTAGTTAAAGAACCAGCTACTAGAGTAAATTTATATGATACAGGAGCGATTGATTTCGCACTATTATCAGGTGAATTCGTTGATAAGTATAGAAATAATAAAGAGGAATTTGGAGCCTATTCGGAAACAAGTACGTTTTACTTACGTTTAAACCAAAAGCGTGGCGGGCAAGATACACCGTTAAAGAGCAAAAAATTACGTGAAGCAATTGCATTATCAATTGATAAGAAAGCTTTAACGAATGTCATTTTAAATGATGGTTCAAAACCAGTGGATTACTTAGTACCAAAAGGTTTAGCGAGTGGACCAGACGGTAAAGATTTCGCAGAAACGTTCAAGAATGGTTTAAAACAAGACTCCAAAAAGGCAGCAGCAGCTTGGGAAGAAGCGAAAAAAGAACTTGGAAAAGATCAAGTAACAATTGAACTGTTAAATTATGATACTGGTAATGCGAAAAAAGTTGGGGAGTATGTAAAAGATCAAGTTGAAAAGAATTTGAAAGGCGTGACAGTAAATATTAAATTGCAACCATTTAAACAAAAACTAAAATTAGAATCAGACCAAGATTATGATTTTTCATATGGTGGCTGGAATCCAGATTATGCGGATCCAATGACGTACCTTGATATGTTTGAAACGACAAATTCTCAAAATCAGATGAGCTACTCAAATTCAAAATATGATGACGCTATTACGAAAAGTAAGACAGAATGGATGGCTGATGCAAAAAAACGTTGGACAGAATTAGGGAAGGCAGAGAAATTGTTACTTGAAGAAGATGTAGCGCTCGTACCTTTATATCAAAGTGCTAAATCATATGTTATGAAACCGAATGTAAAGGGAATTGTAAAACATAATATTAGTCCGGAATATAGCTTTAAATGGGCGTATATTGAAGAGAAATAGAAAAGAGAAGAGCATTTTCAAGTTGCGGTATCGCACTTGGGAATGCTTTTTTTATGCGCACGATTTATTGATGGGTGAATATATGTATTATAGAAAATTTAAAGGAGAATTTTATGAAACGAAATACTTACATCGATTTCCTAGCTTATTACGGAATAGGGAGTGCTCATCCTGGTGGTTTTACGTTAACGAAACAATTGTTAGCACAATTGCCTTTTAAATATGGAGCAAATGTCCTTGAAATCGGCTGCGGTACGGGGAAAACAGCGGCGTATATGACAAAAGAATGTGGTTATAAAGTAACGGCGGTTGAAAAGAATGAGATTATGATTCAAAAGGCGAAAGATAGATGGTCGTTTGAAGGAATAGATATTCAATTAATTGAAGGAAGTGTAGAGCAATTACCATGTTTGCATGAATCATTTGAGTTCGTACTCGGAGAATCGATACTCGCTTTTACAGAGAAAGAAAAGGTTATTTCGGAGTGCTATCGTGTACTACAGAAAGACGGTAAGCTTGTTGTCATTGAAATGATTATTGATAGGCACATTGATAAGGTAGAGGAAGAAAAAATCGCTCAATTATACGGGATGAAAGAACTATTAACTGAGAGCGAGTGGGTACAATTATTTCAGAAAGCAAACTTTAAAAGAATTACAATTGCTGGCGGTGGTACAATTGCAGAAACGATTTCGGGCTATATAGAAGAGCCAGAATGGAATGTATCCTCGCATATTCCAAATGAATTGTATGAGGCATGGGTACAGCATGAAAATGTACGACTTATGTACCAACATATTTTAGGACATCGTATTTTTATATGTGAAAAATAAAGGTAAAGAGTTGGCTAAAGGTAGTCAACTCTTTACTATGTTAAATGAAAAATAATGCAGCTAATGTAATTCCGAAGATGAAACCAAATCCGAGTTCGACGCCCCAGCCACAACCGCCGCCTCCCCAGCCGCCGCAACTACCGCAACCACGACCGCCACATCCACAGCCGCAACTATCACATCTGCTAAGGCCACCACAAAGGTCACAACCACCGTTTGCATATGCGTCATAGTATCCAAAACCTGTATCAAAAGATGAGCGCTGTTGCACTGGTTCAATCCATACAGAGCTTTTTGTCACATCAATTATTTTTCCTAAATGAATGCGACCATCACGATCTTCAATGCGAACGACTTTGCCGAAATAACGTTGGCACGTATCGTAACATTTTTGTCTATGCATATTCATTCCTCCTTCCCCATTACAGTAATACGATATGTAAAGGGGACAAGTGCGGCTTGTACGAATGTCCTATGTATCATAATTGTTATAGGAAAGGGGAAATATAGTAAGAGGATATATAAGGAGGAAAATTCATGAAATCTACAGATCAGTTTCAGACATACGAAGTACCGTGGGAAGAATTTATTGAAGCGTTGCGAGAGGAAATGAAGAAGCAAGTAGGAGCGGATATTATTGATACAGTAGTTTGCAATTTAGAAGACGGTTTTGAAGTGTATACATATGTGCAAGGGGATTTGGATTTTGAATATAAGGAAGCGCTGGAAAGGAAATACGGGAGCGATGCAAAAACTCCTAACGTGCTAACGATTATGTTATTAGCTAGTATTTATAGTACAAGTGAAGAGAATATACGCTTGCATGCGGATCATAAAGATAATCCAATTGTTGAAGTTTATGTGAAGAAATGAAACACGCTGTGAAAGGCGTGTTTTTTAATTGTCCCGCTATTTGTGGGCAGTAAGACCCTCACTTCAAAATTCAGCGGAAGCAAAGAAGTTAGGTAGAGGATTAACTGCCCGTAAAAGCCCGATTGGTGAGGGCTAATAATCAGTGGGAAATGAACAAAACTCCCACTGATTCAAGTTTCACTTTATATGATAAAATATTAGAAAATTGAGAAAGAAGGTGAAGGTTTGAAAATTAAACATCTTAATTTAACAGTTTCAGATGTAGCAGCTACTAGAGAGTTTTTAGAAAAATATTTTGGTTTAACTTGTAGCGGGGCAAGGGGAAATGGCTTTGCGGTTATGCGTGATAACGATGGGTTTATATTAACGTTAATGAAAGGGAAAGACGTACATTATCCGAAAACATTTCATGTAGGGTTTCCTCAAGAAAGTGAAGAACAAGTAAATAAGATGAATCAAAGGTTGAAGGAGGATGGATTTTTGGTCGAACCTCCTAAGCATGCACATGCGTATACGTTTTATGTGCAAGCACCTGGTGGATTTACAATTGAAGTGATGTGTTAGTTCAAAATCAAACTTTTTGTTATTTGTTTTCAATATAAAAAGTAGGAAAAGTCTGTTTTAAGTGTAGAGCTTAAACAGACTTTTTTACTTATAGTATCGGATAGAAAACGCTAGAAGGAATCATATTCAGTGTGTATAACTGTTTACATAATAAAGTTATGCTGTGTTCGTTGTCCTAAAATACAAGTCATATATCTTGCATCCTCTCATAAATTTAAACATAGGAATTTGTCTACAAAGGTGGCGAAGCCTCATCATGAAAATTCGAATTTGTGCCACATTCATGTTGTTTCTATTTATATGGTTACATCCTTTTTGGACTTTTGCAAAAGGAGAGGAGGCAAAGGAAAGGGTCGTTTCACTTGTATATGATGATTCGGGCAGCATGAGAAATAACGATCGCTGGAAATATGCCAATTACGCTTTGCAAAGTTTAGTTGCGCTATTAGATGAAAAAGATAAATTTTCTTACGTTCCAATGAGCAAACCGAATGATCCATTAAACATTTCGTTAACGAAGGATAAGAGACAAACAGAAATTGAGGGAATTGGAGCATGGAAGACGTATTTAAATACTCCGTTTAGCGCAGTAGAAACGGCGATGCAATCTATAAAAAAGGAAGCAGATATAGATGGAAAACGTGAATTTTGGCTTATTGTCTTAACTGACGGGGCATTTAATGATTTAGAGAAAGATAAGGTTGGTGGAAAAGAACAAATTTTGCAGAAACTAGCGCAGTTTAAGAAAGATATGGATGCAAAAAAGATATCGTTACATCCAATTTTAATTACGATGGAAGAGGATTTAGGACAGCAAGAAAAGGCACAGCTAAATACGTTTAAAGAAATATGGAAGAAAGAGATAAATGGAGTTACGATGCCATCTAGTGGAGAGGATGGTATTGTAAAAAGCGTCAATCAAGTAGCAGCATTAGTTGCAAATCGTGATCCGTTCTCTTCAGTTGAATCGATTGTAAAAACGAAAGTAGTAGGAAAGAAAGTAGAGATTACAACACCATTTCCGTTAAAGCGTATGACGCTTGTACGACAATCGCCTTCTTTGTCTAATTATCAGGTCACACAAATTTCTAAACCGTTACAATTACAATCTTCTTATTCCATACATGCACCAGGAGAAGCGAAATTATTCGGAAATATAGTTCATATCAATACGGAAAATCAGGAAGTTATTAAACCAGGAACGTATACGATAGAAGTGGATCGCGATATTGAGAAAGAAGGACTACAGGTACTAGTTGAACCGGCGCTTAACTATACCGTTTCTACTTATGACAAAGAGGATAGTAGTCAAAAAAATGTGGAAGAAATGTACGAAGGTGTTACTGCTGTTATTGAAGCGCAGCCTACGGAATTACCAATTCAGCCTTCCTATTTTCAGGCAGAAGTAGAAATAGACGGAAAACAGTACCCGATGAAATGGGACGATAAAAAACATGTATTTTACTACGAAATGAAGGTTGATAAAGGTTTAGTACGTGGGAAAGTTCATATGAACATAAAGGGATTTTACAGACAGACGAAAGAATTTAAAATCGAAGTAACGGAAAAACCAAAATTATCACTACAAACGATTACGAAAGATTATGAAGAAAAAGTAACAAATTTAGAGAATAGTAAACCGTTTATTATACAACCACAGTTAGATGGTAAGCCGATGACAGAAGAGGCTGTAAAGAAACTATTAAAATCTACTGGTGTCACATCTAAACAATCAATCAACTATGAAATAAAACAACAGGGTAATCAAATTTATATTTATCCTCGCCCTCATTACTCCGACACATTTAATTTCACAGATACCGGCACCGTAGAAGCTACCATCGTAGTGCAAGATTCAAAATTACAAGAAGTAAAGAAAAAAATATCACTTCATATTCAAAATGCACCGTTTTATGAAAAATATGCGCTTATTTTTAAGTTTGTTATTCCTATCACTTTATTACTGTTAATAGTAGGAATAATCGTTTTAGGATGGATTGTTCGTCCAAGATTTCACCGGAAAGCATTATTGTATTACGAATGGGATCAAGAAGTAGCGAAAGATTGGTTATATCAATCTGAGCCAGAATTACTTAAAAATAAATGGTGGAAACATTATTTTGGCATTCCGTTTAGAGCGGAAAGGAAGACAGTACAATCCGTTACATTTATAGCAAAGAAAGGATCGAAATCGATATTTGTAGCGAAAGAGTCACAAGTAGTAGGAATGATTATTGATGGGATGTTTATAACAGAGGATGAGGTTGGAATGGAACATAAGACGCTATATCCAAATGAACTTTTAGTAATTGATAGAGGATACGGTAAAGAAATTTACAGGTACGAGTGTGAATAGTAGATACGATGAAGAGGGAGGGTTTTAGCTTTCTCTCTCCTTTTCTCAAACAAGCAAGAATAGGAAGGTGGTTCACATGACGTTACAAGTTCCAACGATATTAATTGGTTTAGGTGGAATCGGTAGTACTGTAACACATCAAATATATGAAAGACTACCTGAGGAGCGCCGGAAAAAGGTAGCAATGCACGTATTTGATACAGATGTGAATACATTGAGTAAATTTGACCATATTCGAAAGTTTAAAACACAAACGAGTTCGAGTAAAACGCCAAGAGAGTATATTGCGGGAGATCCAACGATTCCAGAGTGGTTTCCGATGGACCCGACAATACTTGATAAACCACTGACAGAAGGGGCAGGACAGTTACGTGTTATTTCCCGTTTAGCGTTACGTGCTGCGATGAAAGAAGATAAATTGACGTCCTTTTGGCAAGAAATTGAGAAAATTTTTCCGGTTACAAGCGATCAAACGGAATATGGAGTGCGTGTCATTATTGTAACATCGCTAGCGGGCGGAACAGGTTCAGGGATGTTTCTACAAATTGCATTATATTTACGTGAAATGCTTCGGAAAAAACTGCAACATCACAACATTTTAATACGCGGTGCGTTTCTAATGCCAGACGTGTTAGTGAAGACGAGAACAGTTAGTGCAAAAGAGTTTGAAACGGTGCAAGCAAACGGCTATGCATCGTTAAAAGAATTACATGCCATTACACTCGGCTCTACTGGAGAATTGTCAAAGCGTGGTGGCGTGACGATTGAATTAGAGTATCGACCTGATCAAGTAGATGAAGATGGAAGAACGAATCATACGATTAAACAACATCATTTACCGTACAATTATTGTTTCTTATACGATTACGAAAATTTACATGGACACCATCTGCATAATTTATCAGATTATATGGAGCAAATGGCCAATACGATTTATTTACAGTTATTTAGTCCGATGTCTGCAAACCATTTTGCACAGGAAGATAATCAAATTCAACAATTAGCAGAATCGAGCGGGAAAGGGCGATATTGCGGTGCAGGAACGGCAAAGATTATTTATCCGTATGAGCACGTGTTAAAATATTGTGCTTTAAAATGGGCTGTGCAAGGTTTAGATGAATCTTGGCTTCATTTAGATCAACTGTTTCAAGAGAAGAAACAAAGGTATGATCAAGATGTAAAACGTGGTATGCAACGTGAAAAGCCAGAGCGAGGGAAAAGTTATTTAGAAGACTTAGAACATCTTGCTACTCGCCCAGAACAGGCTCATATTTTCTATAGACAAATGTATAATGAAACGCGTGAAGGAGCAGAAGGCGGTAAGGTTGGAGTTGCGAAATCTAAACTGTTTTTAGAGGCTGTAGAAAGTTATGTACAGCGTACGGTGCAAAAAGATGAGGAATTAAATCGTCTACAGCATGAGTGTAAAATTTCAGCTGCGAAACTGAAAATGATGGAACAAATGAAAGGTGAAGTAGCAAGGGTGGATCATGCGGTTCGTTTATATGCGTATGCGATTCCGAGCCGTGTACATGAACATGTAACGACACTTTTATATGACATGATTGAATCAGACCGTTTTTCACCAAGTGGTTCTGAGGGACAGTCATATCAATTAAATACATGGTTTTTAAAGAAAACAGATCCTGTTCATCCAGTATCCGCTCGTTTTATGTTGTATGAAATTCGAAAGCAGTTAGTCGAGAAAATGAATCGACTACATGAAAATAATGAACAAAAGCGTAATTTAATTCAAAACTACGATAAGAAATTTAATGTGAGTAATATTGATGGAACGGTAACAGCTGTGCGCCGAGTAGAAATCGCGCAGCAACAAGGCTGGTTTGGAAAAATGATTCATAATCAGCAGCGTTTATTTAAAAAGGAATTTGAAGACATTGTAACGCAGTACGTACACAAATTAAACGAGTATCGTAAAGAAATGCTATTAGAACTCGTTTATCAATCGCTATATCAAGTGGTTAATAAAATGATTCAATATTGGGAAAGATTTTTTGATAATTTACACGAAACACGTGAAAATTTATTGTTCGAAATTCAAAAACGAAGCAAGGAATTTGAAGGGAAAACAAACCCAACGAATGTATACGTATTAGCGGAAGAGAAGTTGCAAGAAAAGATATGGCAAGATATGCAGCAACATTTAAATTTAGGAGTATTACCGAAAGATATATCAGCAGAAATTTATATGAGTTTATACGGGGAATATTGCCGGGATGCGAAAACGGAAGAGATTCAATCGAAAAAGGTAGAAGACTTTTATCGTGAGCACATACTAAGTTACTGCTACGATGAATTACAAATACGCTATCGCGATAAATTAGAGCTAAATATCGTTGAAGCACTAAGAAAAGAAGCGGATTATAAGAAGCGTGATCGTGATGAATATGTCCGTGAAAAAATTGAAGACTTGTTCCATTTAGCAAGTCCATTCGTGCCGAAAGTTTCACATCATAGGGAATTACAATACTGGGGTATACATCCATCTTTAAAGAAAGAACTGCAAGAGGAATTAATGCAAGAAATGTTTAAAGAAAAGGATACAGTACATGAAGCTTTCTCGCCATTTGAAGTCATTTGTTATCGTGCACATTACGGTTTATCGTTGCAAGACTTTCCAAAGCTTTCGTCTGGACATATTGCAAATGGATTTATGAATGATAAAGGTGATTATTTTCAGTCGTACTATCGCCGAGTGAACAAGTTGAATAGTAAAAAATCTAGTTTAACGCCGCATTTAGATAAGTATTGGCACTTACCAGCATTCATGCCAGACTTAAATGCAACGCAAACGAAGTTAGATTACGATAAATGTAATCGCGCTCTTCTATACGCGTATATGTATCGCTGGATTAGTTTAGTTGCTGTTGATGGCCAGTTTGTATATCAATATAACGGCGTTGGACGTAGCTTCTTAATTCAATCGATGGGGAAAAATATTTCAAGCGAAAGTTATAAATTACACAGAGCATTGCTTCATAACCCATTTATTTATGAAAACATCTTGTCCAGATTTGAAGAAGAACAAGAAAAGGCGATGATACAAGGTGGACATTTATATACACATCCGTTTGTATTAGGCGCTCAAGATATTAGATGGCTTCGTAAAGAGCATGTCCATAATATTTTAGATATGATTTTAATGTATGACCGTGAAGCGAAATATGACCCAACGCTAGAAGAAACTTCTGATGAATTATTAAGGCTATTCCTTGATGAAATTGAGTTATATTTCCAAAACTATTACGGTACAGGTGCCGATATGGTTGCAAAGAAAGAGAAAGAGATGTTTATTAAACAATTGTGGGATCGTTCGTATGCGAAAGGATATGTAGATCCAAATAGTGCTCCTTATAAAAAGTGGCAAAATTTATTAAGCGTTCATGATGAAGAGGAAACGTCAAAAACGAATGTATAATGAATGAATAGGGAATCCTTAAAAGTGGCAATACAACTTTAGAAAAGAGGGATTCCGATGCCGTTTTTAGGAAGTGTATATCAAATATTTGGATTGTATCCAGAAATTTATTATGGAATGATTTCAGCTGAACTTGCAGAGCAGCAAAGATTGGAAGAAGTGGAAAACGAAGAACAAGAGACAGAAGTGTAACTATATAAGAAGCTTCAAAATAAAAATGATAACACGCTATTTACTCTTTAAATGTATAAGAGCAAGTAGCGTGTTTTTTACTATTTAATAATCCCGTTTTCTAAAATTTTAATAGTAGGAGTTACTTTCACGTTAGCTTTTGAAAAGGCACTCGGCCAATTATCTTCATTCCACTCTTTAAATAGGAGTGGGCGAAGAATATCAATGTTAATAACGGTTTTGTCTACAAGTCCTTCCATATATATAAGGGCAGCTTCTTTTCCGTTTTTTAACGGAAAGGTTCGTGTAATTAATTCTGGAATACCACTAAACAGCTTGGACAAGTGCTTTAGATTAAGGAAAAGAGAAGAAGAGATAGATTTATTTAATAGGTGATCAGCTTGCTCTTGTGCAGAAAAAGATTTTTCACCACGTATCCATTTATTAAAAGACCCCATTTGTTCGCTTACTCCTTGCTATGTATTATATGGGTTATTATGGATGGTTCCATGCGGACATATGCGTAGTTTAAATTTTATATTGTATATTTTTAACTTTAACGCTATAATTATAGTGTTAAAGATGGAATCGTGATATGACCTGTTATGAATCTATCGTTTTATTTATGAATAAATGGATTGGTATTTTAGCAAGATGTGCTAATAAACTACTCCACCATGATAATAACGTGCCGAAATGTGGTGCGTATATTTTCGTGGTGGAGTTTTTTTATTCTCAAAAAGGGGGAAAGACCATGAATAACAACATGGTTCATATTACAATTGACGGAAAAAAGTATACAGCGGAGCCCGGTTCAACAATATTGGGTGTGATTAATGAGAACGGGATTGAACATCCGCAAATTTGTTACGTGCCAGAAGTAGATCCTATTCAAACATGTGACACTTGTATTGTAGAAGTTAACGGAAAGTTAATGCGCTCTTGTTCGGCAGTAGTGACAGAAGGTATGAATATTGAACGTAATTCTGCTCGTGCAAAAGAAGCACAAACAGAAGCGATGGATCGGTTATTAGAAAATCATTTACTATACTGTACAGTATGTGACAACAACAATGGGAACTGTAAACTGCATAATACAGCAGAATTAATGGAAATCGAACATCAAAAATATCCTTATGAACCGAAAGTGGATGTAAGTGAAGTTGATATGACGCATCCGTTTTATCGCTATGACCCGAATCAATGTATTGCATGCGGTCAATGCGTTGAGGTGTGTCAAAACTTACAAGTAAATGAAACGTTATCGATAGATTGGGAAGCGGAACGCCCACGAGTTATTTGGGATGAAGGAGTAAATATTAATGACTCTTCCTGCGTGAGCTGTGGTCAATGTGTAACAATTTGCCCTTGTAACGCTTTAATGGAAAAAACGATGCTCGGTGAAGCTGGATTTATGACAGGATTAAAAACAGATATTCTTGAACCGATGGTAGATTTAATTAAAGAGGTTGAGCCTGGATATAGCGGTATTTTTGCGGTATCAGAAGTGGAAGCCGCTATGCGTGATACTCGTACGAAGAAAACGAAAACAGTATGTACATTTTGCGGTGTAGGTTGTTCATTTGAAGTGTGGACGAAAGGGCGTAAAATCCTTAAAGTACAACCTTCTTCTGATGCGCCAGTTAACGCAATTTCTACTTGTGTAAAAGGAAAATTCGGTTGGGATTTCGTAAATTCTAAAGAACGAATTACGAAACCTTTAATTCGTAAAAATGGAACGTTTGTTGAATCTACTTGGGAAGAAGCACTACATGTAGTTGCAAGTAAATTAGGATCGATTAAAGAAGAATACGGTAACGATGCTATCGGTTTTATTTCTTCATCTAAAATTACAAATGAAGACAATTATGTGATTCAAAAATTAGCCCGACAAGTATTTGAAACGAATAATATTGATAACTGCTCACGTTATTGCCAATCGCCAGCCACAGACGGATTATTCCGTACAATTGGTATGGGCGGAGATGCTGGAACGATTAAAGACATCGCACAATCTGGTCTTGTTATCATTGTAGGTTGTAATCCGACAGAAGGTCATCCTGTTTTAGCTACACGTATTAAACGTGCGCATAAATTACACGGACAAAAATTAATTGTCGCTGATCTTCGTAAAACAGAAATGGCAGAGCGTTCAGACGTCTTTATTAGTCCAAAACAAGGAACAGATCAAGTATGGTTAATGGCTGTTACGAAATATATGATTGATCAAGGCTGGCATGATCAGGAATTTATTAATGAGAATGTAAACTTCTTTGAAGATTTCAAAGAAAGCCTAGAAGAATATACACTTGAATATGCAGAAGAAGTAACAGGTATTTCAAAAGAAACACTTATTCAAATGGCTGAAATGATTCGTGATGCAGATGGTACATGTATCCTTTGGGGTATGGGGGTAACGCAAAATACAGGTGGTTCTGATACTTCCGCTGCAATTTCAAACTTACTTCTTGCAACAGGGAACTATCGTCGTCCAGGAGCAGGTGCATACCCACTTCGAGGTCACAATAACGTACAAGGTGCTTGTGATATGGGTACTTTACCAGGATGGCTTCCAGGATATCAGCACGTTACGAACGAGATGGAACGTGCGAAATTTGAAACTGCTTACGGAGTGAAAATTGATAGTGAACCAGGTCTTAATAATATTGAAATGCTTCACGCAATTGACGAAGGAAAAATGAAAGCAATGTATCTTGTCGGAGAAGATATGGCTCTTGTAGATTCTAATGCAAATCATGTACATGAAGTGTTATCGAGCCTTGATTTCTTCGTTGTGCAAGATGTTTTCCTTTCTAAAACTGCTCAATATGCAGATGTTGTATTACCAGCAGCGCCATCTCTTGAGAAAGAAGGTACGTTCACAAATACAGAGCGCCGTGTCCAAAGATTATATCAAGTTCTTCCTACGCTAGGAGATGCGAAACCAGACTGGTGGATCGTCCAGGAAGTTGCGAATAAACTAGGTGCAAACTGGAATTATAGCCACCCAAGTGAAATCTTTGCTGAGATGGCAAGTTTATCACCATTGTTCTCGCAAGCGAACTATGAAGTGCTTGAAGGATGGAACAGTTTCCATTGGGGAAGTTTTGATGGAACGAATACACCACTTCTGTTCCAAGACGGATTTAACTTCCCAGATAAAAAAGCTCGTTTTGCGATTGCTGACTGGGTACGTCCAGCTGAATTTCCAGCTGAGTTTGACCTTCACATTAACAACGGTCGTATGCTTGAACATTTCCATGAAGGGAATATGACAAATAAATCAACAGGTATTCAAACGAAAGTACCTGGTGTTTTCGTTGAAATCTCTCCAGACCTTGCAAAAGAACGTGGCGTAAAAACAGGTTCGTTAGTTCGTCTTGTCTCTCCTTTTGGAGCATTGAAATTACGTGCACTCGTTACAGATCGTGTAAAAGCGAATGAGTTATATTTACCGATGAACTCTACAGATAACGAAACGGCAATTAATTTCTTAACAGGTCCTGCTGTGGATGTACGTACGAATACACCTGCGTATAAACAAACGAAAGTACGTATGGAAGTATTAGAAGTTGATGGCGAAAATCCGATGCCAAAAGCGAACCCACGTAATAAAAAACGTCATCCTCAAGCTGGAATTGAGGTACATCGTAAGTGGGCACGTCCAGGGTATGTGCATTTAACGGATAAGTAGGAGGAGAAAACTATGGCTGCACCTATAAAAATGATTCAAAAACAAGAATTAACTGAGGAAGAAATAAAACAGCAAAAGTTAGATGATTTAAAAGAGCTTCTAACTAATAATGAAGAAGCTCTAAATCAGATGTTTAATATAGTAGGGGAATTAAATGACATTGGAATGCTAGAAGCTGCAAATTCAATGCTAAAAGCGAAAGAACCAATTGCGAAAATTGTTCTAGGTCAAGTAACTCGTGAGCCTGTTACAAATTTAATTAATAATATGATGGGCGCTGCAGGTGCGTTAACTGAACTTGACCCAGAACTTACGAAAAAGCTTATAGGTAGTTTATTAGTCGGGCTAGAAGAAGGTAATGAACATCTAGAGAGTAATAAAAAAGTAGGGGTATTCGATCTTATGAAAGTATTAAAAGACCCAGACATTAACCGTGCTATCGGGTTTGGGCTTCATTTCTTAAAAGGTATGGGGAAAGGGTTAAAAGACGAATAACCTTCATGAAGTGAATTCTTTTCGCCCGAATATTTGTACGAAATAGTTTGGGCGGAAGGCTCATTTTGGTAAAATATATAATAAAGTAAAATGAGGCTTTTGGGAGGTATAATTGTATGTCAAAAAAAGTACATGAATTTAATGATATGATACGAAAACTTCGAAAGGAACTTTTCGGAAAAGGACCAGAACGAATTCATACTGTTTTTGCGGAAAATATGGCTATAGCGACTCTTTATGGAAACTTAACACCTACTGAAAAATTTATTTCAAGTACGATGGACGGTGCGGAAATGGTTCATATGGCTAGAACGAAAATGATTCAAGAAGTGTATGCTGCGAATTCCCGTGAACATTTGGAGGAACTTGTTGGAGCGAAATTAGTGAATTTGTTTTCAGATATGAAAGTAGAAGAAGATATTGCAGTTTCGGTATTTGTTTTTGATAAAAATATAACGTGAGAGAAGGATACTGATCGTGAAACCGATACAGGTAGAAAGAGAAATCTTTCGTTATGAACAAGGGGCATTTAAACATATAGAGGACAGCATTGTAACAGAGTTTCCAGTCACGATTAAAATGAACGGACAGGAGTTTGTTACAATGGTTAGTACTCCAGAATATATAGAAGATATGGTAATAGGCTTTTTAGCATCTGAAGGAATCATTCGGAAGTATGAAGATATCGATGATATATGGGTACAAGAGAAAGAAGGATTTGTACATGTCACGACGGCAAAATTGAATCCATATTACGAACAAATGCAAAATAAACGTTATATTACTTCATGCTGTGGCATGAGTAGACAAGGGTTTGTTTTTGCAAATGATGCACTAAGTGCAAAGAAAATGAATGGTGTTCATGTACAGGTTGCTGCAGAAGACTGTTTTCGATTAATGAAAGAAATGCAGCAATCTGCAGAGACATTTCGTCATACAGGTGGCGTTCATAATGCATCTTTGTGTGATGTGAATGGCGTTATTTTAAGCCGAATGGATATCGGTAGACATAATGCGTTAGATAAAATTTACGGTTATTGCTTAAAAAATAATATTTCTATAAGCGATAAGATCATTGTTTTTAGTGGTCGTATTTCTTCGGAGATATTATTGAAAGTTGCAAAGATTGGTTGTGAAATTATACTTTCAAAATCAGCTCCAACTGAGTTGGCTTTGCAGCTAGCAGAAGAATTAGGTATTACTACGATAGGATTTATTCGGAATCAATCCTTAAACGTATATACGCATCCAGAGCGTGTTTTAAATATAAAATAAGTAAAAGCGAGGCAATAAATATGAAATCTGTCACATTAGACAAACTACAACGTCCTTTAAAGGATTTACGTATTTCTGTTACTGATCGCTGTAATTTTCGCTGCCGTTATTGTATGCCGGAAGAAATATTTGGTCCTGATTATTCGTTTTTGTCTAATGATAAAATTTTATCTTTTGATGAGATTGAAAGGATAACACGTATTTTTGTTTCTTTAGGTGTAAGAAAGTTACGAATTACGGGCGGAGAACCGTTACTGCGAAGAGGTCTTCCGCAGCTTATTGAGCGCCTTAATAAAGTGGATGGTGTGGAGGATATCGGCTTAACAACCAATGGATCGTTACTGAAAAAGTTTGCTCCTGATTTATATAAGGCGGGTTTATCACGTGTGACAGTTAGTTTGGATTCTTTAGAAGAAGAGCGTTTTTTCTATTTGAACGGCAATAGAAGCAAGGTACAAAGGGTACTAGAAGGAATACAGGCTGTAGCTGAAGTTGGTATGAAAATTAAAATAAACATGGTCGTTCAAAAGGGGAAAAATGAACAGGACATCTTACAGATGGCGCGATACTTTAAGGAAAATAAACATATTCTTCGATTTATTGAGTATATGGACGTTGGAAATTATAACGGTTGGGAGTTAAAAGAGGTCGTATCTAAACAAGAAATAGTAGATGCCATTCATCAAGTTATGCCATTAGAACGGATAGAAGCGAATTATGCAGGTGAGGTTGCAACTCGCTATCGTTATATTGGAAGTGAAGAGGAAATAGGTATCATTTCATCAGTAACCGATTCCTTCTGTTCCTCATGTACGAGAGCACGTATTTCTGCAGAAGGGAAATTATATACTTGTTTGTTTGCTTCTAAAGGAAATGACTTGAGAGAATTACTTCGATCTGGTTACACAGACGAGGAAATAACAGATATCGTACGTGATATATGGAACAACCGAGAAGATCGTTATTCAGATGAACGTTTAAGTCATACAAGTAAGAAAAGAGTACCTAAAATTGAAATGTCACATATTGGTGGCTGATATGTAAAAGTGATACTATGATGAAGTATATACAAAATGGAAAATGTGCAATGTTTGTAGATTTTCTATTTTATAGTAAAAGTGATGATTGATATCTCTGTAAAAGATGTGCAGAGAAATTAAGCAGCATTCAAAAACCTTTTTTTTTGAGGAGTTTTTTGAAGCTGCTTTTTTATTTGGAGAAAATGGAGGAATTAGTAATGGCATTTCATAAACCGGAACAAATTGCTGAACTCGTAATTGAGGCCGGTATTCAAAAAGTAAGTCAGACGTTGCCAGCAATGCTTATTCTCGGTTTTTTAGGAGGAGCGTTTATTTCGCTTGGTTTTTTACTTAACATTCGCGTTTTAGGTAATTTACCTGAACGCTGGGGTAGTTTAGTCAATGTTTTAGGAGGAGCGGTTTTTCCTGTTGGATTAATGCTCGTCGTATTAGCAGGAGGAGAATTAATTACTGGAAATATGATGTCACTGTCTATGGCACTATATGCAAAGAAAATTACATTGGTAAGTGTACTAAATAACTGGATTTGGATTACTTTCATGAATTTTGTGGGAGCTATTTTTGTTGCGTATTGTTTCGGTCATCTTGGTGGATTAACAGAGGGAGATTATTTAAATAAAACGGTAGCGATAGCAGAAGGGAAATTACATGAATCGTTTGGAAGAACTTTAATTTTAGCAATTGGTTGTAATTGGCTCGTTTGTTTGGCGCTTTGGCTCGCTTATGGGACGAGTGATTTTATCGGAAAAATAATCGGAATTTGGATCCCGATCATGGCATTTGTAGTGATTGGATTTCAGCAAGTAGTAGCAAATATGTTTGTCATCTCGGCAGTTATTTTTGCAGGTCATCTGACATGGATGGACCTTGCTAGAAATTTTGTTCCTGTCTTTATTGGAAATGTAATTGGAGGAGCTGGATTTGTTGGATTTGCTTACTTTGCTTGTTATCAAAAACAACATTCTAATATGAAATAGAGTTCGTGAGAGGAAGGGTATGTAATGAATGAGCGGTATTCACGACAACAGTTGTTCAAACCAATTGGGAGTAAAGGACAAGAAAAAATTCGTAATAAACATGTATTAATTGTAGGAGCAGGCGCATTAGGAAGTGCGAGTGCAGAATGTTTCGTACGTGCAGGTATTGGCAAGTTGACGATTATCGATCGTGACTACGTTGAATGGAGTAATTTACAGAGGCAACAATTGTACTCTGAACAAGATGCGAGAGAGAAAATGCCGAAAGCAATTGCTGCTAAAAACCGGCTAGAACAAATTAATTCGGAAGTACAAATACATGCTTTCGTAATGGATGCAGTTGCAGAAAATATGGAAGAGCTATTAAAAAATGTAGATGTAATAATTGATGCAACAGATAATTTTGATATTCGATTTGTAATCAATGATTTATCACAAAAACATAATATTCCGTGGGTATATGGTTCTTGCGTTGGATCGTACGGTATGAGTTATACAATTATTCCGCAAGGGACACCGTGTTTACATTGTGTGCTGAAGAATGTTCCAGTTACAGGTGTGACGTGTGATACCGATGGAATTATTAGCCCGACTGTTCAAATCGTTGCAGCCTATCAAGTGGCGGAAGCAATCAAAATTTTAGTAGAGGATTTTTCAGCAATTAGAAAAACATTTTTCATGTTTGATGTATGGAGTAATCAAAACCATTTTATAAAACTAGGGAAAATTAAAACAGACGATTGCCCTTCGTGCGGTTTGAATCGCACTTATCCTTATTTATCATACGAAAACCAAACGAAGGTAGCTGTTTTATGCGGAAGAAATACAGTTCAAATTAGGCCGGTAGAAAATAGGAAGTACGATTTTGATGATATAGAAAAAGTACTAAAAAAACTAGGGAGAGTAGAGCGGAATCCATATTTACTATCTTGCCAACTAGATGATTACCGCGTCGTTATTTTTCGAGATGGTCGTGTTTTCATTCATGGTACAAATGATATATCGAAAGCGAAACAATTATATTATCGCGTATTCGGTTAATAGAAAGGGTTGTCAACAATGGAAAGAAGAGTGCCAATTACGGTTGAAGAAGCTGTTCGTAAAGTAATGGAATTTGCTAATGAGGGATTAAAGGAGCTATTGCCAATTGAATTAGCCTACGGGCGTATATTAGCAGAGGATTTAGTAGCTGACCATGATGTACCTTCATTCAATCGTTCACCGTATGACGGATTTGCTATTAGGGCAGAAGATACGAATGTAGCAAGTTATGAAACGCCAATTGTGTTTGAAGTAATTGGTGAAATTGGTGCGGGGTCACTATTCCATGAGAAAATAGGTCCGTTTCAAGCAGTTCGAATTATGACGGGAGCCCAAATTCCGAATGGGTGTGATGCGGTTGTTATGTTAGAGCTGACTCGTCAATATGAGAAGGATGGCAAGGATTATATGGAAGTGAAGCGATCGTTCAAAAAAGGCGACAATATTTCTTTTCAAGGTGAAGATGCTCGTAAAGGAACGGTTCTTGCAAAGAAAGGGTCATACATTCATCCAGGTATTTCAGCTCTTCTTGCCACATTCGGTTATAGTGAAGTACCAGTGGCGAGAAAGCCTGTAATTGGATTATTAGCGACCGGTAGTGAATTACTGGATGTAAATGACTCATTACAGCCAGGGAAAATCCGAAATAGTAATACGTGTATGATATCGTCTCAAATTCGAAGAGCGGGCGGGAGAGTGAAATATTTTGGGAAGTTTAGCGATGATTTTCCTACATGTTTTACAGTTGTTAAAGAAGCGTTAAGCCAAGTAGATATGGTCATTACAACAGGTGGTGTATCAGTAGGAGATTACGATTATTTGCCAGCTATATATGAAAAATTAGGTGCATCTGTTCTTTTCAATAAAGTTGCAATGAGGCCAGGAAGTGTTACGACTGTAGCGCAATTAAATGGCAAGTTATTATTTGGTTTATCAGGAAATCCATCTGCTTGTTACGTAGGATTTGAATTGTTTGTAAGACCTTGTATTCGGACGTATATGTTTAGTAAAAAAGCACATGCAAAAAGAGAAAAAGCGTTATTAGGAGAAGATTTTCTGAAACCAAATCCATTTACGAGATTTGTACGAGCAAAACTGACATATAAGGAAGGACAATTAATCGCTTATCCGTCAGGGTTTGATAAATCTAGTTCGGTTTCTTCATTAGCAGAGACAAATATATTTATTGTACTTCCCGGTGGTACGAGAGGTTATAAAAAAGATATGTTCGTAGACGTTCTCTTGCTGGAAGATAACGAAGGTAGTGAATGGCCTGGAACATTTTATAAAGTGAGGGGTGTTTCTAATGGGACAAGTACTATTTGAAATTGTAGATATACCGATTGTAGTTGAAAGAGTAACGAATAAAGTCGCAAGAAGAGAAGCAGGTGCAATTACAACATTTATTGGTACGGTAAGAGAATTAACAAAAGGAAAACGAACGCTACATTTAGAGTATGAAGCATATAAACCGATGGCAGTAAAACAACTTACGAGAATTGGTGAAGAAATAAATGAAAAGTGGCCGGATGCAAAAGTAGCAATTACGCACCGTGTAGGGCGGCTAGAAATTATGGATATCGCGGTCGTTATTGCAGTTTCATCACCGCATCGGAAAGTAGCTTATGAAGCGAATGAATACGCGATTGAACGTATAAAGAGAATCGTCCCAATTTGGAAAAAAGAATTTTGGGAAGATGGAACGATGTGGATTGGAGATCAACTTGAAAATACGGCATATCCAGAAGGAAAACCGAAGAAGGAAGAATGAGAAAATGATTACAATTTTATTGTTCGCAAATTTGCGTGAGGAAGTCGGATTGGATCAATTAGTCATTTTAGAAAAACAAGAAATGACAGTAGTGCAATTAAAAGAATGGTTGAAAGAAAGCTATCATTTGCAGTCGTTAGATACTGTAATGGTAGCAGTTAATGAAGAGTTTGTAACGAATGAAGAGATGATAAAAGCTGGAGATATAGTCGCATTCATTCCGCCTGCTAGCGGAGGGTAATAAGCTTTTTCACGAGATGAAGCGCTAAGAAGATGTTGTATATAAATTCGAACACGAGAAGGGATGAGTTCAATGATTACGCAAGAACAAATAATGAACGCGTTAAAACATGTAGAGGATCCAGAGTTACACAAAAGTATTGTAGAATTAAATATGGTTAGAGATATACAAATAAATGGAACAAAGGTTAAACTGGAAGTAGTATTAACGATTCAAGGTTGTCCGTTAAAAGCAAAAATTCAACAAGATGTGGAAGAGTCTCTGCATGCAATTGGTGCATCTAAAGTAGATGTGACATTCGGTTCTATGACGCAAGAAGAGCGAGCTGCGCTAACAGAAAAGTTAAAGAAAAATAGTAGAACAGAAACTGGTATGCTAAGCATGCTTCGCCTTGATTCAGGGGTACGATTTATTACTGTAACGAGCGGAAAAGGTGGAGTTGGAAAATCAACAGTGACAATTAATCTTGCAACTGCTTTAGCTCGTATGGGCAAAAAAGTGGGGATATTAGATGCAGATATATATGGTTTTAGCATTCCAGCTATGATGGAAACGAATCAAAAGCCAACGATGATTGATCAAACGGCAATTCCAGTCGTTAGTCACGGTGTTAAAATTATGTCGATGGGATTTTTTACGGAAGGAAATAACCCGGTTATGTGGCGCGGGCCGATGTTAAATAAATGGATTCAAAATTTCCTAGCGAATACGCACTGGGGAAAATTAGATTATTTACTTCTTGATTTACCACCTGGTACAGGGGATGTTGCTATTGATGTTGCTGCAATGATCCCGCAGGCGCAAGAAATTATCGTTACAACACCACACAATGTAGCTTCATTCGTAGCATCTAGAGTAGGTGTTATGGCAAAACATACGAAACACGAAATTTTAGGTATTGTGGAAAATATGGCTTATTATGAAGAACGAGATGGATTGAAAAATTATCTCTTCGGAAAAGGTGGAGGAGAAATGCTTGCAGAACAATTGCAAACAGAAGTGATCGCGCAAATACCTTTTGCAAAACGAGAAGAAAACAACGGTTCATCTGTATATGATGAAGACTCTCTTGTAGGAGAAGTGTTTACATCGTTAGCAGAGGATATTATTTATAAAGGATAAAGGAGGGATTTTTTATGGCTTGTAATATCGATCATACTATGGAAGATGTAATGAATAAGCTGGAAAGTCAGAAGAGTTTTTTACCGGAAGGGATTTTTACAGGATTGAAGGGATTTTTGCAACGTAATCATTCGCAGGAAATATTAAACGATATCTTTCATCTTTTAAAAAAGTATGACTTAGTTAGTGAAGAAGAAAGAGAGACGAGAAATACTCAATTATTGCTGATTATAAAATAAATATTTTTTGCTTTGTTTTTTCAGGAGGGGTAAATGTAATGGATATGAGAAAGATGGTTGAAACAATAGAAGCAACACAAGTGACTGAAAAGGAATTATCGATTTCTCATTTACATCAAAAACTTGTGACGTTATATAGCAAAAAAAATGTTGTTTATTATACAAAGCTATTAAAATATATTTTATCATTATCCGTGCAACTGAAGCTGAATCTCGTATTGAAATACTTTGGCGTGCGACCAGTTATTGCTACAGATGAGCGTATGCAATTTCAAGAGATATTTAAATGTTTAGCTAACAAAGGTGATAATGGCGAATGGTTTCTAAATTTCGTCTCTTTATATGTAGGGCTAATCGTAGTTCTTCATTTTGATGAAAAAGAGATTGAGAGAAGTTTTTTCGATGATTTGGTAGTGGGTGAAGGGAATGAAATATAAGGTTCTGCTCATAACAACTTTCTGTTTAATTGGCTATATAAATATAAAGGTAACTAATTAATAAAAAGCGTTCTTCAGTTGTTTCCGTCGTTTTTTCATGTTACCATTAAGCGAATTTTTCATAGGGAGAGAAAGCGATGAAATGGATTTATTTTATTATTATTAACGTTATAGCTTCTAGCCTTATGGGGCTTGATAAACGAAAAGCGAAGAAGAAACAGTGGAGAACACCAGAAAGTACGTTGTTTTTATCAGCGGCAGCTGGAGGAGCAGTTGGTGCTTGGATCGGTATGTATATGTTTCACCATAAAACTCATAAAAAGAAATTTGTTTTCGGTATACCATTACTTGTCGTTATAACAGTATGTTTACTTTTTGCTGTATGAGAAATGTCGAAAGAATTGCAGATTGATTATTGGTAAAGTGAGCATGCGGGACCGTATAATGGAGAAAAACGAGAAGAGGAGAAAAAGGAAGATGGGGAGTCAATCAGCACAGCAAAAAAAAGGGATTATATATGCGGCTGGTGCTTATACGATGTGGGGAATCCTACCAATCTATTGGAAATGGGTTGAGGAAGTTCCTGCAGATGAAATATTAGCACACCGCATCGTTTGGGCGTTCGTTTTTATGTTACTAGTATTAGGTGTTACGAAAAGGTTTCGTCAGTTTATTGGGGAGTTTTTGAATCTTTTTAAACGACCTAAATTATTAATGTCATTAACAATAGCTTCAGTTTTGATTAGCGGAAACTGGTTTGTCTACATATGGGCCGTGAATCATAATCATGTCATTGAAGCAAGTCTTGGGTATTATATTAATCCGCTTATTAGTATTTTACTTGGTACAGTCGTTTTAAAGGAAAAGTTAAACTTTTGGCAATATGTTGCAGTTGGTTTAGCTGGAGTAGGAGTTATTATTTTAACGGTACGTTTCGGATCTATACCGTGGGTTTCTTTATCACTCGCCTTTTCATTTGGATTATACGGATTAACGAAAAAATTGTTAAACTATGATGCGACAATTGGGCTTACGATGGAAACGATGTTAGTGACGCCGTTTGCAATTATTTATCTTATTATGACTGGAGCACATGGCTTCGGTTCATTTGGATCTATTTCCATGTTATCGACGTTACTATTAATAGGAGCGGGCATTGTTACTGCTTTACCACTTTTTTATTTTGCGAAAGGAGCGCAACTTATTCCACTTTATATGGTCGGATTTTTACAATATATTGCGCCAACGATTAGTTTAATTTTAGGTGTATTTGTATTTGGTGAACATTTCACCTCTACTCATATGATTGCATTTTTCTGTATATGGGTTGCATTATTTGTATTCTCGGTAGCGAAAACAAAGTTCTTAGTGCAGAAACAACCGAAATTTATAAAAAATAAATCAGCAAAAGTATCATAATGCGTAGTATTTTCTACGCATTTTTCTTTATACTGATACTATATAGGATTTCCATTATAGCTAGTAGGGAGCTGAGAACGTGGAAACAATTTTACATAATGATCCGCTTATGGCCGCTGTAATTTCATGGTTTTTAGCACAATTAACGAAAGTGGTCTTTAAATTGGTTAAAACGGGTGAATTTGATTTTGCAAAGTTTTTCGCTTCAGGTGGGATGCCAAGTTCTCATGCTTCAACTGTTACAGCACTCGCGACAGGTGTTGGCGTTGTGGAAGGCGTGGAAAGTTCCATGTTTGCAATTGCTGCTATTTTTGCCATTATTGTTATGTATGACGCCTCAGGAGTAAGGCTTGCGGTAAGTAAACAAGCGAAAATATTGAATGAGTTTTTTCATGGTAGACAAACAGAGTATAAGAAATTAAATGAACTTGTTGGGCATACACCGTATGAAGTAGTAGTTGGTGCTTTAGTAGGGATAATTGTCGGAGTGGGATATTGTTTATGAGCAGAACATTTTATATGTTCTGCTTTTCTTTGTTTTCATACATATTCAGCTACCTTTTTGAATATCGTTATACGGATTTCGAAAGGGTGGGTGAGTAAGTTGTTATTATATGAAAAAGTGCATGAAGAAATAGCGAGGCGAACAACGGCCCTTCAAACGATGCAACAGCGAGATGGAACGTGGCGGTTTTGTTTTGAAGGGGCACCATTAACAGATTGCCATATGATTTTTTTATTAAAATTATTAGGTAGAGATAAAGAGATAGAACCATTTGTAAAAAGGTTAGCATCACTCCAAACAAATGAAGGAACATGGAAATTGTATGAAGATGAAGTAGGTGGTAATTTATCTGCTACAATTCAATCTTATGTGGCCCTGCTAGCATCGAAAAAATATACAAAAGAAGATGCGAATATGAGGCGGGCCGAAATCTTTATTAAGGAACGTGGAGGCGTAGCGCGTGCTCATTTTATGACGAAGTTTTTGTTAGCAATTCATGGAGAGTATGAATATCCTTCACTCTTTCATTTGCCAACACCAATCATGTTTCTCCAAAATGATTCCCCTCTCAGTATATTTGAATTGAGTAGCTCAGCACGTATTCATTTAATTCCGATGATGCTTTGTTTAAATAAAAGATTTCAAGTAGGGAAAAAGTTATTGCCAAATTTAAATCACATTTCCGGCGGGGGCGGAGAATGGTTTCGGGAGGATCGGTCTCCGGTGTTTCAAACATTATTAAGTGATGTAAAGCAAATTATATCGTATCCTCTTTCGTTACATCATAAAGGATATGAGGAAGTTGAACGTTTTATGAAAGAGCGTATTGAAGAAAATGGAACGTTATATAGTTACGCAACTGCCTCGTTTTATATGATTTATGCTTTACTCGCATTAGGACATTCTCTTCAATCATCAATGATTCAAAAGGCCATAACGGGGATAACATCTTATATATGGAAGATGGAAAGAGGGAATCATTTGCAAAACTCTCCTTCAACTGTATGGGATACGGCTTTACTCAGCTATGCGTTACAAGAGGCACACGTTCCGAAAGATAACAAGATGATTCAACAGACAATAACATATTTATTAAAAAAACAGCATACAAAAAAAGCTGATTGGAGCGTACATGCTCCCGCGCTGACTCCTGGTGGTTGGGGTTTTTCGGATGTGAATACGACAATTCCAGATGTCGATGATACAACAGCTGTGCTAAGAGTGTTGGCAAGAAGTAGAGGAAACGAAAATATAGAAAATGCATGGAAGAAAGGGGTCAATTGGATTAAAGGATTACAAAATAATGATGGTGGCTGGGGAGCGTTTGAAAAAGGCGTGACGAGCAAATTATTAGCAAATTTACCAATCGAAAACGCAAGCGACATGATTACAGATCCTTCTACACCAGATATTACAGGGAGAGTGTTAGAACTTTTCGGGACATATACGCAAAATGAATTACCTGAGAAACAAAAACAAAGTGCGATAAATTGGTTAATGGATGTACAAGAGAAAAATGGATCCTGGTATGGGAAATGGGGGATTTGTTATATATATGGTACGTGGGCTGTAATGACGGGTTTGCGGTCACTCGGAATTTCATCTAGCAATCCATCGTTGAAACGAGCAGCTTTATGGCTTGAACATATACAGCATGAAGATGGTGGGTGGGGAGAATCATGCCAAAGTAGTGTGGAGAAAAGATTCGTTACTTTACCATTTAGTACACCATCTCAAACAGCATGGGCGTTAGATGCTCTCATTTCTTACTATGATAAAGAAACACCAACTATTCGAAAAGGTATTTCATATTTGCTTGCCAATCCTTATGTGAATGGAAAATATCCTACTGGAACAGGTTTACCAGGTGGGTTTTATATTCGTTATCATAGCTATGCCCAAATTTATCCGCTACTTACTTTGGCACATTATATAAAAAAATATCGAAAATAAACCGAGAGATGTCTCTCGGTTTATTTTATTGGGTAGTAGGTCCCTGTTGAAAAGAATAAGGTTGTGCTTTCCTTATTTTTCTGTTGACTGGCGTTTTTGACGTGCATCAGCGGCATTTGCACGTGCGTTCGCTTCTAAGTCATCGTGATCAGCGAGTTCACGAGAGAACTCAACATCAATGCCATCAGTAGCTTTGTTTTGTTTGAAATTTTTTTTGTTCATTCGACACAATCTCCTTACACTTTATCCCGCTTTAATGGGCAGTAAGACCCCCAACTCAAAATGCAGCAAAAGCAAAGAATTTAGGGGGGGGTTCAACTGCCCATAAAA
>NZ_NVEC01000030.1 GCF_002571225.1 Bacillus sp. AFS059628 | reverse complement strand
TGAAACTTTAATCAGTGGGGTTTTCTTCATCCCCCACTGATTATTAGCACTCACCAATCGGACTTTTATGGGCAGTTGATCCCCTACCTAAATTCTTTGCTTTCGCTAAATTTTGAGGTGGGGGTCTTACTGCCCATTAAAGCGGGATAAAACAGAGAAGCTTCCCCTTCTCTGTTTTTTCATGCTATATATATCTTTATGAAAAATATATTAACATAATAAGACAAATATTTTTTATTTGTAAATTTTAATATTAAGTTATTCATTATTAAAATAATATTTGCTATTATTTTATTGAGTCAATTTCAACAAAACAACTTAAAAAAGAGGACGCAAGTTGCGTCCTCTTTTTTATAAATCTTTCACTCGTAGTACACGCATTGCATTTAACACTGCAAGTAGTGTCACACCGACATCTGAGAAGACAGCTTCCCACATTGTTGCAATACCGAAAGCACCAAGTAATAAAACTAATCCTTTTACTCCTAATGCAAAGATGATATTTTGCCATACAATGCGTCTTGTACGTTTTGCAATGTTTACAGCTGTCGCAATTTTTGAAGGCTCATCAGTCATAATAACGATATCTGCCGCTTCAATTGCTGCATCTGATCCTAAACCACCCATCGCAATACCAACATCTGCTCTTGCTAATACTGGTGTGTCATTAATGCCATCACCAACGAAAGCAACTTTTTCTTTTCCGTGCTTCGCTGCATCAATTTTTTCAATTTCTTCTACTTTTTGTTGCGGTAATAGTTCTGCGTGAACTTCATCTAAACCTAATTCTTTACCAACAGCTTCACCAACTGTTTTTGCATCCCCAGTTAACATGACTGTCTTCTTAATACCTAATTCCTTTAACTTTTGAATTGCTTGTTTTGAATCTTCTTTTACCTCATCAGAGATAACAATATAACCTGCGTATTTCCCATCTACAGCAACGTGAACTAATGTACCTACTGTTTCTGGTTGCTTAAATGTAATGTTTTCTTTTCTCATTAATTTAGCATTACCTGCAAAAATTTCTTTTCCTTGTACTTTTACGACTGTACCGTGACCAGAAATTTCGTTATAATCATCGATTATTTTTTCATCAATTGATTTTCCATATGCATTTCGAATCGATTGTGCAATCGGATGGTTAGAATACACTTCAGCAAATGCTGCATACTCTAATAATTCTTCATTTGTAATGCCTTCGCTTGGTTCCATTTTTGTAACTTTGAAGACACCTTTTGTTAATGTTCCTGTTTTATCAAAGACAATATATTTCACATCATTTAAAGCTTCTAAGTAGTTACTTCCTTTTACTAACACACCACTTTTAGATGCGCCACCGATACCTCCAAAGAATCCAAGAGGAATAGATACAACTAACGCACATGGACAAGAGATTACTAAGAACACTAACGCTCTATAAATCCAATCTGCAAATGTCGCTCCTTCTAAAATAAGTGGTGGAATAAACGCCATGATCGCTGCTGTAATAACTACAACTGGAGTGTAGTAACGTGCAAACTTCGTAATAAAGTTTTCTGTCGGCGCTTTTTTACTGCTTGCATTTTGAACTAAATCTAAAATTTTTGATACAGTTGATTCGCCAAACTCTTTTGTAACTTCAATTGTTAATACACCATTTTGGTTCACAAAACCACTTAGTACATCATTTCCAACTTCCACTTCACGTGGTACAGATTCACCAGTCAATGCTGAAGTATCTACCATGGATGTTCCTTCAATTACTTTTCCGTCTAACGGTACTTTCTCACCAGGTTTCACGATAATATAATCACCGATTTGTACATCTTCTGGCGATACTTGTTTCGTTTCATTTCCAACTTTTACATTCGCATAATCAGGACGAATATCCATTAACGAAGTAATTGATTTTCGAGAACGGTTTACCGCAATACTTTGGAATAATTCCCCTACTTGATAGAATAACATTACTGCAACCGCTTCTGGGTATTGCTGGATCGCGAAAGCTCCTAGTGTTGCAATTGCCATTAAGAAGTTCTCATCGAACACTTGACCACGAGTTATGTTTCTTACCGCTCTCCAAACGATATCTCCACCTATTAATAAATACGCAAGGACGAATAACGGAATTGTGATCATTTGTGGTAAGCCAGCTAATGCAGCAATTGCTGTCAAAATTCCGCCGACCACTAATCGTCCTACCATCTTTTTCACATTTGCTTCACCATGGTCGTGACTATGCCCGTGATCATGACCACCTTTTTCTTCACGAACAACTTTCACATCTGGCTCTAACTTTTGAACAACATTTGTTATATTTGCTACAGTCGCTTCTAATTCTCTTTTATTCGCTACTTCAACTCTTAATTTTTTTGATACGAAATCAACAGTTGCTGCTGAAACAGTCGGCATTTCTTTCACTTTATTTTCAATCTTCATCGCACAGTTTGCACAATCTAAACCTTCTAATATAAATACTTCTTTTGCTACTTTTGTACTTTTTTCTTCTTGCACTTTAATGTGCGGTTCTAATTTTGTAACGAGTTGTTTCGCTTCTGTAACAACTTCGCTTTCTTTATTTTGTTCTGTTTCTAACACCATTGTTTTTGTTGCGAAATTTACAGAGCAAGAATTTACTCCTTCTATATTTCCAACACCTTTTTCGATTTTCATTGCACAGTTCGCACAATCTAAACCTTCTAACATCAGTTTCTTTTTCACTAATGCTTCAGCCATCGTTCTCCCTCCTCGCGTTCTTTTTATTCTTCCTCGTTTACGTGTTCAAACGCTTGCTCGAAGATATGAATTACGTGCTGGTCAGCTAACGAATAATAAACGACCTTTCCTTCTTTACGATTCTTTACAAGTTTCGCTTGCTTTAACACACGAAGCTGGTGTGAAATAGATGATTGTGTCATTCCTAATAAATACGCTAAATCACAAACGCACATTTCTGCTTCAAATAACGCATGTAATATTCTCGTACGTGTACGATCGCCTAATACTTTAAATAGTTCTGCTACTTTACTTAAACTTTCATCAGTTGGAATTGTTTGTTTTACTTGATCAACAACTTCTTCATGAATTATCGTTTGAGAACATGTCTCTTGTGGTGTTTCTACTTTATTTACAGCCATTATAGCTCACCTCTTTATTTGAACATATGAACAATCATTCATATATCTTATACTCTTATTATATGAGCGTCCATTCATATGTGTCAATGAAATCTCATACATTTTTTTGAACATTTCGTTCACATTTTAAAAAAGATCTACACATATTTTCCGCATCCATTACATTCTCATACAAAAAAGGATGTACATTTTACCCAAAAGAAAAAAGCCTTGCGCGCTCCCTAGACGCACAAGGCTTACTATACTTATATCCCTTTTAATTAAGCTTTTAATTAGCTTGTTCTAAATTATCCTGCGAACTTCCATCGTCTTTTAAATGACTATGTTTTTTCGAATAAACAAAGTATACAACTACTCCAATTGCTAACCAAATACCGAAGTAAATCCATGTTGTTAACGGTAGGTTAAACATTAAGAATAGACAACATGCGATTGAAATAATCGGTAGCGTTGGTACAAGTGGTACCACAAAGCCTCGTTTTAAGTTCGGATGTGTTTTACGAAGAATAATAACTGACACACCTACCATCGCAAATGTTAACAATGCTCCAATATTCGCTAAATTCGACAATTCTTTTAAATCGATAAATCCAGCAATTAAAGCACTACCAATACCTGTTAACCAAGTTGAGAATACTGGCGCTTCTGTTTTCTTATTAATTTTCGCAAATGATTTCGGTAATAAACCATCACGGCTCATCGCGAAGAATACACGTGTTGTTGCATAAATGTAAGCAAAGATTACAGCCATAATACCAATTACAGCTCCAACTGCGATTACACCTGCTACTTTATCTTGTCCTACAACCTCTAACACATATGCCATAGCCTCTGGTACATCTAACTCTTTATAAGAAACCATACCTGTCATAACGAGACAAACTACAACATAAATGATTGTACAAATTACTAACGAAACAATAATACCAATCGGTAAATCACGTTGTGGATTTTTTACTTCTTCAGCAGAAGTTGCTAATGCATCAAATCCTAAGAAAGCGAAGAATACTGCTGCTCCTCCGGCAAAGATTCCGCTCATACCGTATGGTGCAAATGGTGTCCAGTTTTCTGGTTGTACGTAAAACGCACCAACTGCAATGAATAAAATAACAATACCAATTTTGATTAATACCATTATGTTATTCACACGTTTACTTTCTTTCGTACCTCTTGATAATAACCAAGTTAAAACTAAAGTAATAACTACTGCTGGTAAATTCACAATTCCACCTTGTGATGGAATTTTTAACAGCTCTGTTGGAATTTCTAACCCAAATCCACTCACTAAGTTATTGAAATAACCTGTCCATCCACCAGCTACTGCGGCAGTTGTTACGACATATACAGATAGTAATGTCCATCCCATTAGGTGGGCAATAAACTCACCAATTGTCGCATATGAATATGTGTACACACTACCTGAAACCGGCAGTGTAGATGCAACTTCTGCATAACATAATGCTGCAAACCCACAAACAATCGCTGCAATCATGAATGAAAAAATAACTGCTGGACCAGCATCTCTTGCTGCTACTAATCCTGTTAATACTAGAACTCCTGTACCAATTATCGCACCAATCCCTAGCATTGTTAGGTCGAATGCCCCTAGCGTTTTCGTTAAAGTTTTACTTTTACTTTCCCCTAACAATTGCGTAACGGATTTCTTTTTAAATAGGTTGGCCACGATGTATGCCCCCTTTTGCCAAGAAGAGCTAAGAGATATTCACTCTTAGCTCTTATCATGTTGGTTTATATATTGTTCGATTTTGTTTTGTATAATGCTTCTATTAGCAAGATACTGTTTCTGCTTCTAATAATTCTTTAGCACCTTTGTACTCTACACCGTGAGCTTCTGCAACTGCTTCAAATGTTACATAGCCGTCTAATGTGTTAATACCTTTTAGTAACGCAGAGTTGCCTAGGCAAGCTTCTTTGTAGCCTTTGTTCGCAATTTGTACTGCGTATGGTACTGTTACGTTTGTTAATGCAAGAGTTGATGTACGTGGAACCGCACCTGGCATGTTTGCAACTGCATAATGAACAACGCCGTGTTTTTCGTAAGTTGGGTTATCATGAGTTGTAATACGGTCAGTTGTTTCGAAAATACCACCTTGGTCAATCGCGATATCTACAACAACAGAACCTGGTTCCATTGATTTAATCATTTCTTCTGTTACAAGTTTTGGCGCTTTTGCACCTGGGATTAATACTGCACCGATTACAAGATCAGACTCTTTTACAGCTTCTGCAATATTGTAAGGATTAGACATTAAAGTTTTTACTTGGTTTCCGAAAATGTCATCTAATTGACGAAGACGTTCTGCACTTAAGTCGATGATTGTTACATCCGCACCTAGTCCAACTGCAATTTTAGCAGCATTTGTACCAGCTTGTCCACCACCGATGATTGTTACTTTACCACGTTTAACCCCTGGAACACCTGCAAGTAAGATACCTTTACCGCCTTTGTTCTTCTCAAGGAATTGTGCACCAATTTGTGCAGCCATACGACCAGCTACTTCACTCATAGGTGCAAGTAATGGTAGAGAACGGTTTTCTAATTGTACTGTTTCATATGCAATAGAAACAACTTTCTTTTCGATTAGTGCTTTTGTTAATTCTGGTTCTGGAGCTAAGTGTAAGTATGTGAATAAGATTAAACCTTCGCTGAAGTGTTTGTATTCGCTTTCAATTGGTTCCTTAACTTTCATAACCATTTCCATGTTCCAAGCTTCTTCAGCTGTATCAACAATTTTTGCTCCTGCTTCAACATACTGAGCATCTGTGAAACCAGATCCTAAACCTGCACCCTTTTGAATGAATACTTCGTGATTGTTACGAATTAAATGTACAACACCTGCTGGTGTCATTGCCACACGGTTTTCGTTGTTTTTAATTTCTGCTGGTACCCCAATACGCATAATGAAATGCCCCCTTATAATTAACAGAAAAAAGAAAGTCTTTTTTCTTTTTGTAATAATTAATAACTTATGTCCTTATTCTAGCATAACTTAAAAGTTATGAAAACGCTAACATACTATATTTTTAAAGTTTATATATTTAGAATAGTGTAAATATATGGAACATTGATTCTATTAGCCTCTTTGTTCCATCTCATTATTTATCACTCTATTTTTATTATACTCCTTCAAAATAAGTAGTAATCATTTATTATTTGACAATAATGTAACGATGTAAGAAACCTCAATGATGCCGTATACATATTCAGTTATTAATTTACACAATACTTTAGAGATATATTCTTTTTGTAAAAAAAAACAGCTGCAGGCATTTAGCCAGCAGCTGGGTAACTTATAAATAACTTAGAAAATAAATCATCTGTTGTTTCCGTAATTTTATCAAACAGATCACTTTCTTCCGCTTCTTGCTCTTTTAACATCTTAATTGTTTCACGTGCATCTTCAGGGTAATCGGTAATGATACCATCTACGTTTAACTTATAATATCCCTTTAAACTTTCCATATCATTTACTGTCCATACGTAAATTGGCTTGTTTAACTTCCTTGCTTCTCTTACTAACTTCTTATTTAACATATATTCTTCCGCTACATAAAAATCAGCTTTCACATTCTTTAAGTTAGCTCTACTTGCATATAGTATATATCCGACTTTTATATCTGCATTTGCACGCTTAAACTCTTTAATAAGCGGGTAATGTAACGTTTGAATGACACATTGCTTCTCAAATTCATTATCTTTAATCGTTTTTAATACTTTATTTACAAAATCTTTTTCGCCACCATGAAGCTTCACTTCAATATTAAGTTTGATTTTACCCTTAGCCAGCTTAATGATTTCATCAAGTGTACTGATTTGTCCTGAAAACCCATCTTGACTAAGAGTAAGCTGTCTTAACTCGTCCATCGTTAAATCCGAAACATGAACATTAGCATTTGCAAGACGTTTCAACTTCAAATCATGTATAACTGCTAGTTCACCGTCTTTCGTTTGTAGTACATCAATTTCAGCGTAGTCTGCTTTCGCATCAATAGCTCCCTGCACAGCTTCTTTCGTATTCTCTACACCTTTTGAAATATAACCGCGATGAGCCATAATAATCGGTTCTTTATATGTGTTTGTAATAAAGGTTACAATGAAGGCAACAACCATTCCCGCAGTAATAATTCCTACAATATATACGCCAATAAATTTCCAACGATGTTTTTGGAAGAAACATTTATCTGCTTTCGTCTTTGAATAATCTAATCCTTCTTCTAATAAAACATCTTCGATTGGAACCTTTTGTAAATACAGTCTTGTTAACGCCATAATATAGAACGGCGTCATAATAAAGCTAAATAGATACAATGTACTTGTTAGGAAAACAGAAATAGTTGACTCTGCTAGTAGTGCAAATGTCCCTTCTGGGTTTGTAAATTCATATACTCCCCACAGACAAAGTAAATAAATTCCTATACATAAAAGAAAAACAATTCCTACAGATATGAAAAAACCTACTAAAAAGAACAACACTTTAAAGAAGCTTTCTTTTACTAGGTTTGCGCTTTTTCGTGCTGCCGTACGGAACGGCTTATCCTCTAAAACAATAATAGGTAAAACAAAAATCCAACGAAGATTCAAATAGGCAACTACAGCAAAGAAAGTATAATATCCCACTTGCCCCATTGTTGTCTTAAATAGTTCACCTGTAATAAAATTAGGAATTTGAATTTCAGGAATCAATGCAGATTTATATCCCATACTTAATAGTGGTAATAGTACAACTGCATACAAAACAAATCCAGGTAAGCAATATGTAAACAGAGAAGGTAAATACGTTACTGTTTTATATAAAATTGGACGTAATCTCACCTTTTGCCTTTTATGAGCGAAGTACGAAATGATAATAAGTACTGCAAACTCTGTAAAGATCAGGAACAATGCCAATATAGATAAAATTACAATCGCCAAAATCCCGTATGGTGTTTTCAAAAATGCTAATAACTCATCATTTGTTGCGTTTGCATACCCACCAAAGTACAACAACTTATTGAAAATAATACCGAAAAGTGGGATAAACACAATCGCTGCTAACAATTTATAAGCAAGTTGGAATGTTAACACATTCCAAAAGGCAAATCTAACAGTTTGAAAGGAATGTCTCATTACTCCTGGTATAGATAGTCTTTTACGGTGTTGCATATATTCCTCCACATTCTAAAACGATATTTGAGATGGATTCCACATTTCCATTTCTAACCCATCCCTTTAATAATAATATATTCCGCTTAACATGAACACTCTTATACATACAATGAAAAAAGTGATGGCTACTTCCCATCACTTTTTCATTGAATCTATTTTTTCTCTAACCCTTGTCCAAATGCTTTCAAGAAGCTAAATCCGAATGTAATGGCTCTATTGATATCTGGATCTTTTAACACTTTAAAGAAATCCATTACTTTTGTTTTTTTACCACTCTTTAATTCATCTGTTGCAAATTGCAATCCAGTGACTAAACTCGATGTGATTTGCTTTGTTACTTCTGGGTCAACTGAGGACAGTGCTTCCCCCGCCCCCATCATGTTGTTAAGTGCATTTTTAACTGGTTCACGATTTAATTGCTCCACAGCGATTTTTGAAACATCTTCCTTCGCAGCAAGCAAACTAATCGCCGCATCTAATATACCAGCCTTCTGCAACTGTGCGAGAAGCTGCATTGTTTCTTCTACTGCTTCACGATTATTAGATAGCTCATTTAGAAGTTCCTCTGCTACTTGCTGTTTCTGTTCTTCCTCTGTTATAACTTTCTTTTTAATTAACGTAATTTCTTTCGCCACTATCTCCGCCCCCTAGTCCACAAGTGATACGTATTGTTTTCTTTGCCATTTTTGCTCAATTTCAACACCATTTTGCGGATTACGCTGTTTATCTCTCGGGTTTGAAGATGGTAACGGACGGTTTCCTTTTTCACGTAATACACGCATTTTCACCATCGTTTGCTTATACGCCGGTGTACACGTATACAGGTCTGTTGCCGTCCCAGTTAAAATATTAATCGCTTCTTCATTTATCGTTGCATGCATCGGTAAATATAGCTCTTTCCCAGTTACACGATCAGTAATAAGCGCTTGTACTTTAATCTTTCCAAATGGTGATGCTAATTCTACAAGACCACCATCTTTCACATTGCGCTCTATAGCGAGTTCGGGTGAAATTTCAACAAATACTTCAGATACTTTAGATAAAATACCAGCCGACTTATTCGTCATATTCCCTTCATGGAAATGTTCTAGCATACGTCCATTATTTAAAAGTAAATCATACTCATCTGGCGCTACAACCGGTGGTATCCATTCATCTAATGATAAACGAGCGAGTTTATCTGGGAAGTTAAATCCGTCTACATATAATAGTGGTGTATCGCTACCATCATGACTACCCCAACATAAACTATTCCATCCTTCTAGACGGTCGTACGTTGCTTGAGAGTATAACGGTGCAAGTGATGCGATTTCGTCCATAATTTCACTTGGACTTTCGTAATTCCAATCACCGCCGAGTGCACGAGCAACTTTTTGTAAAATCCACCAGTCTGGTTTTGAATCACCAAGCGGTTTCAATACTTCATATAATCTTTGAATACGGCGCTCTGTATTCGTAAACGTACCTTCTTTTTCTAAGCTTGGTGCCGCTGGCAAAATAACATCAGCAAAACGGGCTGTTTTTGATAAGAACATATCTTGAACAACGAGGAAGTCTAAATTCGCTAAAATATGTTGTACATGGTTCGCATTAGAATCGACTAAAGCCATTTCTTCCCCCATGACATACATACCACGTAATTTTCCTTCTTCTGCCGCGAGTAACATTGCAATATTATTTAATCCTGGTGCTTTCGGAATCGTTGTGCCATATGCTTTTTCAAACTTAGCACGAAGCGTATCATCTGATACTGCTTGATAACCTGGAAGCCAGTTTGGTAATGTTGCCATATCACAGGCACCTTGTACGTTATTATGACCTCGTAATGGATATGCGCCTGCACCAGGACGACGATAGTTGCCTGTAACAAGCAGTAAATTTGAAATGGCTGCAGAAGTTGTACTTCCTCCTGTATTTTGCGTTACACCCATTCCCCAAAGCACACAAGTACCATCTGCTTCATATACCATACGAGCCATTTCTTTTAGATTTTCTTTCAAAATCCCCGTGATTTCTTCTGTATAATCAAGCGTATACTTTTCTAACATTTTGCTATATTCATCAAAGTTCTTCACATTTTCAGCTAAAAACTTTTTATCGTGCCAATCTTGATCAATAATATATTTCGTAATACCAGCAAGCCATACGTAATCCGTACCCTGGCGCGGATGAATAAATAAATCCGCACGCTCTGCCATTTCATGTTTGCGAAGGTCTGCTACAATCAGTTTTTGCTCGTGTAATTTATGAGCACGTTTTACACGCGTCGCAAGTACAGGGTGTCCTTCTGTTGGATTCGCACCAACGATAATGACAAGGCCTGCTTCAGCTATATCTTTCACTGTTCCAGCGTCCCCGCCCATACCGACAGTTTTAAATAAACCATCTGTTGCTGGAGATTGACAATAACGAGAACAATTGTCCACATTATTCGTTCCATATATTTGTCGAGCTAGCTTTTGCATAAGGTAGTTTTCTTCATTCGTTACTTTTGATGAAGAAATAAATCCAAATGCATCGCTACCATATTCAGATTTAATATGCTGCATATTAGAAGCAACAACTTCAAGAGCCTCTTCCCAAGTAGCTTCAACAAACATATCTCCTTGGCGAATTAATGGCTTCGTAATGCGATCTTCACTATTTACAAAGTCCCATCCAAATTTTCCTTTTACACATGTGGAAATACCATTAACAGGTGCATCTGAAACAGGTTGAACTTTTAGTATATGGCGATCTTTCGTCCATACTTCGAATGAACAACCGACACCACAAAATGTACAAACTGTTTTTGTTTTATTCACTTTCGTCCTACGCATCGCAGCCTCTACTTCCGAAACCGCTAAAATACTACTATATCCAGGCTCTACATCCTTTACAAAATCAATCATCGGATCTAACACATCTGGTTTTAATCCAGTCATGAATCCAGCTTCTCCTAACATTGATTTTTCCATTAATGCATTACATGGACATACTGTTACACACTGCCCGCAACTTACACAAGACGAGTCATTGATGCTTACACCATGATCCCATATAACACGTGGACGATCTAAGCTCCAATCTATTGATATAGTTTCGTTAACCTGTAAGTTTTGACATACTTCTACACACTGTCCACAAGCAATACATTGATTTGGATCATACCGATAAAAAGGATGTGACATATCCACTTCACAAGCACTTACTTTCGGCTCATACGGATATTTCTGTTCTTCAATTCCCATCATATGTACCGTGTTATGGACTTTACAGTTACCATTATTGTTATCACAAACAGTACAATACAATAAATGATTCTCTAATATTCGATCCATTGCCTCTGTCTGTGCCTCTTTTGCACGCTGGGACTGTCTTTCGATATGCATACCATTCTCTAATTTCGTTGAACAAGCACGCATTAACTTCCCATTCACTTCTACAATACACGTATCACAAGTTTGAATTGGATCTACTTCTGGTACATGACAAATTTGAGGATGTTCCAAATTACTCTCGTTAAATAATTGTAGTATCGTCTTTTCACCCGATGCGGAAAATTCTTTACCATCCACGGTTACACGGACTGTCTGTTCTGCCATAGTTTCCCCTCTCCTTACAACCAACTGTACAAAACACGATTATGAATCCGTTTTCAAAATCGCATTACTGTACATATTTTTGAAACGCTCTGCGCAAATACTTTTCTTATGAAGTCGATTCTAGATGTTATAAGGTATAACTACAAAAGCTTGAAAATATCACTATTCTACCGTTCTATTATATCGTACATATACAATAATAACCAAAATAATCTGTGATCTTCTTGCTAATAGGTGTTTTTATTTCCCCATTGTTTTATGATAAATATGGGAGAGAAATACATATAAAAGGGGAATTTAATATGGGGCCTACGCAAGAGACTTATACAATTGTACGCTATCAATCTGGTACATTTTCAAAACAGCTTGATGAGATTGTTACAGAATCTCCTATTACGATTAAATTGAATGGTGAAGAATATGTAACAGTCGTATGCACACCAAATTATATTGAAGATATGGTAATTGGTTTTTTAATTTCTGAAGGAATTATTTCTTCCTATAAAGATGTTGAAGAACTATGGGTTCAAAAAGATAACGGAATTGTCCATGTAACATCATCAAAAATAAATCCGCTCTATCAAAATTTATATAATAAACGATACATTACTTCTTGCTGCGGAAAAGGTAGACAAGGTTTTATTTTCGTTAACGACGCAGCAAAGGCAAAAGATTTACATGATATACACGTGAAAATTACTCCTGAAGAATGCTTTCACTTAATGAATACTTTACAACAATCTTCCACTACATTTCGCCAAACTGGCGGTGTTCACAATACCGCACTATGCGATCGAAACAATATCCTCCTATCAAGAATGGATATTGGAAGACATAACGCATTAGATAAAATATATGGCCACTGTTTGCGCAATGATATATCCGTTAAAGGAAAAACCATTGCATTTAGCGGTCGCATTTCATCCGAAATTTTACTCAAAGTTTCAAAAATTGGATGCGAAATTGTTCTATCTAAATCTGCTCCAACAAAACTAGCATTGCAACTCGCTCACGATTTAGGCATTACAGTTGTAGGATTTATTAGAAATGGATCTTGTAATATTTACACACATCCACATCGAATTGATGGTTATCAATCGAATAACTAAAATAACTCCTCAATCGAGGAGTTATTTTAGTTATGAAAATGTAATATATTAAACACTTGAATAGTTAATAAAGTTAATATATAATTTCATTACATATTAAAAAACAAAACATTGTAGCATATATCTTTTCATTCTTTTACAAATTAAAAGAGACTGCTAACAAAACGCATACTCAATCTTATAAAAGTAATGGATCTATTTTATTTGAAATCGACCAAGGAGGTTACAACTATGGAAATTCGCTTATTAACGACAGAGGACGCAGAAATATATTTAAAAGTTTGTATGGAAGGTTTAACGAAGAACCCGGAAGCTTTTAGCTCTTCTTATGAAGATGTTCTGAAACATGAGAATCCTGTAGCTGCTATGGCAAAACGATTAAGCAATCCGGATAAGTATACTCTAGGGGTCTTCAAAGATAACGATTTAATCGGCATTGCTACTTTAGAAACAAAGCCTTTCATTAAACAAGAACATAAAGCAAAAATCGGTTCCGTTTTCGTTTCCCCAAAAGCGCGTGGCCTTGGAGCAGGACGAGCTCTCATTAAAGCAATTATTGAAAATGCCGATAAATTACATGTAGAACAACTTATGCTCGATGTTGTAGTTGGTAACGATGCCGCAAAAAAATTATATGAGTCATTAGGCTTCCAAACTTACGGCGTACAAGAGCGTTCATTAAAACATAATGGCCAATATTGGGACGAGGAACATATGGTTCTATTCTTAAATGATTAATACTTCAATATAGTTTTTAAAAGCATCTTCTTATTAAGAAAGGTGCTTTTTTCATCACAACAATGTAATCTTCATGTCACCTTTATCGATCGTACCAAACCTTTCCATTCATTATACTAAAAGTATAAAGTAAAGCACCAATCATGAAATGAACGTATAGCATTCAATTGATACATAAAGGAGAATGTGACATGAAACAAAACAAACGAGCTATGCTTTTAATATGTACTACAGCGATTGTGACTTCTGGGTTAGCAATTTTACCTTGGTTTATCATATAGAACGATTCCTCTAATAATGAAAAAAGCTTATTGCTTCTTAAGAAGCAATAAGCTTTTTTTATATTATAAAATCCCCAAAATTTTATTTACACAACTTATAATAATAACCATAGATACGGCAATGCACATGACAACCGTATTACGATCTTGCTTTTCTTTTTTTGAAATTTCTTCTTTTGGATTCATGTGTATGATCTCCTTTTAAAAAAAAGTGTGAGATAGGAAATTTTTCTTATCCGATGCGAGGTGAATACGAAAACCCTCTCTATCTCACATACACAATAGAATGGAATTGTCATTTTATAAATAAAATGACATGACGTTATGTCGCAACATAGGGTATTTTGTGTCGCTACGTTTTCTATTATAAAAAATAGTTGTGCAAAACTAGTGCATTTTTTATGTCAATTACTCTGAACGAAAAATAACTCTTCCACCCAATCACATAAAAAGAGTTTTTTATTATTTTCATGTAAACTATACAAGTAGAATGAACAGTTTGGGGTGCACAAGATTATGGTAAAAATTTTATTAGTAGACGATGAAGAACGTATGTTACGATTATTAGATCTGTTCTTAAGTCCTCGTGGCTATTTTTGTATGAAAGCTACCTCTGGCCTTGAAGCGCTAAAGTTAATAGAACAAAAAGACTTCGATATTATTTTGTTAGATGTTATGATGCCGAATATGGATGGCTGGGATACTTGCTATCAAATCCGTCAAATTTCCAACGTTCCAATTATTATGCTAACAGCTCGTAACCAAAATTACGATATGGTGAAAGGCCTCACTATGGGCGCGGACGACTATATTACAAAACCATTTGATGAGCATGTATTAGTCGCAAGAATTGAGGCTATATTACGCCGTACAAAGAAAGATGGCTTCGTTAGCTTCAATGGTATTGAGTGGGATAAAACGAAACATACTGTCACAGTATATGACGAAAAAATTTCACTAACTCCTATCGAGTTTTCTTTACTTGGACTATTTTTACAAAATACAAATCGTGCTTATAGCCGAGATGATTTAATCGAAAAAATTTGGGGTTATGAAACAGACATTGAATATAGAACAATCGATTCACATATTCGCAATATCCGTGATAAATTACGCAAAAAAGGATTTCCAGTTGAAAATTACTTAGAAACTGTCTATAAAGTCGGATATAAATGGAAAAGTGAATAATTACTTCGGTCAGTGGAAAATATCGTACCACTGACCGTTTATTATGAATAAGGTATGGTGAGAACATGAGCAAACTTTCCCTTAAAATCGGGACATACTTTTTAATATTAGCTTTATGCATTGAAACAATTGCTTTCGTTTCTTTTTACAAAAGCATTTCAACAATGCGGATTGAAGAAGAAACACTTGCTCTTTTAGAAAAAGGTAATCGCTATAGTAAAAAAATTAAAATTCGCGAGAGACGGGATGAATATTATAAAGAAATGCAACACGCTGAACACAATAAAAATCCTAAACGCCCCGTGTACCCTGAGTTCGAGATTGCAAATGCGGCTGCACACTTAGTTGAATCGGAATCAATTTCTAACTCCGATATAGCTATCATTATTACTGACCATAACGGCAAAATTATTTCCACCTCAGAACCCGTAACAAAGGAAATGCAAAAACAACTTACTTGTAAAACAGAATCTGTCCCAGAAAGCGGATTAATCGTCGAAAGAAACTGGAAAAAATCAAAATTCATCACAACAGTAAGCCCACTTAACACAACAAAGTTTCAAGGAAAGTTATATATGTTATTAAAAACATCTTTCTTAGAAAATATGTTACTTAAACTCATGAACCAATTCCTTATCATTAGTGTTTTAACAATTATTTTGACTACTATTTCTGTCTTTGTTTTTTCTCGTGTTATTACAGAACCACTTATAAAAATGAAGAGGGCAACAGAAAAAATGTCAAAATTAAATACGCCAATTCAATTAGGTATAAAACGAAATGATGAACTTGGGAGCTTAGCAAAAACGATTGAAGATTTGTCCAGTGAACTGACTTATATGAAAAAAGAACGCAATGAATTTCTCGCTAGTGTTGCCCATGAACTATTAACTCCCTTGACCTATATGAAAGGGTATGCGAAGGTAGCAAAGAGAGACTCTTTAACGAAAGAAGAACGAGAAGAATACTTGCAAATCATTGAGGATGAAACAGATAGTGTCACTGATCTCGTCCAAGATTTATTTATGCTTGTACAGTTAGAACAACACCAGTTTGTTATCAAAAAACAAAAAGTAATCCTGAAACCATTTTTAGAACGAATGATTGAAAAAACAAAAACAACATTAACAAATAAACAAATGCAACTCCATGTATATTGCAAAGATGATTTAAAAGTTTGCATAGACGAAAGACGTATGGAGCAAGTTATGTTAAATTTATTACACAATGCTTATCAACATTCGCCAGAAAACACATCTATTACGATACGTGTACTCACGGAAACAGATTCTTTTACAATAAGTGTAGACGATGAGGGAGAAGGTATTCCTGAAGAAGATATCTCACATATTTTCGATCGTTTTTATCGTGTTGATAAATCTAGAACGAGAGCTACTGGGGGAAAAGGTATCGGGCTAGCTGTTGCGAAAGAAATTGTGGAATTGCATAACGGTTCCATTCTAGTAACAAGCAAATTAGGCGTAGGAACAAACTTTATAATTGAGCTACCTTTTGAATAATATGTGTGTGTGAAAACACCAGTAGTAGTAAACACTACTGGTGTTATTTTGTTCATAAAATCAGCTCATATAAGCTAAGCTTTTGAAATTATTCTTATTTCAATATAAAATAAAGATACATTTGTCAAAGATTTGGAGGGTGATATAATTGGATATCCATGTATTAACAAAAGACGAAGCGGAAATTTACTTAGAACTTCGTGTAGAAGGTTTAAAGCAAAACCCTGAAGCTTTCAGCTCTTCTTATGAAGATATTATTAATAAAGAGTGTGCGATTGAATATAAAGCACAAAAATTAGCACAAGATGAAAACTATACGCTAGGTGCATTTAAAGATGGACAATTAATCGGGGTTGCAACACTGGAAACGAAACCATATGTAAAACAAGAACATAAAGCTAAAATCGGTTCTGTATATGTGTCTCCAAAAGCACGCGGACTTGGAGCAGGAAAAGCACTTATTAAAGAATGTCTTGAACTTGCTAAATCTTTAGAGGTAGAACAAGTTATGCTTGATGTTGTTGTCGGCAACGATGGAGCAAAAAAACTTTATGAATCATTAGGATTTAAAACATTCGGTGTACAAGAACGTTCATTAAAATATAACGGACAATATTGGGACGAAGAGCATATGGTCTTATTCTTAGACGAAAATAAATAATAAAAAAACATCCTCTCATGTATGAGGATGTTTTTTTACTTTTTTCTAAACCACGCTGTATTTAATAGTTGAATCGCTTTCGCAATTTCTTCTTCTGATAAGATCGCAAACCCAAGTAAAACGACATTTTCAGGTGCAGTACCGTCTTTATAGTACGTAGAAACAGGATATACTTTAATACTATATTTTGCAGCTTCTTGAATGAGTTCCTCTTCTCGCATTCCATTATGCACTTGTAATAAAATGTGCAATCCCGAATCTTCTCCTATCACTTCAACACGATTAGAGAAATACTTTTCTATTTCAAAGACAAGTCGATCCCTCTTTTTTCGGTAGACGACACGCATTTTATGAATATGTTTTTCCCAATAGCCTTCATTTAAAAACTTTCTAATCACTTCTTGGTCCATTCTCGAAACACTTTGCGTATAAAACAAATATTCCTTTTGATATCTTTCAATTAAATTCTTCGGTAATACGATATAGCTCATCCGTAATGAGGGTAACAAAGCTTTTGATAGCGTCCCCATATAAATAACTTTCCCATCTGTATCTAATCCTTGTAGTGCCGGAATTGGCTTTCCTGAATAGCGAAATTCACTATCGTAATCATCTTCAATAATATATCTATCTTCTGCTTTCTTTGCCCATTGTAAAAGCTGCGTCCTTCTCGTAATAGGCATAATCATTCCATATGGAAACTGATGAGAAGGTGTAACAAATACAACATTTGCAGTGCTATTTTCTAAATCTGCCATACAAATTCCGTCCCTATCTAAAGACAACATTTGAACCTTTTTTTCTCCTTGTTCAAAAACGACCATTTTCCTATGATAACCTGGGTTTTCAACTGCATAATTACTTCCCTTCAACAATTGAAAAAGTAACTTCACTAATATTTGTGTTCCCGCCCCTAATACAATTTGGCTAGCTGAACAACGCACACCTCTAGATTCATACAAATAGTTGGCAATTTCCTCCCTCAAGCTCAATTCCCCTTGAGGATGTCCAAGAAAAAGCAATTCATTATTATGTGGCTGCCATACATCATTTATAAGCTTGCGGTACATAGTGAACGGAAAAGTATGCGTATCAACTCCTGTTTGGGTGAAATCAAATTTATAGTTTTCCTCCCTAAACGGAACCTCTTCTACTTTCGCTTCACTTCCTTCTACATAAATCATTTGTTCAACTTTACATACAAAATAACCTTTTCTCGATGCCGACTCAATATAACCTTCTGCAAGTAATTGCTCGTAAGCCGCTTCTACTGTATTCTTACTCACTTGTAAATAGCTCGCCAGCTTTCTTTTTGCAGGTAATTTTGTTAAAGCCGGAATCGTTCCATCTTTAATCTCTTTTTTTATATACTCATACAATTGCACGTACAATGCTCTTTTACTATTCACATTTAAATTAGGCGTTAATTCTAACATAATATCTGACCCCTTAATAAAACTGAAATCTGATACTTTTTACAGTACCAGAAGTTATATATAATTCCTTTTATCATGTCACACATAAAAAATCAAATACTCGAGAGGAGATGCATGATCATGAACAATAGTAGACAGATTGGGCTCATTATGATTATTACAGGAGCTACATTATGGGGATTATCTGGCCCGATGATTCAGTGGCTATTTCAACATACTAACGTATCATCAGTTGGTTTTTTAACAATTCGCTTATTGCTTGCAGGAATATTTATTTTGTCTTTCTTACTTATAAAGAAACAAAACATATTTCAAATTTGGAAACACCCTAGATATTCTATACAACTTATTATTTTCTCTATTCTCGGCATGCTCGGTGCGCAATACGCCTTTATTGAAACGGTTCATATTAGTAACGCAGTCACAGCGACATTATTTCAATTTCTAGGTCCTGTTCTTATTACCATTTATGTCGCATTTGGACAAAAAAAATTCCCAGCGGCTATGCAACTGCTCGCAATTATAACGGCACTAACTGGAACATACTTTATTATTACAAATGGGTCCATTGAAAATATTGTTTTATCGAAAGAAGCCATTATTTTTGGCCTATTAACAGCAATTGGATTTGCATTTTATACCCTTCATCCAGCCCCTCTTATTAAAGAATGCGGAACAACTGTAGTAATTGGCTGGGGGATGCTAATCGGTGGCATCACTCTGCTTATTTGTAATCGCTCGTTTGGATGGAATCAGCTTGCACAAAATTTTACACCAAAAACTTTTTCTATGCTTATTCTTATTATCATAAGTGGCACTCTTTCTTTCCTCCTTTATATCGGTAGTCTGAAATATTTAGCAGCAACAGAAACAAGCATTTTATCTAGTATTGAACCACTTGTAGCTGCCATCGTTTCAATCGCTTGGCTAAATGAATCCTTTGGAGCCTATCAATTATTAGGTGGCTTATGTATCGTTCTTTCTGTTATTTTCTTAACGATGCCACAAAAAGAGAATGAACCTACTTTTTCAACTGAACAAATATAGAAAATGTCAAAAGAGGTCGTACAAAACTTACGACCTCTTTTGACGTTTTAAAGGAATTGTCCGACTTTCTAGCAAATACAATTACACTAACAATAAAAATTAGGAGTGTGACACCATGAAAAAAATTGGAACTATGCTACTTTTCTCCTTTCTCATCGCTGGATGCACACAAGTGCAGCCTGATTCAGAAGCACCTAAAAAAGAAACTATCGCAACGTCATCCACTCAAGTTAATGCACCTTCCTTCTTTCACCTTAGCGTTTTAAAAGATGTAAATTGGGAAGAAACACCCTCCTTCATACAAGAAAAAATACCTTTAAGAGGTATCGAAGACAAAATCGCAATGGCTGATAGCCCTATTATCGCAAATGAAAAAAGCGAAATGATGTGGTACTTTTTAGATCCTGAAATGCCAACTGGAAAATTATCTATTATTGCACTAAAGCAAGGATCAGTAACTCCAACACCCGTACTCTTTCAACAAGAAACTTCCAAACCAACTTGGACTACTTCAAATACAATTGATTCTACTACAAGCGAACTTCCTCTCACTATGTCACTACCTTCATCTGGATTATGGGTATTAAATATTTATGTGAATGAAAAATATTATGATCAGTTTGTAATTACTGCTGAGTAAAGTGACAAAACTAAAACACTTTCTTACAACAATGTAATTTCTAAGTCATATACTTCGATAGTTTAAGTACCTCTCTTCTCTTATACTTAAAGTAAGAAATGACAAAAGGAGAGATGAGAGATGAAAAAAATGATAGAAGTGATCGTAGCAGTAACTGAGGTTTTAGTAAATGGTAAACAAGTTGCAATGGAATTAAATAAATAGTGAAGAAACAAAAATAAATAATTTTAAACTCCTTCATTATTTTGATTTCTTATCTCAAAAAAGCAGTGCCTCTTTAGGCACTGCTTTTAGCTACTAATAACTTGGTATTTTCATAATTTGCGCCACACCCGAATCAATAGCTGCTTTCGCTACAGCTTCCGCAACACTTGGAACAACTCTTTTATCTAACGGATTCGGGATTACATAATTCGCATTACGTTCTTCGTCCGTAATGATGTTAGCGATCCCATATGCTGCCGCTAATTTCATCTCTTCTGTAATATCAGTCGCGCGCACATCTAACGCACCGCGGAATATTCCGGGAAACGCCAATACATTATTTACTTGATTCGCATAATCCGAGCGCCCAGTTCCTACTACAGCTGCCCCAGCCGCTAATGCATCCTCAGGGAAGATTTCTGGAATTGGATTCGCCATTGCAAACACAATTGCTTTCTCATTCATCGTCTGTACAAGTTCTTTCGTTAATACGTTAGGAGCAGATACGCCAATAAAAATATCAGCTTGGTGAATTGCTTCTTTCAACGTTCCACGCACATGTTCTCGATTTGTCTGTTTTGAAACTTCAATTTGCGCTGCGTTCATCCATGTTTCACCTTCACAAACAATACCTTCTAAGCTAACTAACGTAATGTGCTTTGCACCAGCTTTTAATAATAGTTTCCCAATTGCAATTCCTGCCGAACCCGCACCGTTAATAACGATTTTTACATTATCCATTTGTTTGCTAACAACCTTTAATGCATTAATAACAGCTGCTAAAACGACAATAGCTGTTCCATGTTGATCATCATGAAATACAGGAATATTCGTTTCTTCTTTTAATCGTTTTTCAATTTCAAAACAACGTGGTGCTGCAATATCTTCTAAATTGATCCCTGCAAATGTAGGCTCTAAATTTTTTACAAGGGTAACGATTTCATCCACATCAGTTGTACCTAAACATAACGGGAAAGCATCTACATTCGCAAATTTCTTAAATAAAATACTCTTCCCTTCCATAACAGGCATAGCTGCTTTCGGTCCAATATTCCCTAAACCGAGTACCGCTGTTCCATCTGAGACAACTGCCACCATATTACCGCGTGCTGTATAGTCATACACGGTTTCTTCATCCGCCGCAATTGCTTTGCAAGACTCCGCTACACCTGGTGTATATGTCAGGCTTAAATCATCCGCTGAATTCACTTCTACTTTACTTGTAATTTCAATTTTCCCTACTAATTCTTTATGCAGTAACAATGATCTTTCATTAATTTGCTTTGTTAACATACTTATAATCTCCCCTTAATTTGACAAGCTAGCTATATGAATATAGCTAGCTTGTTTGATCATGAAAACATTTTTAATAAAATTGTCGCTGTTACAACCATTGCTGCCCCGCCTAAACGTGTTGAAATTTGTGCAAATGGCATTAATTCCATACGATTTGAAGCTGATAAAATAGCAACATCTCCAGTTCCACCTAAACCACTATGACATCCCGTTACAATTGCTGATTCAACTGGATACATTTTCATCACTTTCCCTACAAGAAAACCTGATGCTACCATTGTAAGAACAACTGATGCGCACACAACAACATATCCTACTGAAAGAACTGCTGCTACATCTTTTAGCGGAATATATAGCAATCCCAGTCCAACCATTAACGGCCAAGTTAAATTCTTCGAAATGAATTTATATAGGTGGAATGCACCTTGCTCCATTTTTGCTGGCATTAATTTAAAATATTTTACAATTGCTGCCGAGAAGATCATAATGATTGCCCCAGGAATACCGATGAACTTAGAAGCAAATCCTCCGAAGATGAAGAACGTACACGCAATTAATAAACCTGCTCCCATTAATGAGAAGTCAATTGGCTTTTCTGTATTTTGTTCTTTTAATAACTCGGCTTGATTGTCTGTTTTCACTAATACACCGTTACCACTAAGCTCTGGTTTCTTCTCACCTAAACGCTTCATATATCCTGCACTCACGATTGCGAACATATTTCCAATAATAGCCGCTGGAATAAGCTGTGATACAAATGTTGCTGATGATTCATTTAAAATATCACTATAAGCTAGCGACAATGGTAAAATCCCTTCCCCTATACCACCACTCACAATTGGTACGATGATAAAGAAGAATGTTTGCTTCATTTCAAATCCAAATAGTGAACCGACCAATAATCCTACTGCTACCGAAGCTAACGTCCCTACTACTAAAGGTATAAACATACGAACGAAACCTTGTACTAACACTTTACGATTCATTCCTAAAATACTTCCGACTACTAAACAAGAAATATATAAATATAAAAAGTTCGATTTTTTCATTAACATAGTCGCAGCTTCCATTGAAGCTGGATTCATCCAGTTAAAAAATACAAGTAATGATGGAATAAATAACGAAAGTATTGCTGGACCACCGATATTTTTTAAAATTGGAACTCTCATCCCAATGTCGCCTAAGAAAATCCCCATGATCATAATCACCGCAAATCCACCAATCATATCTGCTGGTAATTTATTATATACAGATGCCCCATAAATAATAGCAGCCAATACTACATATAACGGTAAAGGTATAACACCGATTTTCACATTCATAATTTTAGAAGCGAAAGATTCTCTTTGTACGTCATTTCCTCCAGGAAATGATACCGCTTCCATATCCTTTTGAATTCCCATATGGCACCCCCTTGTTTTCTTAATAACAATATTAAAACGCTTTCAATAGTAAAAATAGTTTTTGTAAGTTTTGTAATTGATTTTGTAATTAAAAAAAGTATAAGCGACTTATAATAAGTCGCTTATACGTAAAACTCTATTTTATTTTGGTTAATACATCTTAATTTACTCACTGGTCTTCCTACATGTTGATACACCATTTCGTTTTCTAATACTCCAATTTCAGTTAAAAACATTACATACTTTCGTATAGAAACCCTTGAAACACCAACTAATTGCGCCATTTCCTCTGTTGTAAATGCTCGTCCATTCAGCGACTCAATCTTCTGCCAAATTAATTGCATCGTTTGCTTCGTTAATCCTTTCGGAAGCTCTTTAGTGACAGTAGGCTCTCTTTTTTCTTTTGGCAAAATTAACGAATCTAATTCCGATTGACTAATTTTTTGTTGTTCTTTCATGAAAGTAAGTTTTTCTCGATATATAGTTAACGCCTTTTTAAATCGTTCAAATGTAAATGGTTTAATTAAATAATCTACTACGCCATATTGTAATGCTTTTTTAATACTCCCCATATCATGTACAGCTGAAATCATCATAATATCGATTTCTTTTTCTTGGTTCCGAATATACATTAAAAGCTCAAATCCAGTCTCTTCAGGCATAAAAATATCAAGTAATACTAAATCTACTCGTGATCCCTCTAATACTTCTATCGCCGATTTTACGGAGTTAACTGCTTGAATAAGTTCGAATCCTCCTACTTGCTCTAAATAATGCGTATTTAACATTGCTACCATCGGGTCATCTTCTACAATTAAAACTTTAATCATATTTTCCTCTCATCCCTACCTTTAGGTATTTCAATTGTTATCGTTGTTCCCTTTTCTACTAATGAATGCATATGAATTTCCCCATTTATTCGCTGTATACTTTCTTTTACAAGATACAAACCATAACCACGGTTATCTCCCTTTGTGGAATAACCTTTCGTAAATAATGCCCCTATTTCTTCTTCTGGTATACCTTTCCCCGTATCTTGTACTGTAATGATTAATGTATCACCATATTGTATCTCAAGTTCAACTTGCTTCTTTTCACAATTCGTCACTGCCTCTAATGCATTATCAATTAAATTTCCGACAATCGTAATTAGTTCATGAATAATACTTTCATCATCTATTTCCGGCATGTAAGAGTCTTCACTTATAATTAATTTTATATTTTTCTCTCTAGCATAGCTAAGTTTCCCAAGTAAAAAACCAGCAAATACTGGACTTTTTATTCTTTCCATAACCCCACCAATTTCATATTGATGCTCTGATACCATACCGCTTATATACTTCTGTAATTCTTCATACTGCTTCATGTGTGTAAGCCCTAATACGACATGCATTTTATTCATAAATTCATGCGATTGTGCCCGTAATGCTTCCGCATATAGTCTAATACCAGTTAATTCTTCTGCTAACTTTCTAATCTCTGTTTTATCACGAAATGTTGCAATCGCACCAACTATTTCTCCTTTTACATATAAAGGAACACGATTCGTCACAATCGTAATTCCATAAATATTTTGTTCTTCGTTTAATTGTACCTCTCCCGTTTGTAATACTTCTTTTATACGTGAATTAGGCATATACAACTCAACATCTTTACCAATAAAGTCTTCTTCAAGACCACTTTTCTTAAACAATCGTTTTGCCTCATTATTTATTAAAGTCACATTGGCCTCTTTATCTACAGCAATAATACCTTCCTTTACAGATTGTAGCATCGTATTTCTTTCTTCAAGAATTTTCGCTATCCTGTGAGGTTCAAGACCAAATAAACTTTTCTTTATATGTCTAGCTAGTAATATTGCTCCTATAATTCCGACTAGTACTCCAACTCCAACTCCAATATAAATAATATGTCTACTTTCCTTAACTCTCTCTTTTACATTATCTGCTGAAATACCAACGGCCACCGCTCCAAGTTGTTCACCCGTTTCAGAAAATACAGGTACAAATACTCGCATTGAAATACCTAAAGTTCCTTCTGCCAGCGATACATGTTCCTTTCCTTTCAATGCAGGCCCTTCATCTCCTCCAATAAAATGATGACCTATTTTTTGAGGATTTGGATGTGATTTTCTTATTCCATTCATGTCCATAACTACAATAAATTGAACACCTGTGTTTTTTAATATTCTATTTGTATACGTTTGGATTGCAGAAGTATCTGCTTTCCCAGTCAAACCATCGATTACAATCGAATCATTCGCCACAATGTGTGCAATTGTTTTTGCTTTCTCTGCTTGGCTATCCTCCGTCGTCCGTTCTACATTATGACTAATTAATATATCTGTCACAAGTAAAGAAAAAATTACAACTGTACAAACTAACAATGTAATCGTTTTCCATAAATTCCATAGTCTTTTTCTTTTTTTCATCCCGTTAATGACTCCCCTAATTACTGAATAGAAAAATAAGTAAGGTGATATTATTTTCACCTTACTTATCTGCTGTTATTATACTTTAAATTTACTAGTCATCGCTTGTAGTTCTTCAGCCATCTCAGCTAAATTTTGCGAAGCTGAACTAATTTCTTCCATTGAATTCATTTGTTCTTCTGTTGAAGCAGCAACACTTTGCATACTAGCTGTATTTTCTTCTGCAGCTGCTGCGATTTCATCAATAGCATTTGTCACTTCATTTGCATCTCCAGCAATTCTCTTCGTTGTTTCTACCATTTGATTCACTTGAGAAACAATATGTGTAGTAGAACTTAAAATTTCCGTAAAACTCACTTTCGTTTTTGTTACAACATCAAGACCTTGTTGAACTTCCCCATTCACATTATCCATCGCCTTAACTGTATGTTCAATATCAGCCTTAATTTCTGCAATTAAATTTGCAATCTCTCCAGATGATTCTCCTGACTGCTCCGCTAATTTTCTAACCTCATCTGCTACAATAGCAAACCCTCGGCCCTGTTCACCTGCTCTTGCTGCTTCAATAGCTGCATTTAAAGCTAATAAGTTCGTTTGAGTAGCGATGTTTTGAATTGCTTCAGAAATAGCTCCTACCTGCTTTGATTTCTCATCAAGAAGTTTAATAATAGCATCTGACTCGGATACCGATCTAGAAATAGACTGCATTTGTTTTGCTGTTTGTTCAACCAATTCTTCTCCTTCTTCAGCTCTTTCTTTCGCACGTAATGAAGAGGTAGAAATTGATTCAGCGCTTCCATTTACATCTTGAATTGCTGTATTTACTTGTTGTAATGTAGCCGCACCTTCTTCAACACCTTGACTTTGTGATTCAGCCCCACCTGATACTTGTTCCATTGCAATTGTGATTTGATCTGTCGCATCATTTGCTTGCTGTACGCTCGCTGTTAACTCTTCAGCCGATGCAGCGACATGTTCTGCAGAAAAACTAATTTGAGTAATCACATCTTGTAAAGAGGCAGACATTTCATTGAAGGAATCTCCTAATTTCCCTATGTCATCCTTGGAATGGATTGTAATTTTCTCTGTCAAATCTCCCTTACTAATTTTATGTGCCGAGTCAGCTATTTTTCTTAATGGTCTTGTAATAGAATTTGTAATGAAATAAATTAATACACTACCAAATACTATAGCGATAGCTATGACAATAAAAGTCTTATAAAATACTGGATTCGCAGCTTGGGTAATTTCTTCGTCGAACATAACTCCAACTACTTTCCATCCTGTTTTCTCATTTGTTACAAAGATTAAATTCTTTTTATCACCTTGTTCTGTATAAGACACATTTCCTTGTTTATCTTCATAAATTGGTTTAATCCAAGGATCAGTAACTTTTGCACCTGGTTTTCTAGATGGATGACTAACAATTTGCTTATTTTGATCTAAAATAACTGCATAACCTTTTTCACCAATGTTAATCATTTTGGAAATTTTTAAGATGTTATCTAAATTTAAGTTAATTCCTATAACACCTTTACCATCTTTTACTTCTTTAGCAATTGTCACTACCATATTTTTGGTAGATGCTGATTGATATGGTGCAGTAACAATTACTTTTCCTTTATTTTCATGCGCCTCTTTATACCAAGATCTATCTGTTGGATTATGCCCATCAGCCATTTGGATAAATGGTTCTCTTATAAACTTTCCCGTCTGCGTTCCAATGTAAATACCTTCTACTTCTGGATGAAGTTTTATATATTGCGCTAATTTCGTTCTTACTATTTCTTCTTGTCCGTTTGGATATGTATCCTCTGTTAAGATGTCCGCAAAGTATGCTGCATCAACAAATTTCTCTTCTATATTTTGAGAAATAACAGTATTTAAAATCGAAATATTTTCCTTTGCTTTACCTGTGATTTGTTGTTCAAAATTTGTTTTGGCAGTTTGATATGAAACACCACCGATAATAAGTCCTGGTATAGTTAAAATAAGAAAAAATGAAATGATTAATTTTTTCTTGATACTCATGCATTTAACCCAGTTAAATATTTTTTGCATAATAAGCCTCCTTTATGTAATGTGAATACTTGTGTAATTTTATACAATCAACATATATAAAACAATATATAATGATAACATGTAATTTTTTTGTCAATTATGCATTTTTACATATTCACTACTTCTAAAGATTTAATCATAAAAAATAAGAGAACTTCAGCCCATATAATAAGCCGAAGTTCTCTTATTTTTTAACAGAAATCTTACAATTCCTTACATCTATTTCCTTACTAATTCATTTAGAGCTTTTCACATAACTAATCGCCTGACTCCCCATTTGCACCCATGCCTGTTCAAAACTTTCTCTCGGTACTTTTACATCTAAATTATCACTTAGAGGATCTCGAATATATACAAATTCCTTATCATATCCAACAAGTACTACACAATGTTCATTATACGTAATAGAAACATCTCCACTATTTGTTTCCCATGTAGTAAATTCATCTTCATCTAATGGTGCAAATGTTGCATTTGTAATCATAACTACCGGTTGTCCAGTCTTTACACTCTTATAAAGTTCTTCTATACTCTTCCCTGTTAAATCCACAGCTTTATTAGGTAAATACTTTTTCGCTAATTGAAAAAGTGGTCCGTGATATACACCATATCCAGATTCAGAAAAGGTATAAATATTTCCTACGAATCCTTCATTCGGATTCCCACGTACACCATCATTCATAAAATCAACTTTCTTTATTTCATTTGCTAATTTCATCTTATCCACTGTAATACCTGCGTATTGTAACATCATCGCTAAGCTCGTCACTTCACAGCCTCTATCTAGCTCTGGTAATTGCTGAATGAAAGGTACATTTGATAAGATGATCTTTTCATCACGATTAAACTCTACTTGTTTTACACTTTGTATATTGAAGAATGTTAATTTCTCCACATACTTTGTAATTCCATTTGTATATACTTTCCATACTACTATGGCTAGTAAAGCCATACATATATACCACTTCCATCTCCGTATCACTCTCACGCCCTTTTTAGTTCGTTAAATACGAATAAAACGCGTCAGCATCCGTGCGAATCACCGGTACAAAATTTAGTTCTTTTCCTTTTTCAGGCTGATCTTTTTTTATTTTTTCGGCTAATTCTTGAACGTTCATATTCGTTTTATCCATATTAAGCTCATCTGCCATTTGTAATACTTTTTGTTCATTAATTTCTTTTAATACTTGATATATATCTTTACCATACAAATCAATATGATATTTTTTTGCTTCTTCCTGCACTTTTTGTTCATACACTTCTTGTGCTAACATTTCTATCTCTTTTCCTTTTTGGGAAATGCCTAACTTCCCTGCTTCCTCTCTTACTTTCGTTCCATAGATTTCTTCCTCAATGTCCTCTATTTCTTTTCCATTTGTCGAAATACCTAATTTATCCGCTTCATCGTTAATTTTAATCGTATTAATTTGATTAATTAAATTTACAATCGTTGTATTCTCTATAGATATGCCTAACTTTAACGCTTCTTGCTTTATTTTTGTTTCATAGATTTCTTCTGAAAGAGTTCCAACGTCTTTTCCTTCAATCGAAATTCCTAACTGTTCTGCTTCCCTTCCTACTTCTGTTTCATGGATTTCTTTTTCTAGCGTAATTTGTTCTTTCCCTTCCGTTTCAATCCCTAGATTCTCCGCCTTTTCTTCTGTATGCACCGCATGTATCTTCCCATTGTTTAATTGTTCTTTGCTGCGCTGCTCGTAATCTGTCTTTCCTGTTGATGTTTCAGAAGGAGAGGCCCCCCCTAATATACTTAAACTCATTACTCCAATAGTGAATACCGTCATCATTTTCTTTTTCAAAATTAACTCCTCCCTCTTACACGTTCTTTTCCATCATTCCCTATACATAATCAAAATAACGTTATGATCGATATAATCTGCTCAAATACCTTTTTATAATCGCTTCTTCATAGGGCGAACTTTCTGTATATCATACATGTTATAAATAGTTTCTTAACTTTCCCTTAAAAAAAGACGACCTTGTAAAACAAGATCGTCTTCTCACTTATATCCTTTGGTTTTTCGGAAGAATCACTTCAAAACAAGTGCCCTCTCCCCATTTGCTCTCTACTAATATTTTTCCATAATGCTTTTCTACAATCCAATTTGCGATTGAAAGACCTAATCCCGCTCCTTCTGACGCACTTCTTGCTTTATCTCCTTGATAAAAACGATTAAATAGTTTAGGGATGTCCTCATCTTTCACTCCTATCCCATCATCTTTCACTCGTATACGAATTGAACTGTTCGTTTGCGTACAATCGATTTGAATATGACCACCTTCATTCGTATACTTCATCGCATTATCTAACAATATGACCATCATTTGATGGATTCGTTCTCTATCACCCATAAATGATATGTTATGTTCTACTTGCAATATCATCGCTTTTTCTTGATAAGAAGCAATTTCCTTATATGGATCTACTATTTCTTCTAGCAATGCATCCATTTCAAATGTTTTCTTATCCATTTCAATTTGATTAGAATCTGAACGTGCTAACAATAATAAATTAGCTACAAGCTTAGATAACCGTCTACACTCCTTGGAAATCGTAGAAATATCCATCGCTTTTTCTTCTATTGTCGCAGATGGTGACTGAAATAACACATCCGTTTTGGATTGAATAACCGCAAGTGGTGTCCTTAATTCATGTGATGCATCCGAAACGAACTGCTGCTGTTTCTCCCATGAATTTTGAATGGGTACGAGTGCCCTGCCAGCTAAGAAAAAGCCAATTCCTATTGCACATAAACTTCCTACGCTACAACCTACCACAAGAATTAAAAATAAAGTATGTAACATTTCTTTTTCAGCTGTTATATCCCTTACAATTTGAACTATTTTTGTATCTTTTTGAAATGCAAACGTTCTAAAATATTGCCCTTGCACTTCTATATCTTGCAAAGTTCCTAATTTCTTTGACGAAAACTTTTCCAAATTGTCTTCAAAGATAAAACGGCGTTTGCCATTTTCAATACCTATCTCCACTGTGTTTCCCATCCAAGTTAACTCTATTATCCTCGGGTCCCCAATTGGAGGATATCCCCTAATTTTTTTAGGGAGTTTTTTATCCTCTGCATTCTTTCTATGCTGAACGGCTTTTTCTATCGATTCATTTACTCCACTATAAATACGCTTATATGTGTACGAATAAATGATACTACCTAATACGCCTATCAAAATGATAAATACTAATGAATTCAATATAGTCAATCGAATACGCGTCTTCTGAAACATACTTCCCTTTTTCATTGTTCTTTCAATATATATCCAATACCACGAACAGTTTGAATATCTTTCTGATAACCAAATGGCTCTAATTTTTTACGTAAATGATGTACATACACTTCTACAATCGCTACTGTTGTATCTGAATCAAATCCCCAGACGCGATCAAAAATTTGTTCACGCATTAAAATCTTTCCGCTATTTTGAACAAGGTACTCTAGAAGCTCATATTGTTTTAATGTTAACTTCATACGTTGTCCATCTACTTGAACATCTTTATCTTTTCCGAACAATTCAATCCCTTTATAGCGAATGGTCTGCTTTGTTGTTAGACTACCACTTCTTCGTAACAAAGCACGAATTCTTGCTTTTAATTCTGGAGCCTGAAACGGCTTAACGATATAGTCATCTCCACCAAAATCCAATCCCTTCACCCGATCTTCTAAAGAATCTCTCGCTGTTAAAAACAGGACTGGTGTTTCAATCTTTTCATCACGTATTTTTTGAATCACTTCAAATCCATCCATCTCTGGCATCATCACATCAAGCAAAATTGCATCATAAATGTTTTGTAGTGCTAAAAACAACCCATCTTCTCCATTTAACGCTGTATCCACTTCAAATTCATCACGCAAAATTTGTACGATAGACTCTAATAACGAAGCATTATCTTCTACTACGAGTAAGCGCATATTCTCACCTTCCACCATATTGTTCGATTCTATTTATAATTACATTTTAACGTTTTTTTGATATAAAATTTGAAAGACTTATTATAAAAACTCTTCCTTAAATTTTGCTTAATAAAAAGTTGAAAGAAATAAGATTCTCCTTATCTCTTTCAACTTTTTATTACGTACACCTTTTTACTCGGCAATTCTAAACAATTTAGCTGGCCGCCATATACAGCACCGCCATCAATTCCAATAATTCGATTACTACCAAAATACACGCCGCAATTCTCACTACCGTGAAGCGTTTTTGTTTCCGTATGACCAAATACAACAACCTTTTCACCGCTATATCCATTATGAAACTCATTACGGATCCACATTAACGTATATGGTTCACATTCAGAAACTCGTTTCAATGGCTCAACACCAGCATGTACAAATATATACTTTTCTGTTTCAATGTAATGATCTAATTCTTGAATAAACTTTACATGTTCTTCTAAAACATGCGATTGTAAAATCGGTTTTTGGAAGTCTTCCTCATTAACTACAATATCTTCTTCTACAAATCCATAGCTGTATAAAGTCTTATCTCCACCGTTTCTTTTTACCCAATGGTTCCATGAACGTTCTTCATTTGTAGTTAACGCCTTAATCATCATATCTTCATGATTGCCCTTTAAAACGAAGGCCCCCTCTTCTTTCAATTCTTTTACCCTTTCAATTACAGCACGCGCATTTGGACCACGATCTACATAATCTCCTAGTAAAATTAGTTGATCCTGTTTTGCATCGTATTGAGCTTCTTCCAATAACTGTTCGAACTTTTCTATCTCTCCATGAATATCACTAATAACAAGAATTCTTTTCATATTATCCCCTTCTTTCTAAGCCACTCTCTTTCTAATTATAGTTCAAAACGGCAGAAATTTCTGAACCCAAATCCGAAATCACATTTATTACAAATAAAACGATTATCCTTACAACAATGTAAGTCTCTTGTCATCCAATTCGATAGTTGCGATTGCTATATTTCCTTATACTAAAAGTAAGAAATGAAACAAAAAACAAGGAGAGATGAGATATGAAAAAAGTGATGGAAGTTATGGTAGCAGTGGCAGAGGTTTTCGTAAATGGCAAACAAGTTGCAATGGAGTTAAACAAATAATGAAAAGGACAAGATTCATTCTAGACCCTTTACTCATATAAAAGAGATAAGACTTCTTCATTTTTTTGATCCCTTATCTCCTAAAAAAAGCCGTATCCTTTTGGATACGGCTTTCTTATTTCCATGTTCATTTACATACTTTATTATTCCTAGTTGGTTATAAACAAGTAAAATTTCTGCTTAAATTGTTTTCTCCTTCTTGTTTACTGTGTATCTATCCCCCTCTTCAAATAATTTTTTCCAAAACAAAAACCCCATTTACATACACATTACTGAATCCATCATACGAAATGACTTCTTCATTCTGTCTATCTAAATGGGATTATTTCATACTTGTTATTCTACCGGTTGCGGTTGTTGCTGTACTACTTCATTCGCTCCAGCTACCCTCAACATATTTGCAATATCTTTAAAACCTCTTTTTTCAGCATATTGCAGTGGCGTAATATTTTCCTTATTGGCCATATTTACATCTGCCCCGTGGTCAATAAGCATTTGAATTACTTTCTTATGATTTTCACTACCATTTCCTAATACGATTGCTTCTACTAAAGCTGTTCCACCACGAGCATTTTTATAATTCACATCAATATCTGTATGCTCTAACAATTCTTTTACGACCTCTACATGGCCACGTTCAGATGCAGAAATGAGTGCTGTTCCACCTGATTTAGTCGTTTCTTTCGTATTAACTCCTGCATTAATTAGTAGCTTTACAATGTCTGTATATCCTTCTCTACTTGCATAAAGAAATGGGTTACTTTGTTTCTCATCTTTACTTTCAATATTAGCACCTGCACCAATTAATGCTTTAACTGTCTCTACATGATTTTGATACGTTGCTGCAAGGATAGGTGTTTCTCCGTTGTCACCTTCTACGTTTATATTCGCTCCATCTTGAATCAGCTTCATAGCTGTTTCTGTGTCTCCAAGGGTCGCAGAAAGTAGTAACTGTTTGTCCATTAAATTTATACTTTTTTCTTCTTTAGATTCTTCCTGTTCTTTATGCTGTTCTTTTTTCTTTTCGTTTTTCACATGAACCGGTTTCGATTCTGGCTTCTCTTGCTTATCGCAAGCCACTACCGTCATTAAAAGTCCTAATAACATACATAATAAAATTTTTTGTTTTCTCACAACTACAGCTCCTATGAAAGATAATGTTTTCTTAACCATTCCTCCATCACATACAATAACTCTTCTTGAGTACATTTATCCATAAGCCCTTTATATTCCTTCTTTAATCGGATTATCTAAACTTATACCTAAGTTTCTCAACTTATATTAGCGAAGCAATTAGTTTAGCACGATTTTACCGCATTTGTATACATTTCTAAAAAGTACATAAATGATTGCTTTAGGTTACTATATTCCATTGTAACCGTTCTTCTAAAAATTTTACACCTTTTCTATATTTGCACCTGAATAATACTAGAAAAAGACAACNNGTTGTCTTTTTCTAGTATTAATGATGTCCACCGTGATTTCCCTTTTTCGGATTCCCCATCATTTCTTTATTCATTTCCCATTTATGCTCTGCTAGCTCTTTATATGAAAGAACTTTCCCCTTATAGTTAGATACAAAGTTCTTTGCATCTTGTTTGTTTTTAAATGAAATGACGTTATAAGCCATTGGTGTTGTAATTGTTTTATCATATACATAAGTAGCGTCTTCTAACGAAACCCAATCTTTCGAATCATAATCTCGAACAAATTTTTCTTTTGTCTTTTCGCCCGGATTAATCTCCATCCATTTATACATACAACCAATATCATCAAACTTTAACGCTTTTCCATTTTCTAAAATGATTTCTGTTGCAAATTGATTATCCATTACCCCAATTTGACAAATATCACACTTATCATGTTTCTCATCGATTGCTACTGCCTCTGCTTGTTTCTTACCACATCCTACAATTGTAAAGACAAAAAATAAGCATATAGCAAGCATCACATACTTTGTTCTCATTTTCATTTCCTCCCTAACCGTATCTTCCACTAGGAGCATATCAAAAACTTGTGTGCGATTTGTGAAAAAATGATGTGTCTTTTGTAATATATGGAATAAAAAAGATGTGTAGTCATATCTACACATCCCTCATCATTCACAACCTGTAATTAATAAATCATCTTCTAACTTAACTAATAATGTATCTGTATGAATTTGCTGTCCAACAACTACATTTACTAATCTTATATTTCCACTGATACCGACCGCAACCTTTTCAAGCTCACCGTTAGTTTTTCGGATCATCATTAATTTTTCCCACTCATATACGTAAGAAGATTCATTAACAAAAATCTCTTCTACTTTTCCTTCATAAGAACTACAAATCTCTTCCATTCTTGTTTTCATATAAAACCTACTCCCTATTTCACACTTCAATATTTTCATCTTATTCTACCATTCTTACGGAGAGCAGCTTACTTTTTAAAAATTCAAATTAACTACCGTGAACAAAATGACCAAAATAAAAATTATGCTTCTAATGATGTTATTTTTCAAATTATTTACCATTTGGATGGATACTTTTATGATAAACAAAAAACCTTTTTTCTGAATTTTCATTCCGTTTTGAAAGCGCAATCATTTTTTGAGGGGGAGATTACATGTTAGCACTACTTGGATTTGCGATGGTATTTGTCTTTATGTTTTTAATTATGACGAAACGTATGTCTGCACTAGTCGCATTAATATTAATTCCAATTACTTTCGCATTAATTGGTGGTTTTTATGCAAATATGGGACCTATGATGTTAGAAGGAATTCAAAAACTAGCACCTACTGGTATTATGCTTATGTTCGCTATTTTGTATTTTGGAATTATGATTGATAGCGGTTTATTCGATCCTGTCATTAGTCGGATTTTGAAATTTGTAAAAGGAGACCCTTTAAAAATTGTTGTTGGTACAGCGATTCTTACGATTATCGTTTCATTAGATGGAGATGGAACAACAACGTATATGATTACTGTTTCCGCAATGTACCCACTATATAAACGCCTTGGAATGAATCCACTTATATTAGCTGGGGTTGTTATGTTAGGGGCAGGAATTACAAATCTTACACCGTGGGGCGGACCGACAGCTCGGGTTATGAGTGCTCTTGGACTAGACGCATCAGAGCTCTTTACACCACTTATACCAGGAATGATCGCTGGTGCCATTTGGGTCATTTTCGTTGCTTACTATCTTGGCAAAAAAGAAAGAAAACGTTTAGGAATTATGGATGTACAACATTTAAAACAAATGCAAACGATGGATGAGCAAGCTGCCACAGTGGAATCTGCTGTTCATAAGCGCCCTAAACTTCTATGGATTAACTTTTTATTAACCGCTACTTTACTTGTCTGTCTCATACTAGAAGTTATGCCGTTACCTGTTTTATTTACAATTGCTTTCGCTATTGCTGTTATGCTTAACTATCCGAACTTAGAACAACAGAAAGAACGTATTGCTTCTCACGCAGGAAATGTATTAGCGGTTGTTTCTCTCGTATTTGCCGCTGGAATTTTCACTGGTATTTTATCAGGAACGAAAATGGTAGATGCAATGGCTCAAAGTGTAGTCACTCTTATACCAGATGCTCTTGGACCACAGTTGCCAATTATTACGGCACTTCTTAGTATGCCGTTCACATTTTTCATGTCCAACGATGCTTTTTACTTCGGCGTATTACCTATTTTAACGAAAGCTGCCGCTGCTTACGGAATTAGTGCAGCTGAAATGGGACGCGCTTCATTACTCGGGCAACCTGTTCACTTATTAAGTCCTCTTGTCGCATCCACTTATTTATTAGTCGGAATGGCCAAAGTGGATTTTGGTGAACATCAACGCTTCACTTTATTATGGGCAGTTGGAACGACAATGGTGATGTTGATTACTGGAATTGTAATTGGGATTATTCCAATATAAGACAAAAAAACAGTAGGGGGCACATAGCCTCTACTGTTTTTTTATTATGAAGGAACAAGAAAATACCTTCTTTCTGGTCTCCCAACGCTCCCATATGTAAGTTCCGCATGTACTTTCTTTCCTGATATTAAATACTCTAAATAACGCCTCGCTGTCGACCTACTTACTCCTACCATCGCACTTAACATTTCTGCTGTAATTCCTTCTTCATTCACTGTTAACATATGCTTTTTTATTTTTGCTAAAGTTAAGGGGTCTATACCTTTCGGAGCATATTCTATTTCATTTCCCTTTACGCCTCTTTGAGACCATAAATGTTCAATTTGTTCTATAGATAACGGATTATTTTTCTTTAACTGTACAAGCTTTTTTTGGTAATTTTCCAAACTTGCCTTAAATCGATCAAACATAAGTGGCTTTACGATATAATCTGTTACTCCACCTCGTAAAGCATGCCTCACTACATCTGTTTCCGATGCAGCTGTAATCATAATAATATCTGTATCATGTAAATTATGCCTAATATACGTAACAAGTTCCGTACCTTGCATATCAGGTAAGTACACGTCTAATAAAACGAGCTGTGGTTTCACAAGATCTAACCATTCTTTCGCTTGTTCCCCAGTCGTTGCTGTTCCAATTACTTTAAACCCCTCAACCTTTTCAGTAAAACGACGATGAATATCCGCAATTCGAATATCATCCTCCACAATCAATACTTCAATCTCCTCACCCATTACAATTCGCCTCTCTCTTTTGGTAATGCGATAATAAATAATGCGCCACCTAAATCCCCTTTTTCGATTGCAATACTTCCATTTAAATCTTCTACTAACTCTTTCACTTTTGCTAACCCATATCCTCGCTTCCCGCCCTCTTTCGTCGAGAAGCCTTTATAGAATATGCTAGTAATGACTTCATCATGAATCCCTTGTCCTGAATCTTCCACTTCAATTACTATTTCTTCTCCGATATCAGTTACAAACATTCTTACCTTCTTATCATTCTCTTCATTTCCTTCAATTGCTTCAAATGCATTCGTAATTAAATTCCCTAAAATAGAAACGACATAATTACTCTCAATATGCGGGCTTAATTTTTCTAAGCTACTTTCACGATCTAGCATAAAATCAATCTTCAACTCTCTTGCTCTATTATAGAATCCAATCAAAATTCCACCTAACCATGGATTTTGAATTCGTTTCATAATGAATTGGACAAAATCTTGATATATCGCTGTTTCCTTATGAATTAGCTCTAAAGCATCTTCATATGATTCTAACTGAATAAGTCCTGAAAGCGTATACAATAAGTTGTTATATTCATGTGTTTGCGCTCGTAATGCCTCTGTATATTGCTTCGTCTGAGATAACTCTGCTGTTAACTGATCCATTTCAGATTTCAAACGTAAGCTCGATACAACACCCGTTACTCTATTCTTTACTTTAATAGGTAGACGATTCGCAATAACAGCCTGCCCTTTTATATTTAATTGACGATCAAACTGTTCTTCACCAGTTTGAAGTACATCTAATATCGTTGAATTAGGAATTATATTTAAAATAAATTCTCCAATAATATTTCGTTGTTCATCTAGCGAAAGAATATCGTAAGCTGCTTGATTGACTAAACTAATCATGCCATGTTGATCAATAACAATAATTCCTTCCCGTACAGATTGAATCACTGTACTATGCTCTTCATATAAAGATGAAATTTCTTCTGGCTCCATCCCAAACATCATTCTTTTTATACTTCCCGCTAAATATATAGAACCAATTACCCCGATTAAAAGACCTATTATTGTAATCCAAAATACACGCTTTCCATATACTTCTACTGCTCCATGAATATCATCCATTGAAAATCCAACAGACACTACACCTATAATTTCATTTTCCTGATTACGGATTGGAACTTTCCCGCGTAATGAAGGGCCTAATGATCCAGTTGCTCTCGAAACATAAGATTTCCCTTCTAATAGAACCCCTTCATTATCTCCACCAATCATTGCTTCTCCTATTTTATCTCGCTCTGGATGCGCATATCGAATCCCCTCTTTGTTTCCAACTACAATAAAATCAGCATCTGTATCAATTCGAATTTTCTCTGCGATTGGCTGAATGATAGAAGCTGGGTTTTCTTTTTGAAAAGCTTCTTTTATTTCAGGTATAGCAGCAACGGTTTTCGCAACATGCAAAGCACGTTTCCCAATTTGCTCTTCTACTGTTTCAGACAATATGTAATAGAATAAATAGCTTGTTAACAGAAGTACAACTAAAATAAGTGTACTAATTGTTAAAGTAATTCTCGGTTGTAGTTTTAATTTTTTCAATTTCAAAACCATTCCCCTAACATGATTAAAAGTAGAATTTAAAGAATATACAGTCTTTTTAATTATACTTAAATCATAACACGGTTACTCTATATTTCTTTCTTTTTCTCTTCATAAAAAAAGAAACGAAGTAAAATTATTACCTCGTTTCTTAACATTTGTTATTACACTTTAAACTTACTAATCATCTCTTGTAATTCTTCTGCCATTTGCGATAAATGAACTGCCGCTGCACTGATTTCATCTACTGAAGCTAATTGTTCTTCTGAAGAGCCTGCAATATTTTGAACGCTTGCTGCATTTTCTTCAATCGTAGCTGCAATTTCATTAATAGATGCACTAACTTGTTTTGCATCTACTGTCATTTGTTTCGCTACTTCTACCATATTATCAATTTGTACAACTGTATCATCTGTAGATTTCAATATTTCAGCAAAGCTTTGCTTCGTTTCATTTGCAACTACAAGTCCTGATTGTACTTCTGTTCCAACTTGCTTCATAGAACTTACCGTTTCTTTTATGTCAAATTGTATCTCTTTTACTAGTTTTCCAATTTCCGTAGAAGACTGTCCTGATTGTTCTGCTAACTTTCGCACTTCATCTGCTACAATGGCAAATCCTCTTCCTTGTTCTCCAGCTCTCGCAGCCTCAATTGCAGCATTTAATGCTAATAAATTTGTCTGCTCTGCAATATGTTGAATCACCTCAAGGATTGCTCCAATTTGTTTCGACTTATCATCTAATAAAACAATCGCTTTATCTGATTGTGAAACAGACTCATGGATCAATTGCATTTGATTCACAGTTTGTTCAACTAACTTCCCACCATCTTCAGCCTTTTTCTTCGTATACATAGATGCTGTGGATACTAATGAAGAACTATCTGCAACACGCTGAATTCCTTCTGTAACTTCTTCTAATAATGTTGCGCCTTCTTCAACTTCTTTCGTTTGTATTTCCGCTCCGCTCGATACTTGCTCTATTGCTTGTGTAATTTGTTCCGTCGCTTCACTTGTCTGCTTCATACTAGCTGTTAATTCTTCTGAAGATGCCGCTACATGACTTGCTGAAGTATTTATATTGGAAATGACCTTCTGTAGTGAGGCTGCCATCTCGTTAAAGCTTTCTCCTAGCTGTCCAATTTCATCTTTAGAATGAACTGTAATGGATTCTGTTAAATCCCCTTCACTAATTTTTTTCGATGATGTAACAAGTTGTTTTAACGGATTGATAATCGAAGCAATAATGAAGTAAATTAAAATCCCGCCAATTATTAATGAAATACCAATAACAGTTATCGTTTTATAGAAAATAGGTTCAGCTGCTTCAATAATTTCTTTTGCAGGCATAATTCCTGCTAACTTCCATCCAGTTATCTTATTTGTTTTAAAAGTGATATGACGCTCTTCACCATCTAATGTGAAATTAAAATCACCTGTTTCTTGTTTGTACAACTCTTTTTCAAGCTTCTCTTCTATCTTATCTCCTGGCTTCATCGTTGGATGTGCTACCACATTTTTATCTTGATCAAAAATTGCTACATATCCCTTTTTACCGATATTAACCATCTTTGAAGTGTTTACGATATCATTAATAATTAAATCAATACCGAGAACACCGCTCTTATCCTCATTTTGTTTTGCTATTGTAATAACAATATTTCCTGTCGTTTTTGATTTATATGGAGATGTAATAATTACTTCTCCACTTTTTTTCACTGCCTCTTTATACCAATCTCTTTCTGTAGGATTATATCCTTCTGGCATTTGAATAGACGGTGATTGAATAAACTGCCCATTGCTCGATCCAGTGTAGATGGCTTCCAGTTCTGGATGTAACTTATTATATTCTTCTAGTTTATTTTGGATATTTTGTATTTGATCCGTTTGGTAACTTGATTGTGTAAATAATTTCGTAAAATAAACTGCATCTACTTTTTTACTATCCAATTCTTTATTAATTACATTATCCAAAATTTTTATATTATCTTTCGCCGTTTGTGAAATCGTTTCATTAAAGTTTGTTTTCGCTTGCTGATAAGACGTCCAACCAATTACAATACTTGGAAGAATTAAAATGATAACAAATGATACAAGTAACTTTGCTTTTAGACTACTACTCCTTAATTTCCCTTGAAACATATTTCTACCCCTCCATACCGTTTTAAATGTAATTATCTCACATTTAATTTATTTATATGAATTACACGATTAATTGTATTAACTCTTTGTCTCTTTTTCTATTAAAGAGTTAATACATACCTTTTTCATTCTATATAAATTAAATAATTAAAACAATATATAAAAATGTATATTATTCGAAATATTATAATCCACAGAAGAACCTCTAGCATCGCACTTACTAGAGGTCCCTCCCGCTTTACTATTCTTTCTCTTTTTCTACTTCCTTTTGCTCATCTTCTACTACAGATACAACAGGTTTATCGCTTGATAATTGCTGTACTGCTCCTTTTCCAGCAAATCCTTCTAATAACTCTTTTAAATCAATGCCAGAAGATGCTTTTAACGTTTCTTGCATCGTTGCCATTAAATCAGTCGCATAACCTGCAACTTTTCCGGCGCCGCTATTTTTACCACCGCCGCCTGTATCAACAACTGTAATTTTATCAATGTTGCTAAGTGGGCTTGCAACTTCCTTCGCATAACTTGGAAGCATCTTAAGAACCATATCCATAATTGCCGCTTGGCCATATAACTCAAATGCCTCTGCAATTTTTTGCTTCGCTTCTGCTTCTGCTAAACCTTTTAACCTAATAACATCTGCTTCTGCTGTACCTTGCGCTTTTTGTACTTCTGCTTTTGCTTGACCTTGCGCTTTTTCGATTTCTGCCTTCGCTAAACCTTCTACACGTACTTCTTCTGCACGAGCTCTCGCTTCCGCTTCAATCTTATATTGATCCGCATCTGCCTTTTTAATTTGTTTTACTTTTTCTGCTTCTGCTGATTGCTCAACAGCATAGCGATCTGCATCTGCTTTTTTCTTTACTTCTGCATCGTATTGCTTTTCACGACGCGCAATCTCTTTTTCTTCTAATTCAATTTGTTTCTCACGCTCAATGATTTTAACGCGCATTTGTTCTTCTGTAACACCTTGTTGTGCTTTCGCTTGTTGTAATTCGTAAGAAAGATCCGCGTCTGCTCGAGCTTGTTCTTGCTCTCTCTTATAAGATTGTACTTTTAATTCTTTATGTTTTTCAGCTTCAGCGATTTGAGCATCACGCTGATATTCAGCTTCTTTTGCTTCTTTCTCAGCACGAGCCTTTTCAATACGAGCTTCTTTTTCACGCTCTGCATTCGCAATTGTTGCATCACGCTTAACTGTCGCAATTTGCGGCTGACCAAGTGCATCTAAGTAACCATTCTTATCCATAATTTCTTTAATTGTAAAGGAAACGATGCGAAGACCCATTTTCTTTAAATCAGTAGAAGCTACTTCATGTACTTTTTGAGCAAATTGCTCTCTATTACTATACGCATCTTCTACTGTCATAGAAGATAAAATCGCACGTAAATGACCTTCTAAAACTTCTTTTGCTTCTACTTTTAACTCTTCTGTTTCTTTTCCTAAATATTGCTCAGCTGCTGTAGATACTTCTTCAATTGTAGAACCTACTTTAATAATAGAAACACCATTTACTGTAACTGGAACACCTTGCTTCGTATACGTATCACGTGTACCCACTTCTAACTTGTAGTTTAATAGGCTTAAAGGCTCTGCTCGTTGCATAATTGGAACTACGAATGTACCGCCACCGCGAATAATCTTAATCTTCTTTCCATCATCAGTGGTAACTACATTTTTTCCGCCACCAAGCCAGTTCCCTGTAACAATTAACGCTTCATCTGGTCCAACTGTTCGATACTTCGTAATGAATACTAAAATGAGTAGAATTAAAATTGCGAGTAACACTCCGCCAATAATTAATGGAATCGTCATGTGAATTCCCCCTTATAATTTTGGTTTTTTTAAAGAATAAGCGATGTTTTGTACAAGTAAAACACCATCTTGGACTCCCTCGATAATAACCTCAGTTCCTTGTGAAATATCTTTTTTCCCAATTGTTTTAGCTGGAATTGCATTACTTCCAAATTGGGAGGAAATTAATACTTCACCAAATCCTTCTGTAGGAATTGTCGTAATGACTTCTCCCTTGCAACCAATGAATTCATCCATACGTTGCACAGTATTTTGTTCTGCCTCTGCAATCGGCTTTAAAATTAATATTTTCATTATGAATACACCAATAAAGGATATAGCAAATGCAGCCACGAAAATAAGAATACTATTAAAGGAAAATAAATATTCTCCTATATAACTAAGTCCACATAACATAGCGAAAAAACTAAGTAATAAAGTAACAACGGATACCGATCCGCCTCCAAAACTAAATATGGATTCAAATATATCTCCAAAAAAGATATAAATCACAGTGAGTATAGTAGCAACAATAAATCCGTATAAATAAATTGTTTCAAGTGGATAACCAAACAAAACCATTTCTTATCCCCCTTTCTTAAACAATCCCTTTTTTGTTATGTGTATGCCCCACCTCTTTCAAAGATTATTGTTCTTAATTTTCAGTTATTTAACCTTTAAAGAAAAGCCTGTAAGACAGGCCCCCTAAAAAAGAACAGGAGAAGCCCATTGTGACAGGCTCCTCCTAGTAAATAACCGATATATTATATATCTATATAATATACTATTTTCCACAAAAAGTAAAGTTAAACATACATTGGAAAAGCAATTATTTTACTGATAATTCGTAAGTTCCATCGCCATTACCATATTTATATACATACAAATAATATTTACCTGGTTTTGCATTCATTTTTGCCTCTATATGATTTCCATGAGCTTGACCGTATGCAGCATAATTTTGCATATCTGATTCATGGTGAAGCACCCATGTCATTCCGATTCCATACTCATTTAAAACGGAAATATCGATATCTTTCGCTGATGCTACATTAAATGTATAAACATCAGTATGATCTCCGCCGATAAGGCTACCTTTTATAGTCGTGTTTAGCCCAACATGATTCGCTTCTTCTGGAAGATTATTTGGTTCTGATTCTGTTAAACTTCCATCTTTAATCGTAACCGTTGTTTCGCTTCTGCTCTCTCCCCCTTTATCATCTTTTACTAGTAACGCAACTTTGTAAGTTCCTTCTCTTTCATATGCATGTACTGGATTAGCCTCTGCACTTGTGCTTCCATCTCCAAAGTCCCATAAATAAGAAACGATTTTTCCATCTTCATCTTTTGAGCCATCACTTTTAAATTGAATACCTTCTTTTATAAGGCCATTATAAGGACCATTTATATGAACCGTTGGAGCTTTATTTTCTCCATCATCTTTTGCGATACCATGGAAAACTACATCATATTCAAATTGATTTGAGCTATTTACACGGTAATTGACGAAGTATGCTGTAACAGTTTTGTAGCCACTCCATTCTTTTTGTGCCAGTTGTTCTAGAGCTTCATTTACTCTTTTGCTCATTGCTTTCCAATCTTCTGACTCACCTTTTGTTACATTACCTGTAAATGTGCCTTCTAGTGTAAATGTATTAAAGAATTGAGAGCTATGTTTTGTCATTTTTGCATCTTTCATCGGTAATGTATCACTAATTTCTTTCTCTACTGCTGTTAACGATTTCGGTGCATGTTCAGCTAAATAATCATCTGCTACTTCCGGTACATTATATTTATCTTGATTATCGATTAACTGCTGCATATACTCTTGGTACTCTTTATTTAGTTTAGAATCTTTACTTAGTTTTTCACGATATATATCATAATTTTTCACGTCATTCGCTCGAATTAAATCTTGAATTTTATCAAACGTTTCAAATTGATGTGTATATAAATAAGATTGCAATGCGAACGAGTAATTATAGAAATCCCAAGAACCATATTTAGCAAATAGTGTACGCTCTGCTGTATAACGGCTTGCAGGATCAGATGATAATCCGCTAATTATACTCTTTCTTGGTACAACGTTATTCGTACGAGTAGATCCTGCGAAAAACTCTGCATTTCCTTCTTGGAACCAAGTTAGCCTTTCATTTTGATACATATCTCCTCTTCCAAATAAACCAGGAACTTCATATCTCCCTTGCAGATAATGAGTAAATTCATGACGGAATAACTCTTCTAAACTATAAATACTTTGCTCCGGTGTACGCTCATATGTAAAAAATGTACCTGTCTCTTCAATATAAATTCCACCGTTGTTTGTTTCATATCCATACAATTGTCTATTTAACTGATATTCATCTGGACTATTATAAATTACGATCGTTAATACATCATCCGCATTTCCTGGCTCTAACGCTTTGTCATTTCCAATTACACGGTGATACTGTGCCTTTACTTCCTTCGCAGCCCAATATAGTCTCTTAATTTTTTCTTCTGATACTTTATCTCCTGTTTTGAACACAATTGATCCATCGTCGAATGTATACGTTTTTGGTAAGTATTGCTCTTTTCCCTCTTTACGTATTTTCTCTAAATCTACTGTATTCCCGCTATAATCTTTACCATTATAATTTGTTGTAATTTGTTCTACCGCAACAAAATACGGTTCACTTAAGTGCGGGTACATATGCATTGCTTGTGTAACAACCTCTAATCCTTTATTTGGATTGCTATGAAACTTCCCTAAACGGCTAGCAAAATAAATGCCATTATTAACAAGCCATTTATTTTCTGGCGTTACTTCATTTAGAAGAGCGATACGATTTATTTCATTAATAAACCCATCTATTTTCCCATACCACATCGTTTCATTCGCTTCTTTACCAGCCTCAATTAAGTAAGACTGTATATCATAGTCAATCCCTTGCATCATATCGTATACAGCTTGTCCTTTCATACGATCGTCTACATACGTACGAAGATTATCATTATATTGTTTTAAAATATTAGCTGCATATTGAACCGTTTCTACATCACTTGAAGCGTTACTGATTAATTTACCGTATGCCGATACGACTGAATCTTGCTCATATGTACCTAGCTTAAAGTTTGGGTTATTCGCAATTGCTTTTAAAGCAGGTAAACATTTATCCTGGAAGCTTCTCTCATTCAAATCGCTTAATTCATTATTGTAAAATGCAAGATAAAAAGCTGAGCGTAACACTTCTGTAAACGTTTGAATTCCTTTTGAATCATCTTTCGTAAATGTACTACCTCTATGAGCTAATTCATCTATAACTACTTGCATTTTTTCCTTGTCTTTATAAAAAGCCTTTGCATCTTCATTGAACTGGAATAAGTCTGTAATTTGATTCCACTTAATACTTCCTAGTGTTTCGACTAATTCTTGATCATTCATTTTATTTAAATCAGCCATTGAATAGCTTTCTTTCATTTGCTTTACTTCTGAGCTCTTCATAATAGATGCTGGTCGCTGCGAAAAGTCTCCTACTTTTAACCGTTCTTGAAACGATAATGTTTCCTCTGCTTTAGAAACGTGTCCAATCTCATCTACTGGCTTTTCAATTCCAACTGGTTTCGAATGCAATACATTATATGGAACCGTTTCTTCTGCTGATGCATGAGTTTGAATTGCCCCCAGTGATAGAGCCATTGTACTAATGCTAAGCATTACTTTATTAATTTTTGATTTCTTGTTCATATCCTTGCCCCCTATTCAAATATTCCATTCACGAATTTAACATAAAATATAAATACAACAATATAAAATGCAATATTTCATATTATTTCTTCCTACATTTTGTACATATCGTGAACAACCTCTCCTTTATCTAACCTCCAATAGGTATGAATCTATAGCGATTAAACAGTCCCTTTACACGTTCTAAAAAACGAATTTTTTGACAATTGACCCTTTAATTGTTATGATTAATATAATTGTTAACTTTATTAAACAAGGGTGGGATTCTATGATAAAAAAAGAGAACAGTGTATTTTATATCTCCATCTTGCTAACAACATTATTCATCATATGGGGAATTACCCCGGCAAGTTGGATACAAGGCTATGATTTACAAAGCGTTACATCTTCCTTAAATTCATTTATCCTCAATAAATTTGGATGGTTTTACTCTCTACTTATGACCGCAATGATTATTTTAGCCGCTTATTTAACATTTTCTAAGTATGGTTCTATTCGTCTTGGTAAGGATGGAGAAAAACCAAAGTATAGTTATCCATCTTGGCTATCCATGTTATTTGGGGCAGGAATGGGAATTGGACTCCTCTTTTATGGAATCGCTGAACCGATTTCACACTTTACAGATCCACTAACAGGAAAAGCAGGTACAGAGGAAAGTGCCAAGCTCGCTATGCAATATTCATTTTTCCACTGGGGTCTCTTTCCATGGTCACTATACGCAATGGTTGCTTTAACAATTGCATATTTCACATTTCGCAAACAAAAAGGTAGCACAATTGGGGCTACAGTTACTCCATTATTTAATCGATCGAAAAATTCTCCTATCGGAAAAACAGTCGATATTTTAGCTGTTTTAGCCACTGTATTCGGTATTGTGCCATCTGTTGGGATTGGTGCTCAACAAATCGCCGGAGGATTAAGCTATTTATTCCCTTCTATTCATAACACTTTACTTACACAGCTCATACTTATCGCCATCTTCGCTGTTTTATATTTAACAAGCGCACAAACTGGCTTAGATCGTGGGATTAAATATTTGAGTAACTTAAATTTCTCTCTTGCAGGTATTTTACTCGTCTCCTTTTTACTTTTAGGACCAACTGTATTCATTATGAAATATTTCACATCTACACTCGGTTCTTATATCGGAGCTTTGCCTAGTATGGGATTAAATTTAGGAGCATTTAATGAAAAATCTTCTTCTTGGATAGAAAACTGGACTATTTTCTATTGGGGATGGTGGATCTCTTGGTCCCCATTCGTCGGTACATTCATCGCCCGTATTTCTAAAGGACGCACAATAAAAGAATTTATTTTTGGAGTTGTATTAGTCCCAACTCTTATCTGCACATTTTGGTTTGCAGTATTTGGCGGTACCGCTATCCATATGGAAATGTTCCAATCGCTTGGTATAGCTGATGAAATCGCGAAAAATGGTACAGAGATTGGATTATTTGCTGTTATTTCACACCTACCGTTCTCTACATTTTTAACAATTATCGGGTTAATTTTAGTAGCCACATTTTTCGTTACTTCTGCTGACTCGGCAACATTTGTTGTTTCCATGCAAACGAGTAACGGAAACTTATCACCGAAAAATAGTTTAAAACTTATATGGGGATTAACAATCGCGATCATTGCAGCTATTTTATTACAAGCTGGAGGATTAAATGCACTGCAAATTGCAGCTATAATCGCAGCACTACCATTTTCTATCGTAGTCGTCCTTATGGTTACCTCACTCTTTAAAGAGCTACGAAAAGAAGACGTTAATTTGCAAACGAAAGAAGTTCCGAAAAAAATAAAAAAGGTTATGTAACGATTGGCACCTCAAATTATTTCTAAATCCATGATGAATGAGGAAAAAAGTAGATTAATAAACCCCATTCATATGAAATATCATTTTCATATGAATGGGGTTTTTACTCTATTATATAGTGTTGTAAACAGGCTTTCTCTTCAAAACCTACTTTCTTGTACAATTTCATAGCCCCTTCATTATTCGTATTCAAACATAGTTCTATCTCTCTCATCCCTTGAAAAGAAAAAATATACCAAATTGCAGCTCGTAACAGACACTCACCAATACCTTTTCCTCTACTCTCTTCAGCAGTTGCAATAAATTCGATATTCGCTTCTTGAAACTCCGGATTTACTTCCACATATACATAACCTTCTAACTTATCATTCTTCATACTTACAAATAATTTATTCGTATTACTTAAACGTTCGATAATTTCATTTCCTTCGTAATATGTATTAGGAAACACATGATTGTGTAAAGAGATAAACTGCTCAAATACTTGTGGTAAAGCTTCTTCTACATTATATATAATACGTTGTCCCACAATATTATTACTTAAACTGAAAATACTATGTCGATCTTGCTCTTTAGCATTTACACTCTTCATCAAGTTGGCACAATTATTATTTTCCATATGATAAAAACCATAAAATTTCTCAATACGAAACGGGACCTTTTCTATAAGTTCCTTCCACATAAGTAAAGCAACCTCTTCCCAATTCTCTGCTTTAATAAACGGTCCCCATATTTCCGCACATTTCTTTACTTCATCCACATCAAATCCCAATACACCAATTATTTTATTGTCCTCATAAGTAACAACAAAAGATCTTTCCCATCCTATATCAGAAAAATCATGAAGAATCGTATGTAACACCTCCTTTTTCTCATCCCCACAATAACCAACATGATGAATAGCATCCTTATTCATACTTGCAATAAATAATGCAATCTCTTCAATTTTTAACATAGAACTAATATGCATACCCTCTCCTCCTTCTCTAATATATTTGCACTTTTTCCATTCATATCCTTCTACCATAAAAAGGCGTTATCATAAGCACATTTCAAAATGAAATCGCTATGATAACACCTTCTAAAAAATCATATAATAAAATAAAATGTTATTTATTTTTTAAATATATTTTTTCTAAACACAAACATACTCAGTGCAGATAAAACTAATGCTAAGCCACCAAATGGAGATACATTACTTTCTTGGCCACCTGTTGCTGCTAAAGATTTCTTACTTTCTTCTTTTTTACTATGAACTTGTTTATTTGACACATTTTCTTTCGCTAGTTGATTCACTACATCTTGTGCTTGTGCAGGTTCTTGTACCGCTTTATTTTTCTGAACAGTAGCTGTTTCTAGTTCATTTGAGCCTTCTGTTTGTTTCTCAACATTGGCTTCTGGCTCGTTTACATTTTCACCTTCTGTTATAGGCTCGCTTACTTCTTCTTTCGGTTTTTCTACTTCCGCTTCTGGCTTACTTACCTCTTCTTTCGGCTTTTCTACTTCCGCTTCTGGCTTACTTACCTCTTCTTTCGACTTTTCTACTTCCGCTTCTGGCTTACTTGTCTCTTCTTTCGGCTTTTCTACTTCCGTTTCTGACTTACTTGTCTCTTCTTTCGGCTTCTCTACTTCTGCCTCTGGCTTACTTGTTTCTTCTTTCGGCTTTTCTACTTCTGTTTCCGGCGACTCAATTTTTTCTACAATATTTTGAGTTACTTCACCGCTGAACCATATGCCAAGCCCATAATAACTCGTTCCATCAAAAGCAAACTCATATTTTTTCTCTCCTGGAGTACTCCACACAACTGTCCCTTCTTCTTCATTGAATGTTCCGCCTTCACTTTTCAGTGTAATATCCTCAAGAGGATTATCTTCCACATCAGAAACAGGAATTTTCACTTCTTGATTCACTTGAGCATCTTCTAGCATAATTTTTTGTCTTCTAAGATCAATTGTAATCCACTGAGATAATTGAATAATTGGTTTTATATCACGAATTTCATTTCCAGCCAGTTTTAATTTAAAAAGATCTAACATAGAACTAAAAACTGTTATATCTTTAATTTTATTATCTGACAAATCTAAAAATCTTAATTCTTTAGCTTTAGTTAATGGAGTTACATCCACTATTTTATTACCTTTAATTTCCAATTCGTCCATTTTAGTTATCCCACTAATTTCTTCCAAGCTACTAATGTCATTATTGTTTATTATTAGTATCCCTAAATTTTTGAATTCCTGTATACCTTGAAGAGATTCATTATTAATTTTATTGGCTGAAACATTTAACTTCTTCAATGAATTTAATGTAAATAATGGTTTTATATTTTGGTTGTTATTGTTGCTTATATTTAATACTACAAGCTTTTCCAACTTAGCTAACGGCTCTAAATTTTCTATTTTATTATTCGATAAATCCACTGACTTCAAGTTTTTCAAATTCGAGATAAATTCTATGTTTTTCAACTCAAACTTTTCCAATGTCAGATCTTCTAAATTTTCCATATACTCTAATCCAGATAAATCTGTTATTCCATTGTTCTGTCCATCCATTATCTTTAATGTTTTAACCCTTAATAAATCTTCTTTCGTGATAGGAGTATTCAAGTCTGTTCTACCTAAACTATGTTTATTAATATACTCTCTTAGTTTTTTATCTGGAATAACACTTACATCTGCTTGCTTAGCACTTATTTTTTGAATAACTGTTCCATTAAAATGTACTTTATTCTTAGAAGAACCTGTTTCTAAATTGAACTCGTATACTTTCTCTCCAGAATTTTCCCATTTTACAAAACCATTATTATGTGTTCCCCCCTCACTTATCCATCTAATATTTTGGAGTGGTTCGCCGTTTAAATCATATACAGGAATCTTAATATTTTCATTTATTACTCCTTCATTTAAAAATACTTTTTGTCTATGAACTTTAACTACAAAACGCTTTCCAAACTCTTGAATAGGTCTTACATCAGAAATTTCATTTGCACTTAAATTAAGTTCATATAAAGTAGTTAGTTCACTAAGTGGTGACACATCAGAAATATAATTCTCTTCTAAATCAAGTGATTGTAAGTTTTTCATTTTAGCTAGCGGTGTAATATCTTTAATTTCTGCATCTCTCACTTCAAGCTGAGTAAGGCTCTCCATTTTACTAATAGATTCAAGATTAGTAATGTTATTATTTCCAATCCATAATTCTTTTACTTTATTTAACTGTTCAATTCCTGTTAAATCGCTAATATTATTATTAGCTAAATACAACTTACCTAGAGACCCCATTGTAAATAATGGTTTAATATCTTCAATCTTATTACCGACTAAATCTAATGTTCTAACTTTTTTCAAGTTACTTAATGGATTTAAATCAATAATTTTATTATCTCTTAAAGAAAGAGATTGAATTTTATTCAGCCCAGCAATTGGTTCAATATTTTCAATTTGATTTGAATACAAATCTAGATATTTTAGTTTCTTTAGATTACTTAAAGGTGCTATATCTTTTACATTCGATTCCTGTAACGTTAATTTCTCTAAATTTAACATATATTCTAAACCAGTTAAGTCACTTATTCTTTGACCAGAATATATACGTAATTCTTTAATTTGTAATACATCTTCCTTTGATATTGATTCATTAATATCTTTACGCCCTAAAATATTTTTATTAATGTATTGCTTCAATTGGTTATCGGCTATTATATTTTTTGTATCTTCCTTTTGCTCTTCATTATTTTCCTTCTTCTCTTCTGGAACATTATTTTCTAAATTTAAAGTATTCACTTCAAACTGCACTTGATATTTATTATCATAGGCCATTGTCGGAATATAAATATGCATTTGCATATTATACCTTTTCCCTAATTCCCCTACTTCAAACTGAATCACTTTCGTTCCATTTTTCTTTTTATCTTCTGATATTACTTTTACATCATGGAACACACCTGGAGTATGAATATCCTCTGTTTTCAAGTATTTGAAGAAATCACTATCACTTAACGTTGCCGTTACGATTTTCTTTCCATTTTCAATTGTTAACTTAGGATTCTTTATATAAACAGCTGCCATAGACTCTTCATTCGTTTTATCTTTATATGCTTTCATAACAGCATCATATGTACCATCTTCTAAAGCATATCCCTTTTTATTAGCCTCAATTGCTACGACTGCTAAAGCAGGTGTTGAATACGCAGCAAATGGAAGTGATAACGCCGCAGCGATAATCATCGCATTTATATGTTTTCTTTTATTTTTCTTCAACTTTACATCTCCTCCAAAATATATAAATCTCAATGTAATCATATCTCGAATAAATGATAATGATTTTCATTTTCATTTTCAACTAGAAAAATAAAAAGTTTACAAAAAAATAACCCCTTCTTTAAGGGGTTATGCCATTTTCTCTCCTGATTCTTCTCTAAAGAAGCTCTTCATCGCGTGGAATACATCTGCTTTTTGCTTTAAAATATAATATCTGAAATTCTCATCTTTAATATTTTTATAGGCTGACATAAGTGTACTGTGGCGGTTGTACTGGTTCACTTCCCCATACCCAAACATATTACACTTCTTCATCAACTCTTCAACAAGCTTTACACATCTAGCATTATCTGATGTTAAATTATCACCGTCTGAAAAATGGAATGGATAAATATTATAGCGGTCTGGTGAGTATTTATTATCAATTAGCTCGAGTGCTTTTTTGTATACAGAAGAACAAATTGTTCCGCCACTTTCTCCTTTTGAGAAAAACTCTTCCTCTGGAACTACTTTTGCCTCCGTATGATGGGCAATAAATTCAATATCTACTGTTTCATACTTTGTGCGTAGAAATCTCGTCATCCAGAAAAAGAAGCTCCGTGCCATATATTTCTCCCATATTCCCATCGATCCACTCGTATCCATCATCGCTAATACAACAGCCTTTGAATCTGGCTTTAATACTTCATTCCAAGTGCGGAACTTTAAATCTTCTTGATGAATTGGATGGAAAGATGCTTTACCACGCATCGCATTTCGTTTATATGCGGATATCATCGTTCTTTTCTTATCGATGTTGCCCCATAATCCTGTTTTTCTAATATCATTAAATTCAACATGTTCAATTCGGTTTTCATCCATTTCTTTTCTCTTTAAATTAGGTAATTCTAATTCTTTGAAAAATGCTTGCTCTAATTCTAAAATAGAGACTTCAGCTTCATAATAATCTTCTCCAGCCGCATCCCCTGCTCCTTGCCCTTTTCCTGGTCCCTTTTGCTTTTGACCACCTGATCCATCTCTCGCAACGACATCACCAACTTTGCTGTCACCATTTCCTTGCCCAACATGTTTGTTTTTATCATAATTGTACCTAATCTTATATTCATCTAAAGAACGAATCGGTATTTTTACAACATCCTTACCATTAGACATAACAATGCTTTCTTCTGTTACAAGATCGGGTAAATTATTTTTAATTGCCTCTTGTACTTTCTCTTGATGGCGTTGTTGGTCGTCATATCCTTTGCGATGGAGGGACCAGTTTTCCTGTGAAATCGTATAATTTGGTTGGTTTTCTTCACCCATTTCTTTCCCTCCTTACTGTAATTGTCTTCCTATATGAACAGCAATCTAGAAATTTTGTTTTATACTGTGCTAGCTAGAATGAATGGTAACTGCCCATCGAAAATCATCCCATAAACATATATAACGTTTTTCATATAATACTCCGAGCATCCTAAACAAAATTTTGCCACTCACATACTAGAAAAGAATCATTCAGCCTTTGATAAGAAAGAAACACAATGCATAGTTGCACACATTTACACTTTGCAACATATTGTATTGTGTTGGCTTTTTTCGTATGAATGGTTGGTTACTCTATCATATGCATATTGCAAAAATAATTGACAATAAATTCATAAAATTGCATCTTAATTTATTATATTTGGACAAGGTATGACACTTTACACATATGAATGGATAATAAAACGCTGTCCCGCAAAATACAAGAGACAGCGTTTTGTTATCAAACTATCGGTTTAGCAGGCTACCTACATAGCGTAATAATTCATTCGCAGATGAAGAATTATAGCCGTGCTCATCAATTAAGCGTGCAACAACATCATTAATTTTCTTAAGCTGATTTTCGTCTGGTGTTTTCGTTGATGTTGTAATTTTCACTATATCTTTTAAATCAGCAAATAGTTTTTTCTGAATCGCTTCGCGAAGGCGCTCATGTGAGTTATAATCAAAGCGTTTTCCTTTACGCGCATAAGCAGAAATGCGAATTAAAATTTCTTCACGGAATGCTTTCTTAGCATTTTCTGAAATTCCAATTTGCTCCTCAATTGAGCGCATTAGCTTTTCATCTGGACTCATTTCTTCACCTGTTAATGGGTCACGTAATTTTGATTTATTGCAATATGCTTCAACGTTATCTAAGTAATTATCCATAAGTGTCTTCGCTGATTCTTCATATGAATACACAAATGCTTTTTGTACTTCTTTCTTCGCAATTTCATCATATTCTTTTCTTGCTAATGAGATGAAATTCATATAACGCTCTCGATCTTCATTACTAATTGACGGATGCTGATCCAACCCGTCTTTTAGCGATCTAAGTACATCTAATGCATTAATAGATGGTACCTCTTTTCGAATAATTGTAGAAGAAATTCGGTTAATCACATAACGAGGATCAATACCGCTCATGCCTTCATCTTGATATTCACGTTGCAGCTCCTCTACATCAATCGCATTATAACCTTCTACCGTTTCTCCATCATATAAACGCATCTTTTTAATTAAATCAATATCCGGACGCTTCGGATCTTTTAAACGAGTTAAAATTGTAAACATTGCTGCAACGCGAAGTGTGTGTGGTGCAATGTGAACATTAGATACATCACTTTCACGAATCATTTTTTCATAAATATGTTCTTCTTCACTCACTCGTAAATTGTATGGGACAGGCATTACAATAATTCTTGAGTGTAATGCTTCATTTTTCTTGTTTGCTATGAAAGAACGATACTCCGTTTCATTCGTATGCGCTACAATTAATTCATCTGCTGAAATAAGCGCAAATCTTCCCGCTTTGAAATTCCCTTCTTGCGTAAGCGATAATAAATGCCATAAGAACTTCTCGTCGCATTTTAACATCTCTTGGAATTCCATCATCCCACGGTTTGCCTTATTTAATTCTCCATCGAAACGATATGCTCGTGGATCTGATTCCGAACCATATTCTGCAATTGTTGAAAAGTCCAGACTACCTGTTAAATCGGCAATATCTTGTGATTTAGGATCAGATGGGCTAAATGTACCAATCCCTGTACGACGATCCTCCGAGAAGAAAATACGCTCTACAACGACATCCTCAATTCTTGAACCATATTCTTGTTCTAGACGCATCACGTTGAGTGGCGATAAATTCCCTTCAATTCTAACTCCATACTCATCAAAGAAATCATCCCGTAAATGGTGCGGAATTAAATGAAGCGGATCTTCGTGCATTGGGCATCCTTTAATTGCAAAAATTGCTCCTCGATCTGTTCGTGAATATGTTTCTAATCCTCGTTTTAACATCGTAACTAATGTTGATTTCCCTCCACTAACAGGACCCATTAATAATAAAATACGTTTTCTAACATCTAATCGTTTTGCAGATGGATGAAAATATTCCTCTACAAGACGCTCTAAAGCATCCTCTAACCCAAATAGCTGATTACTAAAGAAATTATACTTTCTTCTACCATCTACTTCTTCAATTCCAGCATCTTTTATCATATTGTAAATGCGAGAGTGTGCTGTTTGAGCCACCCATGGTCTTTCCTTCACAAGCTCTAAATACTCCGCAAACGTACCTTCCCATTGTAAGCGTTCTTCTGCTTCTCGATGCTGTTCAATTTTTTTTAGAATATCCATTATAGCTCCTCCCCCATCTCCTTGTTCAATCGGATTATTATAAAAGGTATGCTAGGATGTCCTCAAACATTCTTTAAATCAAAATGAAATATACAGTTGTGCTATAAAATTCTCTCCAAAATTCAAAGAAAATTCTGTATAATATAGGTATTAAAGTTTTTACACCTCTATTCATTTTAAATAAATTCTTTTCTTCCAAGAACATTACATACATTTCGATTCATATTTCAGATTCGTAAACTGAAAAATAGGAGGGATATTAGTATGAAATTATTATTAATTTTAGGTGTATCACTCACATTTCTTACAGCTATTTTTACATCTGGTTACAATGATAAACCTGGTACGCAAAAAAAGTGATGTGCTTTTAGCACATCACCTTTTTTATAAATTATTTATAATATATATTTTCCACATCACATTTTGATAGTGGTTTGCTATAATAATAACCTTGTACAAACTTCACATTCTTTTCCTTCAAAAATTGTATTTGTTCCGCTTTTTCTACTCCTTCTGCAATTACATTCAATTCCAAAGTATGAGCTAAATGAATAATCGCAGCCGTAATATTCGTATCGCGTTCATCTACATATATACCTTCCATAAAAGAACGATCAATTTTCAAAGTATCAATTGGATACGTTTTTAAATAACTTAAAGATGAATATCCCGTTCCAAAATCATCTAAATGAATCTTTAAATTTTGTTCTTTTAATTGCAGCAATACTCTTTTCGATATGTCTTTATGTATAAGGGCTCCTTCTGTAACCTCTATTGCTAATAAATGAGCTGGTACATTGTACTTATGTAAAGCTCGTGTAATCATCTCTATTAATGTAATAGAGCGAAAGTGTCTGGCTGAAATATTAACTGCAATCGGGACAACTTCATATCCTTTATTTAACCATTCACGTATTTGCTTACACACTTCATTTACTACCCATTCATCAAGCTTAATGATAAAACCTGTTCTTTCTGCCAGCGGAATAAATTGATTAGGAGAGACAAATCCTAATTCTTTATTTTTCCACCTTATTAAAGCTTCCATGCTAGCTATTTTTGTCTTTTCAATATTAATTTGCGGCTGATAATGCAAGAAGAATTCATTTTTTTCTATAGCACGATGTAATTGGTTTTCTATTATAAATCTTTTTTCACGCTCACAATCTGATCCATTACAATAAAAATGATAATACCCTTTTCCTTTTTCTTTCGCTTTTTCCAGGGCAGCATCAACCCTTTGGAATAATATTTTTTCATCTTCTCCATCTGTTGGAGCCATTACAATTCCGATTGACGCACTTAAATATACGTCCTCTTCCTCGATTACAAAATGTTCACTGATTTTTTTTAATATGCTTTTTGCTACTACCTCTACATGTTCTTTCGTTATATTTTCTATTAACATAACAAATTGATCATCGTGTTCTCTAAATAAGTGCATACCGCCTATTTGGATACTGCTTAAACATTCTGTCACTTTTTGTAATACTTTATCTCCTTCTTTATGCCCAAAAGTATCATTAATAAGATGAAATTCATCTAAATCTATAAAGATAAACGCAAAATCTATCTTCTCATTTAAAAAATCATTTAACTTATTTGTACATGAAATTCTATTCATTAATCCTGTTAACTGGTCATAATAAGCTAAATATTCCGTTCTCATCTCATTTAATACTTGCCTTGTAACATCCCTCGTAACAATATATATCCCAATAATTTCACCGTTCACAATAATTGGAATAGTTCTCAAAGAAATATAGAGCTCGTACCCTTCTTTATGAACATATTTCTTTGAAACAATTTGCTTCGCTTTTCCTTGCATGGATCCTTTAAATATAATTTGAAAATCTTTTTCATATTCTTTATTAATAAATTCAAAAATAAATTTATTGTTCAATTCTTCATATCGATATCCAAATATTTCATACGTTGCTGGATTCGCGTATGTAATTCTACCTATAGAATCTATAGATATAATGGAGTCATTATTATATTCTAGTAATGACTTAAATAACATTTGTTTTTCCTCTATTTCAACCTTCTCCTCAATTTGAGCTGTAATATCCCTCGTAATACAAATAATAAACTGACATACTCCTTCTTCATCAAATACAGGATTAAGTGAAGATTCATAATGTACATTACCAGTTGGTAAACTAACTACATCACAAAAGGTATGTGCTTTCGCTTCGCTCGCCACTTTTGCATATTGCACTTGCAATATTTCCGCCGTATCTTTCGGCAATACTTCAGCGAACGTTTTTCCATAACACTCTTCGCTTAGCTTCGCATAATCCATACCTATCTTATTTACATAAATATATGTAAAGATTTCATCATCCATAACTTTCACAATAAATACTAAATCTTGAATAGCATGTAATAATCCTCTTCTTATTAAATCCATATCTATCATACTTAAAAAGGTATTTTGATTACTATATCGTTCCTTCATATTTATCTCAACCCGTCTAATCTATTTTTATTCATATATCCCCATTCTATATGAATATGTACCCTTTTTTAAATGTATGATCACATATTATTTTTATTTTTAGAAAAAAAGTCGCCATAATGGCGACTTTTAATAAACAATTTCTAAATCTAATCCTGGATAATTTTGTTGACGGAACGCTTCATAAATTAAAATAGCTGCTGTATTAGATAAATTTAATGAACGCACTTTATCAGTCATTGGAATACGTAAACAATGATCGAAATTTTCTTCGATTACATTAGCTGGTAAGCCGTTTGTTTCTCTTCCAAATACAAAGTAGTAATCCTTCTCACGTTTACTATAATCAAACGCTGTATGAGCTTTCTCACCATACTTTGTTAAATAGAAGAACTCACCGTCTTTATTTTTCTCATAAAACTCTTCAATTGAATCATAATACGTAATTTTCACGTGCTGCCAATAATCTAATCCTGCACGCTTTAACATTTTATCATCCGTTGAAAATCCAAGCGGTCTAATCAAATGTAATTCTGTTCCAGTTGCTGCACAAGTACGAGCAATATTCCCTGTATTTGCTGGAATTTCTGGTTGATATAAAACAACATGTACTCCCACGCGATATTCACCTCTGTTTTTTGTCTACTAAGTATTATACCACTTGAACGAAAAATCTCTACCCATTAATAATATGAAAGAATTTATATTTCATTTGTGGTGTATATTTACTAGAATCTTCATAATTCCAATAACGCCGACGACTATTCGCTGAATGTGCATTTACAAGCGGCATACCATCTGCGTCTTTTGCTACTACAATCGTCGTATGATTCCACCTACCATCATCCTCGAAATCATAAGCGATGACATCACCAAGAATAAGGTCCTCTGGCCTTTCAACAGCTTCAGCTCGAAGCCCTGTTGTAGCACCTGACAAATACCAATAAAAAGAGTGTGCGACAGCCCAGCTCCAACTCCACTGATTCTCCCTTTGCCACCATCCTTTGCGAATATTAGGATATCCATTCATTGGTACTTCTCCAGTATGAAGACATTGCGAAATAAAATTCGTACAATTATCAGGGAAATTTCGATATACAGGGTTTCGATCATCCCACCAACGCTCTGCATATTTAACTGCTTCTAAACGATTGTACTGATAAGAACCGTACTTCTCTTTTGTAACTTCCCTTTCTAATGTCTCACTCATTCCAACTGCTTCTGGCACCTCAATAGCATAATCACCTATTACCTGGCTATTATTTAAACAAACTCTTCGTTTTAGTTGTTCCTCTTCGATATAAAATAATTCTTTATGCTTAATTAAATATTTAAAATGTATTTGATAATCAATTTCTTGATGATTGCTATTATTTAATTGTCTCATGAAAGAAACATCCGCAGTTGCTTTCACTATCTCTGCATTACGCTTTTGAAATAATTGTTTCTTTCTCTGTGCTATTTGTAATAAATCTTCAGCAATACCGTCTACATTTGTTCGTTTCTCTGTTATATATGCTAAAAATTGTTGTACTTGCTTTTCAATATTTATTTTTACAACCATTTCGTCTCCCTCCCATATTACAATATGACAAAGGGAGATATTATCTACTCTTTTTTCTGCGCTAACAATTCAAGTCCTCGATTCATTTCATGGAGAACCTCTTCATCTTTCTCACGTTGCATCGCTTTTTCAATAGCTTCACCCACGCCATCTCCACCAATTTTCCCAAGTGCCCATGCTGCAGTTCCGCGAAGTACTGGTCTTGGATCATCTTTCATCACACCAATTAAATCAGGAATTGCTGATGCCTCTTTAAAATGTGCAAGTGCCAAAATTGCATTTCGTTGCAACGGCTTTTTTCCTCTCCATGAACCAGACATAATTCCATATTTCTCTTTAAAATCACGATTGCTAATTGTTAAAAGTGGTGTTAATAACGGCTTAACTAACTCAGGATCTGGTTCCATCTCAGGATGATTATGAAAATCCTTCCCTTTATTTTTCGGACAAACAGTCTGACATGTATCACATCCATAAATACGATTTCCTATTTTGTCGCGGTACTCTTCAGGCAAAAATCCTTTCGTCTGTGTTAAAAATGCAATACATTTCTTCGAATCTAACTGTCCTCCTTGTACTAAAGCACCTGTAGGACAAACATCAATACATTTTGTACAGCTCCCACATTGATCTTCTATCGGCTGATCTGGTGGAAAGGGAACATTCGTAATCATTTCTCCTAAATATACATATGAACCAAATTCAGGTGTAATAATGGCACAGTTCTTACCGCTCCATCCAATACCGGCACGCTCCGAAACAGCTCGATCACTTAATTCACCCGTATCAACCATTGACTTAACTTCTATATCGGGAAGTTTTTCAATTAAATATGCTTCTAATTTTTGCAAACGATCCCGTAAAACAAGGTGGTAATCTTGTCCCCAAGAGGCACGACAAAAAATACCACGGCGTTCTCCTCGCTTACTTAATGGTGCATTTTTTAATTTTGAAGGATACGCTAATGCAATCGCAATAATTGATTTTGCACCAGGTAGTAGAAGCTGCGGGTTCGTTCTTTTTTCTATATCAGGCTCTTCAAATCCAGATTGATAATTTAATTGTTGCTGCTGGATTAACCGCTGCTTTAATTCTTCAAATGGTGAAGCACTAGCAAAGCCTATTTTATCTATACCAATCGTTTTACTATACGCAATTACATCTTGCTTTAATTGTTCAAAATCCATTCCTAATCGCCTCCTCAGATGAATCCATCTTTTATGTAACGATCTATTGGTTAGCAATTCACTTTCGGAATACTATTCTTTACTTCTATTTTCGCATACAATTATGTTTTCCAAACATTAAAAAACGCAATGCCTCGTTTATCTCGGAAACGAAACACTGCGTTGATCACAATTTATAGAAAAACATTTAATAAAATTTGGAGCGGGTGAAGAGAATCGAACTCTCGACCAGAGCTTGGAAGGCTCTTGTTTTACCACTAAACTACACCCGCAAATATGAAATAAATATAAGATATTAGAATAACTTATGTAAAGTAGTATAGCATGTACAAAAAGCGGAAGCAAGAATTTTATCGAAAAAAGTCGAAAAAGTGATGAGATACTCATCACTTTTTCAATTCTTTATCAATCGCCTTCTTCATACTATCGAAATCAGGATTTGCAAGATTCCCGTTTACATATACTGAAGGAGCACCTTGAACTTTTAATTTTTGAGCACGATCTGAATCTTTACGTACTTTTTCTTTTATTTCTTTACTGTGTAAATCTTTCTTAAATTGCGCTACATCAACTTTCGGAAGTTTCTCTTTCACAATATTAAGAAGCAATTCTTCTGTAATCCACTCTTCCGTATCTTTCTTTTGACTTTGATAAATCTCATCATAGAAAGTCCAGAATGAATCTTTATCTTGTTTATAAATTGCTTCACCAGCCGCTGCACCTAAATCAGAGTCTTTTCCGATAAATGGGAAGTTAATAAAGTATAACTGCACTTTGCCTTTATCGATATACTCTTCTTTTAATCGTGGTAATACTGTTACATCCCAAGTACGACAAGCAGGACATTTGAAGTCTCCAAATTCAACTACCTTAACTGGGGCATCATCTTTCCCTAAAGATTGTTGTGTGGAATAAGCAAACATCTCATTCCCTTTATCTTTTTTGTCATTTATGATGCTATACGCAATTGTTCCGATTACAATCAATACTGCGATAGAAAAAACGATACCAAGAGCCATGAGTTTATTTGATTTCATATACATTCCTCTTTAAATTCATATTCTGTATACAGCATTGTACACAATACACATAATATCAACACTTATATACGTCACGCAATGAACACGCTCACATAAATTACAAAAATACAATAATTGTGACGATATTGTGTCACAATTTGTCACAATTTATTCAAAAAAAGGAAGCTCCTATGTAGGAACTTCCTTTAGCTTACTGCTTTTTCACGAGCACTATTTAACATCGACTGCTCTGTTTTTATATCATGACGAATTACTAACTTCTCACTAACTGCTTGCACATACTCATCATGATTGATATAGCCTTCTTTCTCCATCAGTCTCAAAACAACATTTCGTCTCTCTACAGCCTTATCATAATTTTGTGCCGGTGAGTAATAAGCAGGTGCCTTTACTACAGCAGCCATCATCGCACTTTCAGCTAGCGTTAATTGACTTACCTTTTTACCAAAGTAAAGGTTTGCCGCTTTTTCAATTCCCCATGCTCCTTCTCCGTAATAAATATTGCTTACATACAATTTTAAAATTTCATCCTTCGTAAATGTACGTTCAATCTTTTTCGTATAGAAAATCTCTTTCCACTTACGAGAAAATGTACGTTCATTTGTTAAAAAAGCATTTTTGGATAACTGTTGTGTAATTGTACTTCCACCTTGCACAACACCACCAGCTTTTATATTCTCGACAGACGCTCTGACAATCGCTATATAATCTAAACCGTTATGATGATAAAACCTTTTATCTTCTGTCGCAATAAATGCATGTGTCAATGATTCTGGCACCTCTAGCTTAGCCGGTACATGTAATTTACTAATATCACTTTGCTCAATCATCACATTTCCAACGAATAATAACGTACAACTTAACAATAATAATAATATAATGGCTTTATAAAAGAATTTAGTTATTGGATTTAATGCAACTTTTTGATGATAGTTCACCCTAGATAATACTCGTTCTTTCACCTTGAACACCTCTTTTCCACACAGCGTATAACCCTTACTTTAAGAATACCTTGTTGTAAAAAAACATCCCATCGATTTCTCTTACACGTACCTTACATCATTGTAAGGTATAAAAAAGTATTGTATCACAGTCTTATTTTATCTACTATTCATCTGAAATATTGAATATAGATTATGTCAAAACAAGAATAACCAATAACAAAGTAAGGTTTAAGGCTTCTCTATTAAAGCAACCTATTTTCATTATATCATCTACAAATATATATATTTGTAAGTATCTAGTAATCTAAATGTATACAATATATCATATATTATACAGAACAAACGTTCTTAAAATCAATACTAGCCCTATTATTATTTTGACCTTTTTCTTAAACAGTATACAAAAAAGAGTAGTGATTTGATTGTATCTCAAACCAGCTACCCTTTTCTTTACAACCTACCTATTAAATGATACGGCTGCACCTCCCACGTTTCGTAAGGAATACAATGTGTTGCTCTCATCGCATCAAGCGTTCTGGATTTCATATGAGGACGCGTTATGTACTCATCTATGTTCTCTTCGTTTAAAGCAACAAATTTAGCTTCTTGTATTTCTTCAGGCTGAATTTGTATTTCACCGCTCACGTATGCCACTTTAAAAACAACAGCTAGAATGTGCATGGAAGCATTATAATAAACTCCTGTAATACCGATAGGCTTCACCGTTAATCCTGTTTCCTCTTTTATTTCCCTACAAACAGCTTGATCGAGCGCTTCTCCTTCTTCTACCTGTCCTCCTGGCAACTCCCACGTATCCGATCGCCAATGTACTTTAGCTAATAACACTTCGTCTTTTTCATTTATTAAATAACCTGCTACAGCAACGATATGCTTTGGTGTTTTATGTTCCATATTAAGCCTCCTAGCAATAATGAATATTTCACATATCCGTATAAGCATATTCCCTGTCTACAACAAAATACCTTTACTCATTCATCACCTTAATTAAATTCATACAAAGAAGCCCCTATCCGTTAAAACGAAAGGGGCTTCTATCTATCGTATTATTCTCCTAAGTCTACGTTGTGGTAAACTTGTTGCACATCTTCTAGATCTTCTAATGCATCAACCATTTTTTCAAATTGCGCTTGTGCATCTTCAGGAAGTGTTACATCACTTTGTGCAAGCATTGTTAATTCAGCAACTGTGAATTCTTCAACACCAGCATCTTTAAGTGCAGATTGTACTGCATGGAATTGGTCAGGCTCAGCATACACGATAACAGCATCTTCTTCTTCAAGAATGTCACGTGCATCCACGTCTGCTTCCATTAAAATTTCAAGAACTTCATCTGATGTTTTCCCTTCAAGGCCGATAACAGCTGTCGCATCAAACATGTAAGCTACAGAACCGTTTACACCCATGTTACCACCGTTTTTGCTAAATGCAGCTCGTACATCTGCTGCAGTACGGTTTACGTTATTCGTAAGTGTATCTACAATGACCATAGATCCATTTGGTCCGAATCCTTCATAACGAAGCTCATCATAATTTTCTTCTGAACCGCCTTTTGCTTTTTCAACTGCACGATCGATAATTGTTCTTGGAACATTGTATGTTTTCGCACGTTCTAATACAACTCTAAGCGCTTGGTTTGATTCTGGATCTGGCTCGCCTTGTTTTGCTGCCACATAAATTTCACGTCCAAATTTCGCGTATATACGGCTAGTATTTGCATCTTTTGATGCTTTTTTATCCTTAATATTATTCCATTTACGACCCATACTTTCCACTCTCTTTCCCGTTTTAAATCTACATAAAAATATTAATATGAAATATAATGTGTATTCAACACATTTTTAAAAGAAATATAAAAAGTTCATCTTTAATTCATATTACAGACATAATATAAATCACTATCATTTTGTTCTTTCGACAAGTTATATTATACATGAATTCCTACGTTTATTACGAATTTTAGAAGCACATAGTATAATTTAACAAAAAGGCTCTAACAGAAATGTTAGAGCCTTTTTTATATCGCCGATACCGACTTCCATAATATTCCCATATTTTCTTTCTATTGTTGTATAATAAAAATAGGGAAAAATTCGAAGGGGAAATGGGGGAGAATTATGACACATGCAAACGAAAAAAACACACATACTCTTAAAGGAATAGGAGAAAAGCTAAACCCAACTATCTATCAAGTGAGATTCATGAAATTAGATGCACCAATTCAATTTGAGTCGTTTCCTGAATTAAAGGAATTAGGAGACTGGTTGAGTACTTCAACGCACATGTGGGCGTGCCACTCAACTATGTACAAGTACAACAAAGCAGAGTTTGAAAAGAGGTTTTTAGAAATTACAAACTTAACCGGTGATAATGTACTAATATCTACTGGTGGTGTCGGATTTAATTTCATGTCACCGGGGTGGAGAAATTCTCTCTAGAGTGCTCAAAGAGAATATTGTATAGAATACCGGAATTAAAAAGATAAAAATGAATGTTTGTTCTTATCCTTTTAATATTTCTTAGTTTACTCACCGCACACTTTTTGTCACGCGAAAAAAAACAAAAAAATCTCTATACTAATTGTATAGAGATTTTTTATTACGCCGTTCGTGATACCGATGGTCGGGGTCGAACCGACACTCCCGAAGGAACACGATTTTGAGTCGTGCGCGTCTGCCAATTCCGCCACATCGGCACAAAAGAAAAGGCGGCAACCGGATTTGAACCGGTGATAAAGGTTTTGCAGACCTCTGCCTTACCACTTGGCTATGCCGCCATATGAAATTTTATTGGAGCGGAAGACGGGATTCGAACCCGCGACCCCAACCTTGGCAAGGTTGTATTCTACCACTGAACTACTTCCGCAAAATGGCTGGGCTAGCTGGATTCGAACCAGCGCATGACGGAGTCAAAGTCCGTTGCCTTACCGCTTGGCTATAGCCCAT
>NZ_NVEC01000002.1 GCF_002571225.1 Bacillus sp. AFS059628 | reverse complement strand
ATAAAAATTGACGTTTCACGTTGTTTGTTTCGTTCAGTTTTCAAAGAGCTAATGGGTCGCTCATTTGCGACTCCCTTATGTTAACATCTTCGTTTTTCGATGTCAACTAAGTTTTTCAATTTCTTTTTTTGTCGTTTTCTGCGTTTTCGCATCAGCGACGCTTATTAATATATCATGGTGAAAAATGAAATGCAACACCTTTTGAAAACTTTTTTTAAATTAACTACATTTCTTTTTTAATATCATATACTTAAACGAAATATCCCTTTCATTTCTAAGAGATTCCTACATATATTCTATATAAAGTCACTCTACCCAAAAACATTTCTTTCTATAATAAATGTTTTATTCATATACCATATCATACAAGGAGGAATACATATGGACTATACCGATTTATTAATTAAACTAGGTCTCTCGGCTATTTTAGGATTCGCCATCGGTTTAGAGCGCGAATTAAAACGGAAACCACTTGGTTTAAAAACTTGTTTAGTTATTTCTATCATTAGTTGCCTCCTGACGATTGTTTCTATTAAAGCGGCTTACAATTTACCACATACCGATCATATGAATATGGACCCACTTCGACTTGCCGCTCAAATTGTATCAGGAATTGGTTTTTTAGGTGCCGGTGTTATTTTACGTAGAGGAAATGATAGTATTGCAGGATTAACGACTGCCGCTATGATTTGGGGCGCTTCCGGTATCGGTATTGCTGTTGGAGCCGGATTCTATATAGAAGCAATTTTCGGGATGTGTTTCCTTATGATTAGTGTTGAACTTATACCATTAACAATGAAATTTATAGGACCAAGATCATTTCGCCAGCGCGATATTGCAGTAAAACTTGTTGTACGAAATATGGACAATATTCCAATTGTAATTGAAGAAATAAAAGAAATGGATATAAAGGTTAAGAATATGAAGCTCAAAACATTGGAGAATGGCTCACACTATTTACATTTGAAATTGTGTATCGATCAAAAAAGCCATACTGCTGATGTTTATTACGCCCTTCAGCATCTTGAAAGTGTTCAACAAACTGAAGTGGAAAGTATGTAACGTAAAAAAACTCTCTTTTCAATTAGAGAGTTTTTCTTTTTTCTATAATGGTAACAATGAATGTAGTCCTGCAAAGTAAGGAGGAATAAGAGTTTGAAATCCCGTCCAAATTTAGTAGATACATTTCGTGATTCCATTATTTTTCGTTTAATCTGTTTTATCATTGTACTTACCGCTTTTTCTGGCTTTCTTATACATAGATTAGAACCATTCCACTTCACTACATGGTTTGATGGAGTTTGGTGGTCAATCGTTACCATTTTCACCGTTGGCTACGGTGACTTTGCCCCACATACAACGATGGGCAAACTTATCGGTATGGGGATTATTTTATTAGGAACCGGATTTTGTTCTTATTATATGGTGTTGTTCGCTACTGAAATGATTAATAAACAATATATGAAAATTAAAGGAGAAGAAGCTGCAACTTCTAACGGTCATATGATTATTGTTGGCTGGAACGAACGGGCAAAACATGTTGTACAACAAATGCACGTTTTACAACCAAACCTTGATATCGTTTTAATTGATGAAACACTTTCTTTACTTCCAAAACCATTTCATCATTTAGAATTTATAAAGGGTTGCCCCCACCATGATCAAACGTTATTAAAGGCTAATATTACAACAGCTCACACTATATTAATAACAGCTGATAAAGAAAAAAATGAAAGCCTAGCAGATACACAATCCATTTTAAACATTTTAACTGCAAAGGGGCTCAACCCAAACATTCACTGCATCGCTGAACTTCTTACTTCTGAACAAATACAAAATGCAACGAGAGCTGGTGCATCAGAAATTATAGAAGGAAATAAACTAACGAGCTATGTAATTACCGCTTCACTTTTATTCCCTTCCATTTCAGGCGTACTATTCTCACTTTACAATGAAATCTCTGATAATAAATTACAACTAATGGAGCTTCCTCCGTCCTGCGCCGGACAAACATTTGCAAATTGCAGCTATACTCTTTTAAAGCAAAACATTCTCTTACTAGGTATAAAGCGCGACGAACAATATATGATTAATCCAGTCCATTCCTTTGTTCTCATTGAAAGCGACATACTCATTGTTATTCACCATTAAGAAAATGTTTTTCTAGTTCCTGCATGAGCACTTTCCCGATATTGATATATTTTCTTTTCACTTCTCCATCTGGATCTTTCGGCTCAGCAAATTGATCTATTCCGCTCGTTCCGGCTGTTAACGTATTTACATGATCATCTAGTTCGTCTTGATATACGTGCGAAAGAATATACGGCGTTCCAAGACGAACGATTACACCAGGTACATCTAACTCTCCATCTACTGCTGTAAATGGCACTCGCAGAAATTGATAGCCATCTTCTTCATCGATCTTATAATCAAAGCATCCTTTATCATAATCCCAATTACCACCAATGCTATATCCAAGTGGCTTCATTATCTCTTCTAACTTATATAACGCATATGTACGTCCTTCTAAATTTGATTGAATTTGAATCAAGCCCATCCCTCCTAGACTTTTTCTTTAGCATACCCACTCTAGTTTGAATATACTGATGGACTTTTCGATGAAATAATAAAAAGCGACCGGAATCCGGTCGCTTTTTATTATTTTAAACGCTCTTCTAATTCTGCTTTTAACTCTTCAAATCCTGGTTTACCAAGTAAAGCAAACATGTTTTTCTTGTATGCTTCTACTCCTGGTTGGTCAAATGGATTTACGCCTAATAAGTAGCCGCTCATCGCACATGCTTTTTCGAAGAAGTATACAAGGTAACCGAATGTGTACTCATTTAATTCAGGGATATTTACGATTAAGTTCGGTACTCCACCATCGCTATGTGCAAGTAATGTACCTTCGTATGCTTTTGTGTTTACGAAGTCTACAGTTTCACCAGCAAGGTAGTTTAATCCATCTAAATCATTTTCTTCTGATTCGATTGTTAGTTCATGTGTAGATTTCCCTACTTTCAGAACTGTTTCAAATAAGTCACGACGACCTTCCTGAACATATTGACCTAATGAGTGTAAGTCAGTTGAGAAGTTAGCTGAAGATGGGAAAATACCTTTTTGATCTTTTCCTTCACTTTCACCAAATAACTGTTTCCACCATTCAGCGAAGTATTGAAGTGCTGGCTCATAGTTAACAAGCATTTCAATTGTTTTTCCTTTATTGTATAACGCATTACGAACTACCGCATATTGGTAAGCTGGGTTTTCTTCTAGTTCTGATGCACTGAAGTCACCATGACCAGCAGCTGCACCTTGCATCATCTCTTCAATATTTAAGCCACTAACTGCGATTGGTAATAAACCAACTGGCGTTAATACAGAGAAACGTCCTCCAACATCATCTGGAATAACAAATGTTTCATAACCTTCGTTATCAGCTAATGTTTTTAATGCACCACGCGCTTTATCCGTCGTTGCATAAATACGTTTGCGAGCTTCTTCTTTTCCATACTTTTCTTCTAATAACTTACGGAAAATACGGAATGCTAGTGCAGGCTCTGTTGTTGTACCTGATTTGGAAATAACGTTAATAGAGAAGTCTTTACCTTCTAATACGTCCATTAAATCTTTCATGTAAGTGGAGCTAATGTTTTGTCCAACAAATAGCACTTGTGGAGTTTTACGTTGTTCTTTAGAAAGTGTGTTGTAGAAAGAATGATTTAACATTTCGATTGCTGCACGTGCTCCTAAGTAAGAACCACCGATACCTACAACAAGTAAAATGTCAGAGTCATTTTTAATTTTTTCTGCGCATTTTTGAATGCGAGCAAATTCTTCTTTGTCATATTGAAGCGGAAGGTCTACCCACCCAAGGAAATCGTTCCCAGCTCCAGTTTTTTCGTGAATTGCGTGATGTGTTACTTTCACTGCATCACGTAAATAAGTGATTTCATGTTCACCGATGAAGGATAACGCTTTAGAATAGTCGAACGTTACATGTGTACTCATCTTTTTCCCTCCAATTATGGATATGTATTTCTGTATTCACTTTAGCGAAACTGAAGTTGTAAATCAAGCGATTCAAACATTGTAAACGTAACCAATATATATTTTTTAGAAAAAGTTCATTTTTTGCATAAAAATTCGCATTTTTAGGTATAGATGTATATACATCCTTTTTCTTATATTTTTTATGTATAAAAACAACATAACTACACCATTCTATAAAAGAGTTAATTAACTCATCGCTTGCTCATGCTTCACAATTAAGGGGGGGCTTTTTCATGAGTACACTACAACGTATCGCATTAGTCTTTACTGTAATTGGCGCTGTGAACTGGGGACTAATCGGGTTCTTCCAGTTTGACTTAGTGGCAGCCATTTTCGGTGGACAAAACTCAGCTCTTTCACGTATTATTTACGGCATCGTCGGTATTTCTGGGCTTATCAATCTTGGTTTACTCTTTAAACCATCAGAAAATCTTGGCACTCACCCAGAAACGAACGAAATTCGCTAGTCAGTATGTCCTTACTTCACCTCCGACATACGAATATGATTGCATGCAATCATATTTGCAAATATATATCATAAGAAAAAGTAAAAGAGGAACGCTCATATGCGTTCCTCTTTTACTTTGTTAACTCGGACTCTTCAATCCATTCTGTTAGCTTTTCTCGCAGTGTATTAAATCCGTCCTTAGATGGATTCGGTATAAGAATCCGTCCTTGTTTTCTTTTCGCCGCTTTTAACGATAAACTCATTTTTCTGTGTTCTTCATCAATTGAAAGTACTTTTACTTCTACTGTATCGCCGACTTTTAAAAAGTCATGAATATCCTTTACATATCCATTTGTAATTTCAGATATATGCACAAGTCCTTGTGTTTCTGCATCTAACGCTACAAATGCACCGTAATCTTGAATCCCAGTCACTTTCCCTGTTACAACCACTCCTGTTGTATATTGTTCTGACATATGAAACACTCCCATACGTTTACCATTTTCTCTACAATTGTAGATAGCAAAGCAGATGATTTATTGTTAAATATCCGATTAGTTAATACGTACCCTAAGGAAAGCTACAAAGGATACGCATACCTTATATTAGTAAATTATACCACTATGACAGAGCTCATTCAAAATTCATGAAAAAATTTCCTTAAGTAAGTATAATTCTCCAATATTAGGATAGAATACTAACACATGGCTTTCTAGTATTCCCCCCCTTTTATGGACAAAACGTATTGTGTTTTGTCCTTTTTTTATTCTCTATAAACCGTTCCATTCTCTTCATTGCTTCCATAAGCTGTTCAAGCGATGTTGCATATGAACAACGAATAAATCCTTCACCACTTTCGCCAAATACACTTCCAGGTACAACAGCCACTTTTTCTTCTAGTAATAACTGTTCTGCAAATTCCGCCGAAGATAGTCCAGTTGAAGATATGGAAGGAAAGACATAAAACGCTCCGCCCGGCACATGACATGTTAATCCCATTTCATTGAAAGATGTCGTCATAAAATTACGTCGTTTCTTATAACTATCTCTCATTCGAATTACTTCATCATTTCCCGCACGTAACGCTTCAAGTGCTGCGAACTGAGACATCGTCGGGGCACACATCATAGAATATTGGTGAATTTTGAGCATTAATTCTGAAAAGTGAACAGGAGCTGCAATCATACCGAGGCGCCATCCTGTCATCGCAAATCCTTTTGAAAATCCTGAAATTAAAATCGTGTGCTCGCGCATATTTTTAATACTCGCGAAACTTGTATATACTTCGTCGTATACAAGCTCTGCATAAATTTCATCAGATAATACGATTAAATTGTACTTCTCAACAATCAATGCTATTTCTCCCAGCTCGAATTTATTTAACATCGTACCTGTTGGATTATTGGGTGAACAAAGTAAAATCGCCTTTGTTTTCGCTGTAATAGCTGCTTCAATTTGTTCTGGTTGTACCTTAAACTCATTTTCTAGAGTAGTCGCCACCGGAACTGGAACTCCTCCAGCTAATGTTACGAGCGGTGCATAAGAAACGAAACTTGGTTCAATAATGAGTACTTCATCATCAGGATTTATAATGGCGCGCATCGCTATATCTAACGCCTGACTCGCTCCAACTGTAACAATGATTTCATCGTTTGGATCATAAGATACTGCAAATTGTTTTTTTAGATACTTTGCTATTTCTTGACGGAGCTCCAATAATCCTGCATTTGCTGTATAGGACGTATATCCTTGTTCTAAAGAACGGATACACGCTTGCCTCACATTCCAAGGTGTAACGAAGTCAGGCTCTCCTACGCCAAGAGAAATCACACCTTTCATATTTGCTGCTAAATCGAAAAACTTTCGAATACCTGATGGTTGTAACGATTCTGCTGCTCTAGATAGTTCAAATTGCTTCATGGTGTCACCACAATTCGCTTATCATCATCGTTTTTTTCATAAATAATTCCCTCATGCTTATACTTCTTCAAAATGAAATGCGTTGTTGTAGAAACGACAGATTCAATTGTTGCTAATTTCTCAGAAACAAACATTGCTACTTCTCCCATTGTCTTTCCTTCTAATGTAATAGAAAGGTCGTATGTCCCTGACATTAAATACACAGACTTTACTTCTGAGTAGCGATAAATTTGTTCAGCAACCGCATCGAACCCAACGCCGTGCTTTGGCGTAACTTTCACATCGATCATCGCCGTTAAACCTGTATGTTCCTTTACCTTCGTCCAATCGATATGTGTTACATAATCCACGATAATCTTTTCCGCTTCTAATTTTTCAACCATTTTCTTTACTTCTTCTACTTCTATATTTAATAGCTTCGCTAATGTATCTACAGTTAATCGACTACTTTTTTCAAGACAAGCTAATAATTCTAATTCCTTTTCTGTCACCATATAAATCACCCTTCCTTTTCGTTTGTGTCTAAATTATACAAATACCCTTTCCAGTTTGAAAAGAAGATTTTTTTAGTGAATTATGTCAAAATAAAGTGAAACTTTAATCCATGGAAAGGTTCACCCCATGGATTATTAGCCCGCACCAATCGGGTTTTTACGAGCAATGGATCTCCCACCTCACTTCTTTGTCTCAGCGGGAGGCTTACTGCTCGTTAAAGCGGCGGAAAGTGAAACTTTAATCAGCGGAAAAATGCATGATAAAGCGAAAGGGGATGGAACCGTGAAACCAAAAGTTTATATTGCCGAACCAGTTCCAACATTTGTAGAAAAATATTTATCAGAACACTGTGATTATGAAAAGTGGGAGAAAAATGAGAAGGTACCTCGTGATGTCCTATTAGAGAACATACAAGATAAAGATGGTTTATTAAATTTTGGATCTGCTATTAATGAAGAATTATTAGAGGCAGCTCCTAACTTAAAAGTAGTGAGCAACATTTCTGTCGGTTACGATAATTTTGATTTACAAGCGATGGAAAAACGCAATGTCATCGGAACGAATACACCATACGTATTAGATGATACAGTAGCTGACCTCGTTTTCGCTCTTATGTTATCTGCCGGTCGCCGTGTTTGCGAACTTGACTCCTACGTAAAAAATGGTGAATGGAATGCCGAAATTGGAAAAGAGCACTTCGGGCTGGATGTACACCATAGTACAATCGGTATTATCGGAATGGGCAGAATTGGCGAAGCCGTTGCAAAACGAGCAAAATTCGGATTTGATATGGATGTTCTATATTATAACCGTCGTCGTAAAGAAGAAGCAGAGCAAAAATTTGATGCTACATATTGTGATTTACAGACGCTTCTAAAGCAATCTGACTTTATTGTTCTTCTTACTCCATTAACAGACGAAACGTATCATCTTATCGGAGAAAAGGAATTTTCATTAATGAAAGAAACAGCCATCTTCATTAATGCTTCTCGCGGGAAAACAGTAGATGAAGAAGCGTTAATCGATGCCTTAACAGAAAAGAAAATCTTTGCAGCAGGCATCGATACTTTTACACAAGAGCCGATTCAAAAAGACAATCCGCTCTTATCCTTACAAAATGTTGTGACTTTACCGCACATCGGATCTGCAACATTAAAAACTAGGCGGCAAATGGCTATGACAGCCGCTGAAAATTTAGTCGCTGGATTACAAGGAAAAACACCGTCTAATATTGTTCGCGCATAATAATGAATAAGTGAAAGGCAAGATGACATCGTCATCTTGCCTTTTTTTGTTAACATATTTTTTTCTGCCTTGGAGATGATATGAACAAAAATCAATGGAGTGACAAAAAATGAATCACGAATATGCTTGTCCTTATTTCACTTTTTCCACTCGCGGCACTACTGTTCATTACGAATTGTATGAACATGACAATAAAACAGAACGTCCTACTTTCGTACTCGTTCACGGCTTTTTATCTTCCTCATTCAGCTACCGCCGTCTTATCCCTTTACTATCGAAGGAAGGAACAGTACTAGCTCTTGATTTACCACCGTTCGGAAAAAGTGATAAGTCTCATCTATTTAAGTATTCTTATCACAACTTAGCAACGGTTATTATCGACTTAATTGAACACTTATCTCTCTCCAATATTGTATTAGTTGGGCATTCTATGGGTGGGCAAATTTCTCTTTATGTAAACCGTATACGTCCTGAATTAATCTCAAAGACAATTTTACTATGCAGCTCTAGCTATTTAGCACGTGCAGCTTTGCCTTTGCTATATTCTTCTTATTTACCGTTCTTTCATTTGTACGTAAAGAACTGGATTATCCGGCGCGGGATCGTTCATAATTTAATGAATGTCGTTCATGATCACTCATTAATTGATGATGAAATGAAGGAAGGTTACTCCGCTCCTTTTTACGACAACCGTATATTCCCCGCTTTAACTCGTATGATACGAGATCGTGAAGGTGATTTATCTTCAACTGAATTACAAAAAATCGAAACACCTACGCTACTCATCTGGGGTGAAAAAGATCGCGTCGTCCCTGTACATGTAGGTCATCGTCTACACAAAGATTTACCGAATTCAAAATTTATTTCTTACGAAAATACAGGGCATTTACTACCTGAAGAAAAACCTGAACGTGTTTATGAAGAAATTATCGCTTTTTCTGCGCAATAATTATAAAGTGAAACTTTAATCAGCCCTCACCAATCGGACGTTTACGGACAGCCCGACTCCCACCTAACTTCTTTGCTCCAACTGAATTTTGAGGTGGGAGTTTTACTGTCCGTTAACGCGGGATAAAAGGCTGTCGGAAATCCCGACAGCCTACAATGAACAACTTCCACCTTCTTTTATTACAAGTAATTCCACAGCTAACTTCTCACATTTCTCAAGCGCAGGTACTTCCTCAAAAGACATAAAGTATATATGTTGAATCTTCTTTGCGATGTATTTTGGATCATCAAACACACTTGCGACGTTCACAACATCGCTCGCTTCTGTTTCATAAAACTCCGGTCCCATTTGAAACGGATCCCAATTCTTCACAACCTCTATCATCTTTTCATATGTACCCATTCGCTTCCCGCCTTTTCACTTTTTAATACTTTTCTTTATCCTATCACATCAGCTATTCTATAAGAAGAGAGAGAACTTTCATAACTTAACGGTTTTACAGAAGAAGGGGGCAAACCTATGCAACTATTTCATAAAACAGTCAATCGCCGTGGAACTCATAGTACAAAATGGGATACATATAAAAACGAAGAACTTATCCATGCTTGGATTGCTGACATGGATTTTGAAGTACCACAACCAATTCAAACTGCTTTAAAGAAACGTATTGAACATCCTATTTTCGGCTATACACTTCCTCCAGAAAATATTGGAGATATTATTTGTAACTGGACAAAAAAACAATACAACTGGGATATTCAAAAAGAATGGATTGTCTTTAGCGCGGGAATCGTCCCAGCTCTTAGTACGAGCATACAGGCCTTCACAAAGGAAAATGAATCCGTTCTCGTACAACCACCTATTTATCCCCCATTTTTCGAAATGGTTACAACAAACAATAGACAATTATGCGTGAGTCCATTACAGAAACAAAATGATACATATGCAATAGACTTCAAGCATTTAGAAAAGCAATTCCAACAAGGCGTCAAACTTATGCTTCTTTGTAGCCCTCATAATCCAATCGGGCGTGTTTGGTCAAAAGAGGAACTCACACAGCTTGGCGCGTTATGTACGAAATATAATGTAATTGTTGTCGCGGATGAAATTCATTCCGATATTATTTACGCAGATCATACACATACACCGTTTGCTTCCTTATCAGAAGAATTAGCAGCGCGCACAATTACTTGTATGGCTCCGAGTAAAACATTTAATATCGCTGGATTACAAGCATCGATTATTATCATTCCAAACGAAAAACTCCGTCACACCTTTACATCTATCCAACATAGACAAGGTTTCCACGGATTAAATACATTCGCCTATACAGCGATGCAAAGTGCTTATACAGAATGTAACGATTGGCTAAATGAAATTCGATTATATATAGAAGATAATGCTCAATTTGCTTGTAAATATATTAAAGATCACATACCTGCTCTTTCTGTAACAAAGCCAGAAGGTAGCTTTTTGTTATGGATTGATTGCTCTCGCCTACAACTTTCTCAAGACGAACGCACCACATTGCTTGAGGAAAAAGGGAAAATCATCGTTGAGCCTGGTGAGAAATACGGATTAGGCGGCGAAGAACATATTCGAATTAACATCGGCTGTCCAAGATCTGTTTTAGAAGAAATTTTAAATAGACTGCGCCATACGTTTTCTTTATAGTTGCCACTATCGTCATTTAACAAAAAAGCTACCGCGCACGGTAGCTTTTACTTTTTCTTCATATCCGACGCTTTTTTTACAATAACACCACAAGCAATTCGATCACCCGATTTACCTGTCGGTTGTGTCATACCATCATCAGCGTTTTCTGTAATAATAATAGACGCTCCATCTTTTCTATGAATCGTCGTTTTTCCTTCTTCAAGCGTTATGTGCGGCGCATCGATTTCTGCTTTAATTTTCCCAGAACCGTCTGCAATTACATTTGGTAAATCACCGTTTTCTGCACCCTTCGGATTAAGGAGTCCATGCTTTTTATTATCAGGATTAAAATGATTCCCAGATGATTCAAATCGTGGCGCTTTACACTCACCAATTTCGTGTACATGTATGCCGTGCGGGCCAGGTGTGAACCCTTCCCCTTTAATCTTAATTTTCACTCCGCTTGTTTGCTGCACTACTTTCGCAGTTCCAACTTCATCGCCTGAAGCATTATGTAATTTCACGTCAATTTCTTTCGGCTTTCCTTGGTCACAACCTGCCATCAGAAATATTAAACAACAACTGAAAAAAAGCCGTTTTTTCATTTTATTCCCTCCAAAATACATTCTGCCCTTAGATTGTCCGAGCATAGAGGGAAACATACAAAAATGAGTTACTGTTTCTTCTCAGCTAACAGCTTTTCTTCAACTTTCTGTAATCGATCTGCTTCTCGTTTTGATACACGAATGAACATACGCCACGTGGCAACCGCACCAATGATGAATAGAACACAAACAATCCCTGGAATAATATATTCTGTTTTATCTTCCGGAAAATATAAAGGCATCATACGGAACACTCCTTATTATAGGATTCAAAAATCATCAGAATTTTCTGTTATATTATTTTAAATTATAGTTGAACCGATTCATATTCTCAAGGGGTCGTTCCGAAAGCGAATGATTTCTTTGACTCCTTCTCCTACTTTCCTTACTATAAACTTGAGGTGAAAAATATGAGAGAAACATTTGAAATTGGCGAAATCGTTACTGGTATTTATAAAACTGGAAAATACATTGGCGAAGTTACAAATAGCCGCCCTGGCAGTTACGTCGTAAAAGTATTAGCTGTTTTAAAACATCCAGTGCAAGGTGACTTACATAACGTAAAACAAGCAGACGTACCATTTTTCCATGAAAGACGCGCTTTAGCTTTCCGTGAACAGACAAATATTCCAGAGCAAATGGTGAAGAAATATGAGGGAGAAATTCCAGAGTATACAGAGTCACTCAAATTAGCATTAGAAACTCAAATGAATTCATTTTCTGAAGATGATTCACCTTTTGCGGTTCGTAGTCTAGAAACATTAGAGCAGTTAAAAAAAGACTACAAACTTTAAAAAAACAAAACGACCAAATTACATACTGTGCAATTTGGTCGTTACTGTGTACTCACTTTCTTTAATACTTTTGAAAAATCAACGAGTTCTCCTAATGTTGGAGGTGCCGGTTTTACTAAATACTCCTTATCTTTTTCTACTAATTTAAAAATATTATACGTCGTCATTGCATCATCTAGCGCACAATGATGCTTACCTGTCCCTACTTTTCCATACGCCTCAATTGCTTTCCACAATCCTGTTTGATTTCTCTCCCCAAAAAACTTCTTATACTCCATTGATAAATCACGACACTGCCCTAAGAACGGAAAGTCGACTCCTGCTATTTCACAATTATGCTTCAACACTTTCATATCCATATTTCCCCACGTAACAATGGTTGGTTTACATCTCTTTTCATATTCTGCAAGTTTTTCAACGAGTTCTGGAAACGAAATTCCTTTATCTACAGCTTCTTGTTTAATCCCTAAAAATTTCTTACATCGATCCGTTAATGAAGGAAACGTTTTCGGCCTAACATGAGCTGAATATGTGTCTTCTACTTTACAGCCGACAACCGAAACGAGTCCTACCTCAATAATTTCCGGGAAAAATCCTTTTGGTTTTTTTCTGTGCTGGGGCATCGTAAACTCAAAATCCAAAAATAAAAATTGTTGTTCATCCATACGATCCCTTCCTTATCATCTTTGTCATTCCTTTCTATTTGACACTCCTACACGAACAAGCTCGAATGCTAATTCCATTTTAAATATTCAGATTGGATGTATCTTATATATATGTCAAATACCCGCAAATATTTTTAAAAATAAGAAAAAATGACCGATGCAGAAAATATGACAAAATAAACCCTTTCATTTACATCCTCCTTTTTTCTACTTTATAATGACGTTATGTGTGTTTCATCTAGTTAATTTTTGACACACTAAGAAAAGTGAATGAAAGGAGATGAGAGTTTTGCACGAAACAACGCAAGAGCTCGCAAACTGGCAGTATTATTTTGCTATCGCAGTCTTTTTAATTACATATGCCATTATTATTTCTGAAAAAATCAATCGCGCTGTCATCGCACTTCTTGGCGCAGCACTCATGGTAATTATGGGGGTCGTTGATTTACACAACGCCTTTACGAAACATATTGAATGGGGGACGATTACGCTACTCATCGGTATGATGATTTTGGTGAACATTACGAGTAAATCGGGTGTCTTCCAATACGTTGCCATTAAAGCAGCAAAAGGAGCGCAAGGAAATCCAATTAAAATTTTAATTTCCCTTTCCTTACTTACTGCGCTTGGTTCCGCATTTTTAGATAACGTTACAACTGTACTTCTTGTTGTTCCAGTTACTTTATCTATTACGCGCATACTGCAAGTAAATCCTGTTCCTTATTTACTTTCTGAAATTATTTTTTCAAACATTGGAGGAACAGCAACATTAATTGGTGATCCACCTAACATTATGATTGGTTCTGCAAATAAGCATTTAGATTTCAATGCATTCTTATTCAACTTAGCACCTATCGTAATTATTATTATTGGTGTGACAGCGACAATCCTTTACTTCATGTATCGTAAACAATTAATTGCTGATCCTGTACAAGTTAAGAAATTAATGAGTTTAGATGAAAAGCAATATATTAAAGATCCAGTATTAATGAAAAAATCTTTAACAGTACTTGGACTTACAATTGTAGGTTTCATGACTCATTCTATTTTCCATGTTGATGCAGCTATCATCGCTTTAACTGGTGCTACTGTACTTATGTTAATCGGTGTGAAAGAACATGAAATTGAAGAGGTATTCGCAAGCGTTGAGTGGGTAACAATCTTCTTCTTCGCAGGACTATTCGTACTCGTTGGAGGACTTATCGATATCGGTCTTATTAAAATGTTAGCTCAAAAAGTAATTGGCATAACGGGCGGAGACATTTCTTACGCATCTATCCTTATTTTATGGGTATCTGGTATCGCCTCGGCAACAATTGATAACATTCCATTCGTTGCAACAATGATCCCACTTATTAACGATATGGCAGTTGGGCTAGGATTATCACCTTCTGACGCACAAATCGACGTATTATGGTGGGCATTAGCATTAGGTGCTTGTTTAGGTGGAAACGGAACATTAATCGGGGCTTCTGCTAACGTAATTGTTGCAGGTATCGCAAGCCGCGAAGGACATAAGTTTAGCTACATGGACTTCCTAAAAGTCGGTTTCCCAATTATGATCGTTTCATTAATCATTTCTCATATTTATATTTATGTACGCTACCTTATGTAGTAGAAAAAGCGCTCTAATAATCAGAGCGCTTTTTTCATTACACATATTTAAAATAAACTTACTCGTTATACCTTACCGGCTCATTCCGAATAATAAATAAGTGAATCGGTAAGAAAACCGAAAATGTGATTGTATGAATAATTGTAAATAATATAGAGTTCGTTCCGTACCTATCTAAAATTGCATAGATAAGATAAATAGACAGCACAATCGATACAGCCGTTGCTAATATACTTAGAATTGGTACGAAGTTAAAGATGAAACATGCGACATATATGCCAAATACTTTCCATCCTGCTTCTTCTTTCAAGAAATCTGGTAATTTGTCTTTCGCTAAATCACCCCATACTTTACTATTTAAAAAAGGAATAAATGCAAGAGCACCATCCGTTGCACCATCATTTTTCGCCATCGTATATAGTGCAAAAGCCGTTAACAAATACGCAATAACTGCCCAAATCAATACAACAAGAATAAACGCAAAACTAAGAGCAAAGAAACCTGCTAGTAAACCTTGATCTTCCATCTTATCCTCTCCTCTCTACTCTCAACATATTTCATTACTTTACAAGTTATGTTTTAAAATTCAACCAAACTCTCTGTATAATAATAGGAGTAAGATAATTAGAGAGGAGAACAACTGATGCATCCATTTGTAAAAGCACTACAAGAACATTTCATAGCTCACAAAAATCCGGAAAAAGCAGAACCGATGGCACGTTATATGAAAAATCACTTCCCGTTTCTCGGTATTCAAACTCCCGAGAGAAGACAGTTATTAAAAGACGTTATTCAAATACATACTCTCCCAGATTCAAAAGACTTCCAAGTTATCATACGTGAGCTTTGGGATTTACCAGAACGTGAATTTCAAGCGACCGCACTTGATATTATGCAAAAATATAAAAAGCATATAAACGAAACTCATATCCCCTTCTTAGAAGAACTCATTGTCACAAAGTCTTGGTGGGATACTGTTGATAGCATCGTCCCTACCTTTTTAGGTAATATCTTTTTACAACGCCCGGAATTAATTTCTGCCTATATTCCGAAATGGATTACATCAGATAATATATGGTTACAACGCGCCGCTATTTTATTCCAACTAAAATACAAACAAAAGATGGATGAAGAACTTCTTTTCTGGATTATTGGACAACTACATTCTTCCAACGAATTTTTCATTCAAAAAGCGATTGGCTGGGTCCTTCGCGAATATGCAAAAACAAACCCCGATGTAGTATGGGAATACGTGCAAAATAACGAGCTTGCCCCGCTTAGTAAACGTGAGGCAATTAAGCATATTAAAGAAAATTACGGAATAAATAACGAAAAAATAGGCGAGACTCTATCATAGATAGACACGTTCCTCTATTGAGATTTAAAAAAGAACGTGTTAGAATATGTTCATTATTATTAATATAAGTAGCGATGACGGACTTATAAGTACTTGCACAAAAAGCGATTCAGGGATAGTGAAAGCCTGAAGCTGCAAGGAAACGGCAGTCTCGAGCAATACGTGATAAAGTGGATGCACCTTTTGTGTATCAACTAGGGTGGAACCGCGGGCAAACGCTCGTCCCTAGGCAATTAAGCCTTGGGATGAGCGTTTTTTTATGTTTTTCAAAGCATATACCGCTCGTTTCACTAGCATCTGAGCACGTCATCGCCAATACGTTAACTTTCAAAAGGAGGATTTTATTATGTATTCAATGGAACAAGTAGTAAACTTAGCGAAACATCGCGGTTTTGTTTTCCCTGGTTCTGAAATTTACGGTGGTCTTGCAAACACTTGGGATTACGGTCCACTTGGAATCGAATTAAAAAATAACGTTAAAAAAGCTTGGTGGAAAAAATTCATTCAAGAATCTCCATACAACGTTGGTTTAGACGCAGCTATTTTAATGAACCCAAAAACTTGGATCGCTTCTGGTCACGTTGGTAACTTCAACGATCCAATGATCGACTGTAAAAAATGTAAAGCGCGTCACCGTGCTGACAAATTAATTGAAGATGCATTAGATGCAAAAGGCATCGAAATGGTTGTTGACGGTCTTACTTTCGACCAAATGGCTAACTTAATGAAAGAACATGAAGTAAAATGTCCTGATTGCGGTAGTGAAGAATTCACTGAAATCCGTCAGTTCAACTTAATGTTCAAAACATTCCAAGGTGTTACAGAGTCTAGCACAAATGAAATCTTCCTTCGTCCTGAAACAGCACAAGGTATTTTCGTAAACTTTAAAAACGTACAACGCTCTATGCGTAAAAAACTTCCATTTGGTATTGGCCAAATCGGTAAGAGCTTCCGTAACGAAATCACACCTGGTAACTTCACATTCCGTACACGTGAATTCGAACAAATGGAACTTGAATTCTTCTGTAAGCCTGGTGAAGATTTAGAATGGTTCGCATTCTGGCGTGAAACTTGTAAGAACTGGTTACTTTCACTTGGTATGACTGAAGAAAGCATGCGTCTTCGTGACCACGGTGAAGAAGAATTATCTCACTACAGTAATGCAACAACTGATATTGAATTCAAATTCCCATTCGGTTGGGGCGAACTATGGGGTGTTGCATCTCGTACAGACTTCGATTTAAAACGTCACATGGAACACTCTAACGAAGACTTTAACTATATTGATCCACAAACGAATGAGCGTTATGTACCGTACTGCATCGAGCCATCTTTAGGTGCTGACCGCGTAACATTAGCATTCTTATGTGATGCATATGAAGAAGAGCAATTAGAAAACGATTCTCGTACAGTTCTTCGTTTCCACCCTGCTTTAGCACCATACAAAGCAGCGATCTTACCATTATCTAAAAAGCTATCTGAAGGTGCTACTGAAGTATTCGCAGAATTAGCTAAAGACTTCATGGTAGACTTTGATGAAACTGGTTCTATCGGTAAACGTTACCGTCGTCAAGACGAAATCGGTACACCTTTCTGTATCACTTACGACTTCGACTCAGTTGAAGACAAAGCTGTTACAGTACGTGACCGTGACACAATGGAACAAGTTCGTATGCCAATTAGCGAATTAAAAGGTTTCTTAGAGAAGAAAATCCAGTTCTAATTATAAGAAAAAGAGGCAGCTCATGAGAGCCGCCTCTTTTTTACTTTTCACGTTTTTCTTTAATTGCTACTGTACATCTTGAAATACATAATAAATCGTCATTCTCATCAATGATACGTACATCCCAAACCATCGTTGAATGTCCTCTATGTATCGGTGTTCCAATCGCTGTTACAATTCCATCTTTCTTTGAGCGAATGTGATTTGCATTAATTTCTAGACCGAAACAGATGCATTTTTCTTGATCAATTAAATTGTAAGAACCGACACTTGCTACTGTTTCTGCTAATGCAACAGAAGCACCACCGTGTAAAAATCCAAATGGCTGATGCGTACGCTCATCAACAGGCATCGTAGCAACCACCTTATCTTCTGTCATCTCTAACAACTCAATTCCAAGTGAATCCATTAAAGTTTTTGCCATATCGTTTCCCCCTTCTCCTACTCTAATTAAATGTATAATTTTACCTATTTATTTTCAAACTACTTATAACACTTAAATAAGGAGGTTTCACCTAAATGAAACAGAAATTTTGTATATTACTGCTTATGTTCTCCTTGCTGACTATTGTACCAAATTGTGCACTAGCAGCCAAAGCATCTAACCTGACAATCGATGTTCAGACTGTAACGCAAAAAGGTAAGAAACCTTATATAGAATATCAAATTAATAGACCTTCATTTCATAACTTTTCTGATTCTAAATTTCAAAATAAGCTCAATTTCTATTACAAAAAATCTACTGACAAATTTAAAACCAGATTAGAAAAAGACGCAAAAAAATATTATAAAGAAACAGAAGGATCTAGTACACCATTTCATCCATATGTGGCGAATGTTGATTATAAAGTCTCCTTAAATAAACCACCTTTTCTCAGCCTATATTTGAATTACTATCAATATACAGGTGGTGCACACGGTCTTTATACGTGGAAGGCAAATACATTTGATTTAAAAGAAAAAAAGTTACTACGCTTAGATGATTTATTTCAACAAAAAGATAAATATAAAGAAGTAATACGCGCTGAGATTGTAAGACAAATTAAACAAAATGAAAGCATTTATTTTCCCGATGCAACTGAAAAGGTCATGAGCGCGAAAAAGTTTCACTTCTTTTTAGAGCCGAACAATCTCGTCATCTATTTCCCTTTATATGAAATTGCGCCGTATTCAAGCGGCATTCCACAATTTCGTATTCCGTATACGTTGTTAAGAGAGTATTTGAAGCCTTCTTATCAAAATATTTTAATTGACAACAAGTAAATATTTTCGCTACGATAATGTTAACCTAAAAACAACAGGAGGTTAACATTATGAGGAGATTTCATGTTTTAGATTTAGCATTAGCTGCCATGTTCGTTGCTCTTATGGCCATTGGTGCAAATATTGTATCTTGGGCACCATTCCTGCAAGTAGCGGGCATCCCATTATCTATGCAACCATTTTTCGCAATTTTAGCAGGGCTTCTTCTCGGAAGTAGACTTGGTGCATTATCAATGACTGTTTACATGCTAGTTGGAGTAGCAGGTGCACCAATCTTCGCTAACTTCAAAGCTGGATTTGGAGCACTTTTAGATCCTACTGGTGGCTTTATTATCGCATTTATTATCGTTGCTTACGTATCAGGAAAACTCGTAGAACAAAAGGAAAAACCAACATTTCGTACATTTGCAATTGCCTCTTTCACAGGAATCATTTTAACTTATATTATCGGTACTACTTACATGTACGGGGCAGTCAATCTCTTTATGGGTGGTAATATAAGCTATAAAGCTGCTTGGATGATTATGATGTGGTTCGCAGTAAAAGATATTGCATTTACAATTATCGGTGCTATTATCGCACCTCGCATATACTATGCTGTGCGTCGTTCTGCTTATCAGCATTCTCATTCGACGATTTCATAAGAAAAAGAGTTATCTTACTATGTTAAGATAACTCTTTTTGTTTTTTCGACAATATACGACACATATTGAAAATGATTTTTGTTATGCTAATTCAGCAAATCATATATTTTGCACATCTAATCAGAACAATGTTTTGGAGGAAAATCAGTGAATCTATCAAAAAATACACTTATTAAAGTAAGTGCCGGAGTATTATTTTTATTTTTCATACTAGGTATGAGCATTAGTTACAAATTATACGGAAATAGTGAGTTAGGAATGTCTTATACCCTTGGAAACGGCCTATCATTTTTCTTTTTAATTCTTACTATAGTTAGTTTATGCGCGGCTTTAATCTTTATTGTTATTGGGTTAATTAAGAAAGTACGAAAATTACCAGCAAAAAAATCTTTAATAACATCTTTAATACTATTTCTAACAACAGTTACATCCGTCATCGTTCTTCTCTTTACGATAACAAAAGTAACAAATATGGAAGAGGAGTATCAAGCTCTTCAAGCCCAAAAGAAAAAAGAAGCTAATTACTTAGTTGCAGCAGCATCCTTTTATAATAATATAAACACCTTTAAATACGCAGCATCTTACGTGTTATCCGAGTATTCAACTACATGGTCAAGTGCAATAGATAAAAGACAGGACTTCAATAATGCACTAAGTTCTAAGAGAACAGAAATTGACGAAATGATTACAACCGTTGATACATTTTATAGCAATATGGGAAATGATTTAAAGTTAGTCTCTGAAGCTGCAAAAGAACAGCCTAATAAGTATAAAGAAACCTACGAAGAATATAAAAAAATATATGGGATTATCACTGCACTTAACGAACAAGCCCAATCTCCAAGTGGTAGCTTAATTTCATTTAATCAAAACGTTAATGCATTGATTCAAGAATACAAAAAAGCAGCTGGAAATATTAATATCGCTATTACTGATGAAATTAAATCTAAAGCTGATGAGCTAAAGCCTATTGATCAAAAGTAAAGACACTCTCTCTAGAGTGTCTTTTTTTCTCAAAAAAAATCCCCTTTAGAGGAAGCAGTAAATACGTTCCTTACCGCTCATCCAAAAGAGGATTATATCACTATATTAAGACTCTTGATTCGCTTGTTCTTCTAAAATTTTCTTCATCATTGCAACCATGTCATCACGTAATTCTGGGTGTTGCAGGGCCATTTCGATTGTCGTTTGAACGAATCCTAGCTTTTCACCTACATCGTAGCGCTTTCCTTCGAAATCGTAAGCAAATACACGTTGGATTTCATTTAAGCTTTGGATTGCATCTGTTAACTGAATTTCACCACCAGCACCGACATGTTGCTGTTCTAAGAACATAAAGATTTCAGGCGTTAAAATGTAACGTCCCATAATCGCTAAGTTTGAAGGTGCTGTACCTTGCGCTGGCTTCTCAACGAAATTGCGAACTTGGTAACGACGACCTTCTTGTTCTAATGGATCGATAATTCCATAGCGATGTGTTTCCGACTCTGGAACAGTTTGTACACCAATAACAGAAGAAAGTGTTTTTTCATACTCATCCATTAATTGACGTAAACATGGTTTCTCAGCTTGGACAATATCATCACCTAGTAACACTGCAAACGGCTCATCGCCAATGAATTTACGTGCACACCAAACAGCATGTCCTAGCCCTTTCGGTTCTTTTTGACGGATGTAATGAATATCTACCATTTTTGAAGAAGCTTGTACTTTTTCAAGCAACTCATATTTTTTCTTCTCCAATAAGTTTTGTTCTAGTTCAAATGCGTTATCAAAATGATCTTCGATAGAACGCTTTGTTTTACCAGTAACGATAATAATATCTTCGATACCCGATTTCACTGCTTCTTCTACAATGTATTGGATCGTTGGTTTATCTACTATCGGTAACATTTCTTTCGGCATTGCTTTCGTTGCTGGTAAAAAACGTGTTCCTAATCCAGCTGCTGGGATTATCGCTTTTCTTACTTTTTTCATCACAAAATACCCTCTCTCCTGTCGGAATCAATAGCAATCATTTCCTACATAAAACAAAAGGGAGATTTCGCTCCCTTTTGTTCCTTACTACTTAAAATTACTTTGTATTATAAACGATTCATAATGTCTTCTTTAATAGTAAGTAACTTTTGTTCACTATTTTGTAAAGAACTATCTTTTACACCAAAGTAGAACTTAATCTTCGGTTCAGTTCCAGATGGACGTAGGCAGAACCATGAACCATCCTCTAATTGATATTTTAACACATTTGATTTCGGTAAGTGAATCTCTTCTTTATGTCCATCTTGTAAAGATGTAACGATGCTTGCTTTATAGTCTTCAACTGCCACGACTGTTAAACCCGCTACTTCTTTCGGAGGATTTTCACGGAACGTTGCCATCATCTCTTGGATTTTTTCCGCTCCATCTTTTCCTTTTAGCGTTAACGATACAAGGTCTTCACGGAAGAAGCCGTACTTCTCAAATACTTCTAATAGACCGTCATATAACGTTTTCCCTTGTGATTTGTAGTATGCAGCTACTTCACATGCGAATAGGACAGATTGTACTGCATCTTTATCACGGCAGAATGGGCGGATTAAATAACCATAGCTTTCCTCATAACCGAATTGGAATTCATATTGTCCGCTTTCTTCATACTGTCTAATTTTCTCACCGATAAATTTAAACCCAGTTAACGTATCAATTGTATCTAAACCGTATGCTTTCGCGATGGTACGGCCGATTTCAGACGTTACGATTGTTTTTAATACGACACCGTTCTCTGGAAGCGTTCCGTTTTCTTTCTTTTGTGATAGTAAATAATCAAGCATTAATGCACCTGTTTGGTTTCCTGTTAATACTTGGAACTCACCATTATGATTACGCACTGCTACACCAAGGCGGTCTGCGTCAGGATCTGTTGCGATTAATACATCCGCCCCTACCTTTTCACCGTCACGAATTGCATACTCAAACGCTGCGTGCTCTTCTGGGTTCGGTGATTTTACTGTAGAGAAGTTTGGATCTGGTAACTCTTGCTCTTTTACAACTGTTACATCTGTAAATCCAACTTCTTTTAAACCACGGCGTACAGAAAGATTTGATGTTCCGTGTAATGGTGTAAAGACTATTTTTAAGTCTTTGCCGGCCTTTTCCACCATTTCTTTATTAATGATGACATTGTTCAATTCTGCAGCATATGCATCATCTACTTCTTGTCCAATAATATGTAATAAACCGTCAGCTTTTAATTGCTCCACATTAGCAACCTCAACTGTTAACTCGTCTTCTACTGCGTTTACGTAGCTAATTAACTCATCAGCTTCTTTTGGAGGCAACTGCCCGCCATCTTCACCGTATACTTTGTAACCGTTATATTCTGGTGGATTATGGCTTGCCGTAAGAACGATTCCACTCACTGTATGTAAATGACGAACTGCGAAAGAAAGCACTGGCGTTGGACGTAAGCTTTCAAACACATATGTTGTAATACCGTGTGCACCAAGTGTAGCAGCTACTTCCATTGCGAACTCAGGTGATTTATGACGAGAATCATACGCTACAACAACACCGCGTTTTTTCGCTTCCTCACCTAACTTTTCGATAAAGCTTGCTAATCCTTTTGTTGCTTTACGAACTGTATATACGTTTAAACGGTTCGTACCAGCACCAAGTTCACCACGCATACCACCTGTGCCAAACTCTAGATTTTTATAAAAGCTATCCTCAATTTTCTTCTCATCTTGCTTCATATTTTCTAGCTGTTCTTTTAATTCTGCATCTAATTGTGCGTAAGAAAGCCAGCGACTAAATTCTTGTTTCCAATTCATTCTTCTCTCTCCTCTCGCTCGTCATACCTTTATTATATGAAAAAAACATGTTGTATCTCAATATTTTATAAAATCTAGCAGGATTTTACTAGGAATATTTGTATACACTATTGTTAAATACTCCACTAAAGGGAATGAGGATTATGCGCGAATGGGGCTTGTCAGAAGAGCTCAAAATACAAACAAAGCAAATGATTGAAATTGCTGAAAAAGAACTATCGATTATGAGGAGCGCAATCGATAAAGAAGACGAATGTATTTTATGCAAAATGGAAGATATTCATCATATGTTAGCAAATGTACAAACATTGGCAGCTACATACTATATTCAAGCATATTTATCACCTTATACGGAAAGTTCATCTTTTATTACGACAGCTATCCAACATTTAAGCGCCAGAAAACATGGTGCTCTTATTGTTGTGGAACGAAACGAGACGCTTGAAGCTTTCATTCAAACTGGAACGACATTAAACGCTCATTTAACTGCACCATTACTCGAATCAATATTTTATCCAGGTAACCCTCTTCATGACGGTGCCGTTCTCGTAAAAAATAATCATATTGTCTCAGCTGCTAATATTCTTCCTTTAACGAAAAGTACAGAAGTTGATCCTGAGCTAGGAACACGTCACAGAGCTGCAATTGGATTATCGGAAAAAAGCGATGCCCTTATTTTAGTTGTCTCTGAAGAAACAGGTCGCACTTCATTCGCTTTAAATGGGACGTTATATACGATTTCTTTATAAAGTGAAATTACATTGGCCGGAACACCACATATATCAATAAGAAAGGCTGTTCCAAAATATTGGAACAGCCTTCTCTTATTATCTTATTCTTCTCCGAAACGTTCAACAAGTGTTGCAAGTGTACGCACCATTGCACCTGTTGCACCAGCTGGCCCTAAATCATGCGCTCCTGATGATTCAGATGTTCCAGCGATGTCTAAGTGTACCCAAGGTGTATCTTCAGCGAATTCACCTAGGAATGTACCTGCCATAACCGCATGTCCTTCGCGGCCTGGTGAGTTATTTAAATCAGCAAATTTACTATTTCTCACGCGTTCTTTATCACGATCAAAAATCGGTAATTGCCAAATGGATTCATCTGTTTCCATAGATGCCTCTAGCACTTGCTCAAACAACTCTTCATTGTTTGTCATTGCGCCTGTTGTATGATTTCCAAGTGCAACAATTACACCACCTGTTAATGTCGCAACATCAATAAGATAGTTTGCACCTAATTTTTTCGCATACGTAATACCGTCAGCTAACGCTAGGCGACCTTCTGCATCTGTATTTAATACTTCAATTGTTTTTCCACTCATAGATGTGATTACATCGTCTGGCTTAAATGCTGTCCCACTTACAACGTTATCCGTTGATGGAATAACAGCGATCACATTTTGCTCTGGGCGAAGTTCACCGATAATTTCCATCGCACCTAACACAGCAGCTGCCCCGCCCATATCACCTTTCATACCAACCATACCTTCACGTGGTTTTAAAGAATAACCGCCTGTATCGTATGTGATTCCTTTTCCAACGAATCCAATGACATCTGTCCACTCTTCTTTTCCTTTATAAATAAGAGCGATCATTTTTGGTGGTTCTACACTACCTTGGTTTACTGCAAGTAACGCACCCATACCAAGCTCTTCCATCTCTTCTTTCTCAAGAACTTTATAATCCATATCATACTTCTCCGCTAACTCAACAGCATACTCAGCAAGCTTCGTCGCTGTTAATACGTTTGGCGGCATATTTACAAGTGTACGAGCTGAATTTGTTGCATGTCCATGTACGTAGCCAACTGTTAATGCAGCTTCAATTTCTTGTGCATCTTCCGCTGTAATAGCCGTGAACTTCTCTAACTCCACACGATCCTTTTTATCTGATTTATACGTTTCTAACTCATATGTACCAAGATTTTGTACTTCTGCTGCAATGTGAGCTACATCAATTGCGTCTAGTTTTTCTGTTACGAAAGAATCAAGTAAGATTGCTGCATCTTGTACTTTTGCTGCTTGTAACGTTTTAAACGCCTTACCAAGAGCCGCACGTAACGTTTCTGTCGTATAAGAATCTTTCTTACCTAAACCAACGAAGTAATAACGTTTCACATTTGTTTTTCCTAAACTATGTACTTTCGAAATAGCTTTCTTCTTCGTAGAAAGTTCTTTCTCTGCTAGTAAAACTTGTAATTGCCCTTCAAACGCTTTGTCCAGTTCTTGTACAAAACTACTCGTTTTTTCTTCTTCAAATAAGGCAACGATTACCGCTTCATGGCTTCCTAATTCTTTTTGTACTTGAAACATGTTCAGACCCCCTAAATTTCTCTACTCTGCCTTTATTATAACTTTATTTTCGATAAAATGCGACAATTCTAACTTCTACTCTTACCTGTATTATAAAGTGAAACTTTA